>JBDTMF010000185.1:0-8471 GCA_039934455.1 Solirubrobacteraceae bacterium
CCTCCAGTCCCCAGGTCATCGGACTGACGAAGTCCGCCGGGGGCGTAGGCGAGTACGGATGCGCCGGGCCGGCACAACGCGCACCGCCGCTTCGCGCGCGATGAGCGGCAGCGTGTCGGCTGTCGAGCTTTCTGAGATCAGCGGCGCAGCAGGGTGTGGACTGTTACGACTGCGGTCGCCCACGGCTGGGACCGACCACGATCGGAGCGACGAAAGGCAGTACTTGTCCGTCCTGTGAGCTCGGGAAGCCCCCGATGGCGCCGCGCCGGACGCGACGTACGCTGCTCGACGTTGCCGGCACCAGCCGGCATCGCGAGCCGCTCGTAGGGGCAAGAAGGGATCCGTCATGCCATTGACCGCATATGCCATCCGCCACCCCTTGAGGTCGTACTTCGTCCTCGCGTTCGCGTTCTCGTGGGTGTTCTGGTCGGTACCGGCGCTGGGCTACCGCGATGGAGTGGGCCTGGCGTTCTTCGTCCTCGGTGGATTCGGGCCCTTGGTCGCGGCGGCGACGATGACGCACATCCTGGGGGACTCCGTGAGGAGCTGGTTTAGCGGGCTCTTCCATTGGCGGGTGGCGCTCCGGTGGTATCTCTTCGCGATCGGCGTCCCGATCGCGCTCGCGGTTCTCGTCACGGCCGAGTTCGCGCTGTTCGGCAACGCGCTCGACTGGTCGCTCCTCGATAACCGCCTCATCGCGTTCCTGCCCTCGCTGCTCCTGACCGCCCTGTTCTTCGGCGGCAACGAGGAGCCGGGCTGGCGGGGCTTTGCCCTGCCGCGTCTTCAGGATCGATTCTCGCCCGTGCGGTCCACGCTGGTGCTCGGCCTGCTCTGGGCGCCCTGGCACCTGCCCATCCTGTTCGCCACCGACGACGCCAGCCACGGCCTGGGCACCGGCGGCGTGGTCGTGCTCGCCGCGCTCACGCTGCTCAGCATCGTCGGGTACGCCTTCGCCTACACGTACCTGATCAACAAGACCGGCAGCGTGCTGCTGTGCATCCTTCTGCACGCCTGCTTCAACGTCGCGATGGCCTCGGCCGCACTGCGCGCCGAGCAGGCTCTGCAACGCTGGGAGTACATCCTCGTGCTCGGTCTCAGCGCCGTGACCATCTGGGCCGCGGTCGGGCTGCTGATCAAGCTCACCGGCGGGCGGCTCGGCCGTGACGACGCGCCGTCGCACCCCGAGGCCAACCGACCGGCGCGCCGCGCCGAGCCGGAATTGGCGCACGCGTGACCGGGGTTCTGGCCCACCTCGGCCGGCAGTCGTGTGCCCGGCGGATTGTTGCGTACGAACCGCCGCGCCGCTGAGCGGTGGCGGTACTGGCTTGGACCTGGGTCCGGCCCTACATCCTGGCCGTCGCGGCACCGGCCGTGACGTTGAATGCTGCGCGGCATCAAAGACCGCCCCTAACCGGGGCGAGTGGGCGGCGCGCGTCTTCCGTCCGTCCCCCGTAGGGAGTACGAGGCCGCGTACGGTGAAGCACGGATGGCCGGTGCACGCAAGCCGCATACGCTCGCACCGATGACCTCGATCCGCGACATTCCGACTACCGGCAGAGACCGAACGCAGCCGGGCTGCGTAGTGCGGCCGCGGCCTGCGCGCCGTCCCCTCCTTGCTGTGCTCCGGCTGCTCGGGGCCGTTGCGTCGCTGCTTCTCGTCTTGGTGTTCGCGTCGCCTGCGGCCGCGGCTGCTCCGATCAACATGATCGTCCTCCTCGCCACCATGCTGCTGGTCACCGCCGTGTTGCGCCTCGCCAGGCTGGTACGACGCTCTCCCGAGTCCCCACAGGAGGAGCCGGTGTCCGACACGGTGCCGGCCGAGACCGCCCCGACACCCGCGTTGATCACCCGAATGACCCGATGGCACGCCGCCGGCCCCGATCAGAGGACATCGCCATGACAACGACCGCAGCCTCCCACGACGCTCTGCTCGCACCGGCTCCACACGACGCGCGCAAGCGTCGCGTTCCGCTCGGCTACTGGCTCGCTGCCGCGATCGCGATCGTCGCGCTCATCGCAGCCGGCGGCTGGGCCGCCGCTCGCACCTTCGACGTCATCAGCTCGCCTGACGACTTCGCGCGAGTGTCGCTGCCCGGCGCCACGACCATCCCCCTCACCGCATCCGGCAAGCTGGTCATCTACTACGAAGGGACCGGGGAGCCGTCGCTGGACCGGCTTGACGTTCGCGTTCTCGACCCCTCAGGTCGACGGGTTGCTGTGACGGCCTATCGAGGCGACCTACGTTATGACCGCGCCGGTCTGGTCGCCAAGGCCGTCGGCAGCTTCGACACCGGCACAGCCGGGCGCTACACCGTATCCGCCGGGGCGCCGGCCGAAGCCAGTGCCAAGCTCGCGGTGGGCGAGGACCTCGGTGGCGCGATGAAGGACACTCTCCTCTGGGCGGGACTCATCATGGGCGCGGGCGCCATCGCCGCCGCGGCGATCGCACTGCGGACACACCGCCGTAAGCGAGCGTGATCGCCATGGGCAACGATTCGCGTCGCGCAGTGCAGACCGCCTGGTTGTCGACGGGCGGAGGGCCACAACGAAGCCGGCTCCGCGACCCAGGAGACCGTCGCATGCGCACTACCGCGCGCCGGAAGTGGGTGGGTGCCGGCGCCGCGGGCGCTCTCGCGGTCTACGCAGCGGTCCTGCGTCCCCATATCCAGTGGCTCGGTACGAGCGACGAGGAGCGCACGGCGACCTATCCCGGAGATGACCTCATCCCCGGCGGCCGTCGGTATGGCGCGATGGCGACCACCATCGCGGCGCCGCCGGAGCGCGTCTGGCCGTGGCTGGTGCAGATGGGCTGCGACCGCGCCGGGTTCTACAGCTTCGACCGCCTCGACAACGGCGGCCGACCGAGCGCCAACCGCATCTACCCGCACTGGCAGAACCTGCAAGAGGGCGACCGCATCGCTTCGACCCCCGACGCCAGCCGCTGGTTCGACGTCGCGCTCTTGGTCCCCGAACGGGCGCTCGTGCTGCGGGCCTCGGTAACCGTCCCAGCGGCGCGCAACTTCGACCCCGCGGACGGACTGCCGCGCGCGTACAGCGACAGCACATGGGGCTTCTTCCTACGGCCGACCGTCGACGGGCACACGCGGCTGGTCGTGACCGGCAAGGCGCGCGGGAAACCGCACGCGCCCATCGCGGTCGCCAACTGGCTGTTCTGGGACCCGGCGCACTGGATCATGCAGCTCAAGCAGTTCGCCGGCCTCCGCCGCCGCGCCAAGTCAGTTCCCAACCGCCCTGCCGCCGCGGCGGCGACTGAGGGCGCCGCCGCGAGCGGCGCCAGCCTGTCGGGTGCGAGCGCTCCTGACAGCGAAGCGGTGCCCGCCGTATGACACGCCGCATGACGCGACTGCACGCTTGGGTGTATCGGCGCTGGGGCGGACGGGTCCTCGGGCGCATGGGCGGTCAGCCCGTCCTTCTGCTGCAGACCACCGGGCGCCGCTCCTGGCGGACCCGCACCACGCCGGTGCAGTACCTGGCCGACGGCGACACGTTCGTCGTCGTGGCCTCCAACGCCGGCGCCGCGCGCCCCCCGGCCTGGTATCTGAACCTGCGCGCCAACCCGCACGCCCGAGTCCAGGTCGCTGCACGCAGCTTCGACGTCCGGGCGCAGGAGGCGGCCGGTCAAGAACGCGCGGTGCTGTGGCAACGGCTGACGGCCGCCAACCGCTACCTGGAGCGTGCCGCGCGCACGGCCAGACGCGACCTGCCCCTCATGGCCCTCGTTCCTTCGACGCCGACGACGCCGCGGCCAGCCGCCGACCGATCGTGACGACCGCCCCTGTCCCTGCGCGCCGTTTCACCTCGGACCTGCTCGCGGGTGTCGATGAGCCCGTCCGCCGCTACTTCAGCCACGCCGTCCACCCTTGGCCCCCGGGGGCGCTACGTCGTCCTCGACAAGAAGTTCGGCGCCCCCACGACTCAGGCGTTGATGAGTGAGGGGAACGGCGCGGCAGGGCCCGGGGCGTCGACCCGGACGCGAGCGTTGATGACGAGTGCGCCTTCGGGTGTCGCGATGACCGGATTGAGGTCGAGTTCTACGACGGCTGGGTGCGCGGCGACGAGCGCAGCGACGCGCATGACGTGGTCGCGCACGGAGTCGAGGTCGGCTCGCGGGCGGCCGCGGTAGCCGTCGAGCAACGGGAATGTCCGCAGCGCGTGCAGCATGCTGTCGGCTTCGCGCGGGCCGAGCGGCGCGAGCCTGACCTGGACGTCGCCCAGCAGTTCGACGGCGACCCCGCCGGCGCCGCAGGCGACGAGCGGGCCGAAGGCTGGGTCGCCGACGGCGCCGATGATCAACTCCGGTCCCTCCGGGGCCATCAGCTGGACTCGGAAGCCTTCGATCGGCGTCCCGGCCGCCTCGAGCTGCCGGGCCATCGCGTCGGCGGCGCGGCGCACCGCCGTCGACCCGGCCAGCCCGAGGCGAACCGCTCCCGCGTCGCTCTTATGAAAGAGGCCGGGCGCCACCGCCTTGAGCGCGACAGGCTCGCCGAGCTCTGCGGCGGCGCGACCCGCGGCTTGCGCGGAGCCGGCGAACCGGCTCGCCACCACGGGGATGCCCCAGCAGCGAAGCAGGCGCTCAACGTCCTGCGGCTCCAGCCAGCCTCCGCCACGCCCCAGGCCCGCGGCGACGATCGTCGCCGCCCTCGCCGGGTCGGCGTCGGCCGGCTCGAACGGCGGGTCAGGCGGCGCCGCCCGGCGACGCGCGTGGCGGACCGCGTGGGCCAGCGCCCGTACCGCCTCCTCGGGTGTGGTGAAGCGCGGGACGGCACCTGTGTCGGCGGGCGCGGGCGCATCAGCGCCGAGCCAGACGGCGAGTACGGGCCGGTCGGCGCCCTCCGCCGCGGCGGCGATGCCGCGGGCGACCTCGGCCGCGCGCGCGGCCAGCGGGCGTACGAAGATCGTCACGACCGCGTCGACGGCGTCGTCGGCGAGCAGGATGCGCAGCGATCGTTCGTACTGTTTGGCGCTCGCCGCCGCGGTCATGTCCACCGGGTTCGCGGTCGAGGCCTCGGCCGGCAGCCCTTCGCGGAGCTGTTTCCGCGTGCCCTCGGAGAGCGGCTGGACGTGCAGTCCCGCCGCCTCGCAGGCGTCCGCGCAGAGGATCCCCAGCCCGCCGGTGTTGGTGAGTACCGCGACGTGGTCGCCGCGCGGGAGCGGCTGGCGCGCGAGCAGCCCCGCGACGTCGAACATCTCCCCCGCCGTCTCGGCCCGCAGCACACCGGCGTGCGCGAACAGTGCGTCGACGGTCACGTCCGCCGCCGCCAGCAGCGCGCCGGTGCGCGACGACGGCGCGCGCCGGCCGGCAGTCCGAGCGCTCTTGACCGCCACGATCGGCTTGGTCGTGGTGACCCGCCGCGCCACCCGCCCGAACCTGCGCGGGTTCCCGAACGACTCCAGATAGAGCAGCATGACCGCGGTGTCGGGATCCTGCTCCCAGTACTCGAGGAAGTCGTTGACGGAGAGGTCGGCTTTGTTGCCCATCGAGACGAACGACGAGAACCCGATGCCGCGCGCTGCCGCTGCGTGGATCGCCGCGATCCCGAACCCGCCGCTCTGCGTGGCGAAGCCGATGTCGCCGGGCGTGGGCGCGTCGGGTGCGACCGTCGCGTTGAGGGCGATCTCGGGACGCGGACTCGCCACGCCGAGGCAGTCGGGGCCCACCATCCGTATGCCCGCGCCCCGGCAGACAGCGAGCAGCTCGTCCTGGCGCGCCCGCCCCGCGGGACCGACCTCCGCGAAGCCCGCCGTCAGGACCACAAGGGCGCGCACACCCTTCGCGGCGCAGGCTCGCGCGGCGACCAGGACCGCACTCGCCGGCAGGGCGATAACGGCGAGCTCGACCTCGCCCTCGATGTCGGCGATCGTCGGGATCGTCGGCTGCCCCGCCACCTCTCCGCCGCGTCCGTTGACGAGGTGCAGCGGCCCCGAGAACCCCGCGGCAAGCAGGTTGCGCACGACCTCCCCGCCCACGGTCCCGGGCTGCCAGGACGCCCCGATCACCGCGACCGAAGTCGGGCGCAGAACGTGCCCCACGCAGGCGACGTCGGCCTCGCGCTGGCGCTCCTCAAAGCGCCGCCGCGCAGCCCGCGACAGCGACGTCGGGAACTCGATCTCGATCGCGCCCTCAGACCGGCGGGCAGAGACCAGGAACCCCGATTCGTGGAACACCCCGAGCATCCGGTGATTGCCCGACAGGACGGTCGCGGTGAACGTCTCGATCCCCGCCGCCGACGCGGCATGGGCGAGATGCGCGAGCAGCACGGTGGCGATCCCGTGGCCGTGCCAGGCATCGGCCACCGCGAAGGCGACCTCCGCCCGCCGGTCGGGCTCGCGCATGTAGGTGCCATGACCGACGACCGTGGTCCCTCGCAGCGCGATCAGGGCGAGCCCATCGTCGGGAGCCGCGGCGCTGCGCGCGGCCGCGTCGAGGTTGATGCCGGCGCTGAAGAAGCGAAACCATCGCGACCGCTCCGACAACGACTCGAGGAAGGCGCGCAACCTCGCCACGTCCTCGATCGTCGAGGGCCGCACGTGCATCGTGGAGCCGTCACGGAGCACGATGTCGGTCTCAGCGACAACCTGGACGCTTGGGGCGGCGCTCGCCATAGCTCCCAAACCGTAAGGCACGCTTGCAGGCGCAGCATCGCTGCCCTCACGATGCCGGGATGCGTGCCCGCCGGGCCGCGCACCTCGCTTACGACGACTCCGGACAACGCGCGCGCCGCGATCGAGCGCGCGAAGAGACGGGCGCCGCCGGCCGGCCGGTGCCAGAGCAGCACTCCCGGATGCCTGCGGTCCCACCGGCGGGGGCGCGAGCGGCGGTTCCGATCGTTGCGCCCGGTCGCCTGCGGTCGTCGAAGCACATCGGCCCGGCGACCGCGGCCCGCACGTACGCTTACGCTGATCACGCAATGTTGTCCTCGTCTCGGCGCCGTACGGTCACGCTGCGCGACGGTGCGCGTTCGACGCTGCGCCCGATCGCGTCCGAGGACGGACCGCTGTTGGCCGCCGCGTTTGATCGTCTGAGCGAGGAGTCGCGGTACCGGCGGTTCTTCACAACGAAGAGCGAGCTGTCTCCGACCGAACTTGCCTACTTCGTTGACGTCGACCATAAAGACCACGAGGCGATCATCGCGATCGACCCCTCCAGTGGGGAGGCGCTGGGCGTCGCACGCTACATTCGCTCGAGCGACGATGCGGAGGTCGCCGAGCTCGCGGTCACCGTCGTCGATGACTGGCAGCGGCGCGGCCTGGGCCGTGCGCTGCTTGACCGCTTGACGTATGACGCGCGGCGCGAGGGCGTGCGCCGGTTCAGCGCGCTCGTCCAAAGCGACAACCCGAACGCGCTCGCGCTGGCCACGGGCGCCGGCGACACGCAGCGGCACTCTGACACCGGCGTGGTCGAGCTCGTCATCGAGCTGCCCCCCAAACGCGGGATGGGCGTGCAGCTCGCGCGGGCGCTGCGAGCGGCGGCGGCGGGAAGTCTGGTCCCGGCGAAGGCGCTCGCCGAGCACGTCGCCGTCAACGTGGAGTCCTCGCCGCGCCCACCGGTGGGACCCGTTCGCCCGATCCGGACGATCGTGGCCGGCACGGACGGCTCCGAGCCGGCCGGCAAGGCGCTGGCCGTTGCGCTGGAGCTCGCCGCGGCCCTGGGAGCGGCGCTCCACGTGGTCAGCGCCTACGGCGCCCTCCGGGCCCCCTCTGACGCCGAGGCGGTGCTGGCGGCAGCGACGCGGGCCGCCCGCGCCGGAGGGCTCGAGGCCATCACGCACGCGCGGCGCGATGACGCCGCCGAGGCGCTGATCGCCGTCGCCGAGGAGCAGGACGCCGACCTCCTGGTCGTCGGCGGCAAGGGCATGCGCCGCGCGTCGCGGTTCCTTCTGGGCAGCGTGCCGGACAAGGTCTCCCACCACGCACCCTGCAGCGTCCTCATCGTGCGCACCGACGAGCCCTTGGCTGGGAGGCCGGAGGAGGCCTGACCACCAACGGGGTGGCCTATGCCGCTACGAACGAGGCTGCGCGGCGCCGTGTCGCGTCGCGTCGCGGCCGAGGCACGCTGCCCCGTGATTGTGCTGCCCCGGGGTGTCGAGGCACCCCTCCAGGCCCTGGCCGCGGAGTGATCTGGCACTTCCGCCCCATCCTGAGGAGCGGAACGCCTCGGCGATCGATGCGCGGCTCGTCCGACCAACGCAAGCCGGTCTTCGCAGAAGGCCTACGCGCCTTGTAGGGGTCCTGGACCAGCAGTCCGCTGTGCAGATGCTGGATCTGCTCGAGATGACCGCCGACTGCTCTCGCGCCGACGGGACGGGCCTTCCACATCGCCTCGGTCACTCCGAGGCCAAACCCTTCTTGAAGGCTCTTCTTGACCACGACCGCGGCCTGGCGCTGGATCGCGTTGACCATCGCGGCGTTCTCCTCGGGCGAGGTGAGCGGCAGGCAAGCGACATGAATCC
>JBDTMF010000186.1:0-8268 GCA_039934455.1 Solirubrobacteraceae bacterium
TGGGCCTCGGCCCGATCCTGGCGGTCAGGGCGGTGCTCGAGCAGGCCGGCCTGACAATCGAGGACATCGACGTGGTCGAGATGAATGAGGCGTTCGCGGCGCAATGCGTGCCCTGCCGCGACCAGCTCGGCATCGACCCGGAGAAGCTCAACATCCACGGCGGCGCGATCGCGCTGGGCCACCCGTTCGGGATGACCGGCGCGCGGATCATGACGACCCTGCTCAACAACCTCGACGCCGTCGAGGGCAGCCTCGGGCTCGAAACGATGTGCGTGGCCGGCGGGATGGGACAGGCCATGATCGTCGAGCGGCTCAACTAGCAAACGAAAGAGGACGCAAACATGGCTATCCACACAGATTCCAGCCCGCAGACCGCCCAGCCCGGCAAGGAGCTCGCGGGACGAGTCGCCCTGGTCACGGGGGGAACCCGCGGGATCGGCGCGGCAATCTCCCAGAACCTCGCCGCGCAGGGCGCGGTCGTCGCGGCCGGCTTCTCGTCGAACCGCGAGCGGGCCGACGAACTGCGCCAGTCCGTCGAGACCGACGGCGGCACGCTGACGTTGCATCAGGGCAACGTGGGCGACGCGGAGGACTGCGCGCGCGTCGTCGCCGAGGTGATCGAGGAGCACGGCCGCCTCGACATCCTCGTCAACAACGCGGGGGTCACCGTCGACAAGCCGATCTCGAAGATGTCCATCGACGACTGGCACAAGGTGCTGCGCGTCAACCTGTCGGGGGCCTTCTACATGGTCAAGCCGACGCTTGCCCACATGCTCGAGCGGGGCTCGGGCCGCATCATCAACATCTCGTCGATCACCGGCGAGATCGGCAACATCGGCCAGGCGAACTACACGGCCTCGAAGTCCGGGCTGTTCGGGCTCACGAAGACGCTCGCCCGCGAGGCCGCGTTCACGCTCCGGATGTCCGGCAAGCTCGAAGGCGGGATGGGCGTGACGGTCAACGTCGTCACGCCGGGGCTGATCGAGACCGACATGGTCGCCACGATCCCCCCGTTCATGGTCGCCGAGATGCTCGAGAAGATCCCCGCGAACCGGATGGGGCAGCCTGAGGAGATCGCCCGCCTCGTGTCCTTCCTCGCCCAGGACGCCTCCGGCTACATCACCGGGCAGATCTGGGGCGTCAACGGCGGCCTCGACATGTGAATCGGGATGTCCGCCGCCTCGCACAGCCAGCTGACGCCGTTGCGCTTCCTGGAGCGCTCGGCCGAGGTGTACCCGGGCAAGGTCGCGATCGTCCACGGTGATCGCCGCACGACGTATCGCGAGTTCGCCGGCGAGGCCACCCGTCTTGCGCGGGCGCTGCAGGCGTCGGGGATCGAGGCCGGCGACCGCGTCGCCTACCTGTGCCCGAACATCCCCGAACTGCTGATCGCGCACTTCGCGGTTCCGCTGGCCGGAGCGGTGCTGGTGGCGATCAACTCGCGCCTGGCGGCTCAGGAGGTGCGCTACATCTGCGACCACTCCGGGGCGAAGCTGCTGGTGGTCGACTCGGAGCTGCGCTCGATCGTCGACCCGGTGCGCGACGAGCTCGCGACGGTCCGGGAGATCGTCACTGTCACCGACCCGGTCGCGGAGCTCGACGTCCCGGAGACGCCCGACGGCCCCAGCTACGAGGACCTGCTCGAGCGTGGATCCGACGAGCCGCTGGACTGGGCGGTCGAGGACGAGCTGGCCACGATCACGATCAACTACACCTCGGGCACGACCGGCAAGCCCAAGGGCGTGATGTACAGCCACCGTGGCGCCTATCTGAACAGCCTCGGCGAGGTGCTCCACTCCGAGCACGGACCGGGCTCCGTCTACCTGTGGACGCTCCCGATGTTCCACTGCAACGGCTGGTGCACCGGGTGGGCGGTGACCGCGATCGGCGGCCGCCACGTGTGCCTGCGCGCGGTGCGCGGGGACCGCATGTGGCAGCTTCTCGAGCAGGAGCAGGTCACGCACCTCAACGGCGCGCCCATGGTGCTCACCACGTTGGCCGGCGCGGACGAGGCGCGTCCCCTCGAGCGACCGCTGGTCGTAACCACGGCCGGCGCGCCGCCGAGCCCGACGACGATCGCGCAGTGTGAGGGCCTCAACGCGCGCGTCGTGCACGTCTACGGGCTGACGGAGACCTACGGCCCCTACGCGCTGTGTCAGTGGCAGGAGGGCTGGGAGGGCCTCGACGTGGATGAGCGCGCGGCGCTCCTGTCCCGCCAGGGCGTGGGGATGATCCAGGCCGAGCGGCTGCGCGTGGTGGACGAGGAGATGAACGACGTGCCGGCCGACGGCGCGACGATGGGCGAGATCGTCATGCGCGGGAACAACGTGATGAAGGGCTATTTCAAGGACGAGGCGGCGACGGCTGAGGCGTTCAACGGCGGCTGGTTCCACTCCGGCGACCTCGGGGTCATGCAGGCCGACGGCTACGTGCAGCTCCGCGACCGCGCCAAGGACGTGGTGGTGTCCGGCGGGGAGAACATCTCGACCGTCGAGATCGAGCAGACGCTCCTCACGCACGAGGCCGTGCTGGACGTGGCGGTCATCGGGGTGCCCGACGACAAGTGGGGCGAGCGGCCCAAGGCCTTCGTGGTGCTCAAGCCCGGCCGGGAGGCCGGCGAACAGGAGCTCATCGACCACGTGCGCTCCGCCATCGCCCGCTACAAGGCGCCCAAGGCCGTGGCCTTCCTGGACGAGCTGCCCAAGACGTCGACCGGCAAGGTCCCGAAGTTCGAGCTCCGCGAGCGCGAGTGGGCGGGGCAGACTTCCCGAATCAAGGGGTGAAGACGATGGCCGAATCCGTCCTGTCGCTGGAAGAAGTCGAGGTCACGCCGCTGAGCACCGAGCGCTTCGCCGAGGTGCTGACCGCGAATGGGATGGCGGCGTTCGAGCACACGCTCGCGCGCGGGCACGAGCTGCTCGGCTCCAACGCGATCTGGAACGTCAACTCGACCGCCTTCGGGGGCGGCGTGGCGGAGATGCTGCGCTCGCTGATGGGCTACATCCGCGGGGCGGGGCTCAACGGTCGCTGGGTGGTCGTGGAGGGCGACCCCGAGTTCTTCCGCATCACGAAACGCCTGCACAACCGCCTCCACGGTGCGCCGGGCGACGGCGGGCCGCTCGGCGAGGCGGAACGCGCCGCGTACGAGCGCCGCTGTGCGGTCAACGCCGCGGCGCTGGTGCAGATGCTCGGGCCCGACGATGTCGTGATCCTTCACGACCCGCAGACGGCCGGCATGCTGCCCGCCATCCGCGCCGCGACCGATGTCCCGGTGATCTGGCGCGCGCACATCGGTCTCGATCTCCCCAATGACATCGCGCGCGAGGCCTGGCGCTTTCTCACGCCCTACCTGGGCGAGGCGGACGCGTATGTGTTCTCGCGCGAGGTGTTCACGTGGGAAGGCCTCGACCATGCGCGCGTGAGCGTCATCCCGCCGTCGATCGACGCCTTCTCGCCGAAGAACCAGGCGATGTCGTTCACCGGCGTCACCGCCGTACTGCGTGCCGCCGGGCTGGCGGCCGGGCCGCCGCACCGGCATCGCGCGAGCTTCGAGCGTCTCGACGGCAGCGTCGGCTTCGTCGAGCGGCAGGCAGAGATGATCGAGGAGCAGGAACTGGCGCTCGACAGTCCCCTGCTCGCGCAGGTGTCGCGCTGGGACAGGCTCAAGGACCCGCTGGGCGTGATGGCCGCGTTCGCCGAGCACGTGCACGCTGAGCAGGAGCCGCACCTGCTGCTGGCCGGGCCGGACGTCCGCGCCGTCACGGACGACCCGGAGGGCGCCGACGTGTTCGCCGAGGCAGAGGCCGCCTGGCGCGACCTGCCGCCGGATGTGCGCCGCCGCGTCCACCTGGCGCTGTTGCCGATGGAGGACGCCGAGGAGAACGCCGTGATCGTCAACGCGTTGCAGCGCCGCGCGGACATCGTCGCCCAGAAGAGCCTCGCCGAGGGCTTCGGCCTGACGGTGGCGGAGGCGATGTGGAAGGGACGTCCCGTGGTGGCGACGCGGGTCGGCGGGATCCAGGACCAGATCGAGGACGGCCGCACCGGGTGCCTGGTCGACCCCCTCGACCTGCGCGCCTTCGGCGAGCAGGTGAGCATCCTGCTCCGCGACCCGCACGCGGCTGAGCGCATCGGCGAAGCCGCACGCGAGCGGGTCCGCGATCTCTTCCTCGGCCCTCGGCACCTCGGCCAGTACGTCGATCTCCTCGAGCGGGTCCTCGCCGCCCGCAGCTAGACCCCGCCGGCGATCGATGGCGAGCTCGTCCCCGACTGAACCGCAGGAGGTCCCGGGCTCCCGCGCGCTCATCCGGCGGGTGCTCGGCCTGCTGGTCCTCGTCGCCGCGCTCGCGCTCGCCGTCAGCGTGCTCCCCGGGCTCCAGGACGTGCGCGACCGCTTCAACCGGGCGGAGCCGGGCTGGCTGGTCATCACGTTCGCCTGCGTGTTCGCCGCGACGCTGAGCTACGTCGCGGCCGTTCGCGGGACGCTGTCGCGGCAGCCCGACTGGGGCGCGAGCTGGACCCTCGGGATGGCCGAACAGGGCAGCAACGTCCTGCTGCCGACCGGCGGCATCGGCGGGCCCGCGCTCGGCGCGCTCGTGATGCGGCGCGCGGGCGTCCCGTCCGCGGTCGCCACGCCGCGCTCGGCCGCGCTCTTCCTGCTCACGAGCGCGGCCAGCTTCGTCGCGATCGCGCTCGCCGGGACCGCGGGCGGCCTCGGCCTCCTGCCGACCGACGGGACGTCCTGGGTCGGCACGCTGCTGCCCGCGGGCCTGGCGGTCGCCGCCGTGGCCGCGGTCGCCGCGCTCGCGCGCCTGCCCGTCGGCGAGCCGTCGGAGGCGCGGGGCTTCTTGTCCCGGTGGGCGCGGCGCCTCGGTTCCCTCCTGCGCGACGGCGTCCAGGAGAGCTTCGTGCTCCTGCGGGCGCGCGACCCGCTGGTCATCGGCGGCTGCGCCGGCTACCTCGGCTTCGCGATCGCCGCCCTCGGCACCTCGTTCCAGGCCTTCGGCGGGGAGGGGCCGCCGATCGCGGCGTTCGTCCTCGCCTACACCCTCGGTCAGGTGGGCGCCCTCCTCCCGACCCCCGGCGGCCTCGGGGGCACCGAGGGCGGGTTGATCGGGATGCTCGTGGTCTACGGCGCCCCGGCGGCGCCGGCGACGGCGGCGGTCCTCGCCTATCGCGTGTTCCAGCTCGGGCTGCCCGTGTTCTTCGGGCTGATCGCGTTCGGCCGCATCCGGCGCCGTCTGGGCGACGCCGAGCTCACCGCCGCGACCGCGGCGCGGTTCGAGGCCGAGTCGGCGCGGGTCCAGCCTTGAGTCAGACGGTCACGGCGGTCTTCTGATCGGCTCCCAGGGGGCCGGCCAGGTCGAGGAGCTCCTGGATCCCCTGCTCGATGCCGCCGCAGAGGACGGCGATGTCCGGTGCGGTCTCGTAATCGCCGGTGACGCCGAAGTCGAGGGCGCCGTCGTAGGAGAAGATGGCCACCCCGACGCGGACGTGCCCGGCGAGCGGGACGAACGGGAAGCACTCGAGCATGCGCCGCCCAGTGAGGTACATCGCGTGCTGCGGTCCCGGGACGTTCGTGGTGACCGTGTTGACGCTGCGCTGGGGCGCGCGCGTGGCCAGCCGTCCGGCGACGGCGAGCAGCATCGCCGGCGCGAAGCCGCCCAATGAGGTGAGGACCTCCCCGCCGACGGCCTGGTGGGACTCCTTGAGGTCCTCCATCTGCGCGCGCACGAGCCTGAGCCGCTCGAGCGGGTCGGCGGCGCCGACCGGCAGCTCCGCGAACATGGCGGAGACCTTGTTGTCGTAGGTGCCGTGCTCGTGCGCGGCGCGCACCGACACGGGCACCAGCGTGCGCACGACCTCGCCGTCCACCGGCTCGCCGCGGGAGAGCAGCAGCTCGCGGAAGCCTCGCGTGATGACGGCGAGCACGACGTCGTTGACGGTGCCCCCGTGCGCCCGCCGAATCGTCTTGACGTCGGCGAGCCGCCCGCGCGCCCAGTCCCAGCGGCGGTGCGGGCCGATCGGGCCGTTGAGCGACGTGCCGCGTCCCGGGCGCAGCAGTCCGCGCATGCTCACCATCCCGCGTGACAGGTCCGCGACGCGGCCGGCCACGCGCCGCGGGTGGCGCGCCGCGGCGAGGAGGGTGCGCGCGCCGCTGCCCGGGGCGCCGACGAGGGCCGCGGCGACCAGCGAGACTGAGCCGGGTTCGGGTTCGGCGTGCCAGAGGACCTGCGGCTGTGCCTCCGGATCGCGCTCGCCGTCGAGCAGGATGCTCATCAGATCGGTGCCCGAGACGCCGTCGACCATCGAGTGGTGGACCTTGGAGATCAGGGCCCAGCGGCCCGCGTCGAGGCCCTCGGCGATCCACATCTCCCACAACGGCTTGGCGCGGTCGAGCGGCTGGGACATCACGCGTCCGACGAGGTTGCGGAGCTCCTCGTCGCCTCCCGGGCCGGGGAGGGCGGTCTGGCGGACGTGATACTCGAGGTTGAAGTGCGGGTCGTCGACCCACGCCGGACGGCCGAGGGCGAGCGGGAGGAAGCGGACCTTCTGGCGGTAGCGGGGGACGAGCGGGAGCTTCGCGCCGACGGCCGCGAGGACGGACGCGTGGTCCGGGGCAGGCCCCTCGAAGATGCCCACCGAGCCGATGTGCATGTGGCTCACGTCGTCCTCGACGTGGAGGAAGGACGCGTCCAGTGGGCTCATCGTCTGCATGGCCTGATCAGCCCGCGGCGAGGATCCGGATCGCGTCGAGCGTCGAGACGATGCCCGAGGGCATCCCCGAGCGCCCGACCGACACCACATGCGCCACGTCGTGGCCGACCATCAGCTCTGCGGCGCGCTCGAGCGTGGCGTCCTCGGGCAGTGCGAGCGGCGCGGTCGTCGCCCACTCGCCCGCGGGCGTCGCGAGGGTGCCGCGGTGCGCGGCGTGGACGACGTCCATGTGGCTCACCAGCCCCCAGACGAGGTGCTCGTCCCCGTCGGCGTGGCGGCCGACGCCGGACACCGCGATGCAGTGGACGCGCAGGTCGGCCATCCGCACGGCCAGCTCGCGCAGCGGCGTCTCGGGCAGGCTCGTGATCACCCCGGGGTGCATGGCCGCCCCGACGGTGGTGGCGGACAGGCGCGACGCGCTCACGAGCGCCCGCGCGGGGCCGGGGCGGATGGTCCGGGTCAGCCGCGGATCGCGACCGGCGACGACGGAGACGATGTCGAAGCTCGAGAGCATGCCCTCGGGCTCGGCCCGGTCGGCTTCGCCGGCGAGCAGGTGGTCGACTTCGAGGGTCGCCATCGCGGCGGCCGCCTGCTCCAGCGTGTCGGACGGGGCGAAGGTCGCGAACGGCTCGCGGGCGATGTCGCCGGCAGGCTGGTCGAGGGCGCCGCCGATCGCGGCACGGAGCAGATCGAGGGCGGTGATGGTGAGCGGGCGGCCACCGTGAGGGGACGTCACGACGACGGTGTGGATCGCCTGCGCCGCCATGGTCGCGGCCACCGCGAACAGTCGGGTCTCCGGGTCGCAGATCACCACTCGCGGGTTCATCGCGTCGGCGATGGTCGTGTGAGTGAGCGAGGAGCGGAGCTCCGTCTGGAAGATGGCCATGCCCCGAAGATAGGCCCGGCGTCCGCCGGCGCCATCCGGGTGGAGCACCGCCCGCGCTGCGGAGGACTACGGACCAGCGGCGGGGTCGGCGCTGCCGAACTCCCGCGCGAGCTCGCGCAGGTACTCGAGCTCGGGTCCCTGCATATGACGCAGCGGCCGGTGGACGGTGATGCCCTCGTCGTCCGCAGGCTCTTCGACGGAGGGGGGAGCGACGCCGTGCTCGGCGAGCCACCGCGGCAGGTACTCGCCCGCGACCTTGCCCTGCGGCCACCAGAGCGGCGCCGCCTCCGCGTCGCCGCGACCTCGGAGCCGACGCGTGCGGCGACCGACCAGGAGGCGGCCGTGGACGACCGGCTCGCCGGGGTCGGGCGCGTCCTCGACCCCGGCCAGGCGAGCGATCGCGCCCGCGGCGCGCCGAGCCTGGTGCGTCGCGAGCCCCCCGAACTTCAGCGGCGAGACGACGGCGTCCCCGGCGGCCCACGTGCGCTCGCAGCCCTCCACGCGCGCGTCGTCGCCGGCGATGATGAACCCCTCATCGTCGACGGGCAGGCCCTCGATCGCCGGTCCGACGAGCCGCGGCACCGAAAACACGCGCTGGACCTCGAGCCGCTCGCCGCCGGGCTCCAACACGAGGCCCTCCTTGTCGCGGCGCGCCGCGACGCCGG
>JBDTMF010000187.1:0-8261 GCA_039934455.1 Solirubrobacteraceae bacterium
CCTTCATGACGTTGTGGCCCTTGATGGCGATCTCGCCGACCTCGCCCTGCTCGACGTCGTGGCGCTCGTCGTCGACGACCTTCATCTCGACGCCCTCGATCGGGGTGCCGATCGAGCCGACCTTGCGCTCCCTGTCGGGATGGTTGAAGGAGGCGACGGGCGAGGTCTCCGACAGGCCGTAGCCCTCGAGGATCATGCAGTCGAACGCCTTCTCGAACCCGCGCATGAGCTCGCCGGGCATCGCCGAGCCGCCGGAGCAGCAGATCCTCAGCGACGAATGGTCGCGCTCCTCGCGCGACTTGTCGTTGAGCATCGCGTTGTACATCGTCGGTACGCCCGCGAAGACCGTCACCTGGTCGCGCTCGATGATCTCGAGCGCCTTGGCGGGGTCGAAGCGCGGGATGAACGTCAGCGTCGCACCGGAGATCGCGCAGGCGTTCATGCAGCACGTCTGGCCGAAGGAGTGGAAGAGCGGCAGCGCGCCGAGCACGATGTCGTCGTCGTCGGTGCCGAACAGAGCGAGCATCGTCTGCGCGTTCTTGAGCATGTTGTCGTGCGTCAGCTCGGCGCCCTTGGGCTGGCCGGTGGTGCCCGACGTGTAGAGGATCACCGCGGTGTCGGAGCCGTCGCGGTCGACCACCTCGCGCTCCGGCTCGGCCTCGCCGAGCAGCTTCTCGAACTCGCCCGGCTTGACGAGGACGACCTCGGTGCCCGCCTCCTCGGCGCCCTTCTCTGCCGCCTCGGCGAAGTCGTGCCACGCGAACACCAGCTTCGCCTCCGGGTCCTCGAGGTAGAACTTGACCTCGCGGCCCTTCAGCAGCACGTTCATCGGCACGACCGTGCCGCCCGCGCGCAGGATGCCGTAGTAGGCGATCGGGAAGTACGGGACGTTCGGGAGCATGATCCCGACGCGGTCCCCGGGCTCGAGGCCCTTCTCCTTCAACAGGCCCGCTACCCGCGCGCTGCCCTCGTCAACGGCCTGCCAGTTGACTTCCGTGTCGTCGAGTTTGTAGGCGATGCCGTCCGGGAGCCGCTCCACGGTCTCGGTGACGATGCTTGCCAGGTTGGTGCCCATCTGAAGGTCTCCTCCTCAGTCGCTGCCGTTTGCCTACCCAGCTTGCCTTACCGGGCAACACCGCGAGGGGGTGCGCCTCAGCGCGGGGTGCGGCTGGCAGGATGGCGGGCGCCGTTGGGCGGTTCTAGAGTCGGCCTCCATGGCGGCGACCTGGCGCGGCAACACCTACCTCCTCGCATCGTTCCCGGTCGGCATCGCGACCTTCGTCTTCCTCGTCACCGGGATCTCGATCGGCATCGGCCTTGCGATCGTGTGGGTCGGCGTGCCGATCCTCATGGCGATGCTTGCGGCGTCGCGCTGGCTGGCGCGCTTCGAGCGCCGGCGCGCAGCGATCGTGCTGGGCGCCCCGATCCCCACGAGCTACCTGACGCCGCACCGCCGCGGCATCCTCGGGTGGCTCCACACCGCCATCGCGGACGCCGCCACCTGGAAGGACCTGCTGTGGCTGGGGATCCTGCTGCCGGCGCTCGGCCTCGCGGGCTTCACGATCGCCGTCTGCTCATGGGGCGCCGGACTCGGGCTGCTGGTCCTGCCCGCGTGGTACCGGGCCGTGGGCGGCACGGGCGTCGACCTCGGCGCCCTCAACGTCAACACGCTCGACGAGGCCTGGATCGGCATCCCGTTCGGGCTCGTCGTCCTCACCATCACCGTGCCTTTGACGCGCGGGCTCGGCCTCGGGCTGGCACAGCTCGCCCGCGTGCTGCTCGCCCCGAGCGAGCGGCGACGCGTCGCCGAGCTCGAGCGCACGCGGGCGGGCGCCGTCGACTCCCAGGCCGCGGAGCTGCAGCGCATCGAGCGCGACCTCCACGACGGCGCCCAGGCGCGGCTGGTCGCGCTGGCCATGGACCTCGGCATGGCGCAGGAGAAGCTCGACAGCGACCCGGCCGGAGCGCGGGCGCTCGTCGCCGGGGCACACGGCGAGGCCAAGCGCGCGCTGGCCGAGCTGCGCGACCTCTCACGCGGCATCTACCCGGCGATCCTCACCGACCGCGGCCTCGGGCCCGCTCTGTCGTCGATCGCCGCCCGCAACCCGGTCGAGGTGGCGCTGGATGTCAACGTCGACGGCCGCCTCCCCGCGGCCACCGAGGCGGCCGCCTACTTCGTCGTGGTCGAGGCGCTGACGAACGTGGCGAAGCACTCCGGCGCGGAGCACTGCCGCGTGCGCATCGTGCACCGCCGCGACCGCCTGGCGCTCGAGGTGAGCGACGACGGCGAGGGCGGCGCCGATGCCGGCGGCGCCGGGCTGGCCGGCCTGCGCCAGCGCGTCGAGGCGCTCGACGGCACGCTCGCCGTCGCCGAGGCGCACCCCGGAACGACGATCCGGGCGGAGCTGCCGTGCGCGTCGTGATCGCCGAGGACCTGACGCTCCTGCGCGAGGGGCTCTCGCGGCTGCTCGACGACCGCGGCTGGGAGATCGTCGCCGCCGTCGACGACGGGCCCAAGCTCGTCGAGGCGATCGTCGAGCACCGTCCCGACATCGCCATCGTGGACGTCCGCCTGCCGCCGTCGTTCACCGACGAAGGCATCCGCGCCGCGATCGAGGCGCGCGAGCGCGTGCCCGGGACGCCGATCCTGATCCTCTCCCAGTACGTGGAGGAGAGCTACGCGTCGGACCTGCTGGCGGGCGCGGGCGGCGGGGTCGGCTACCTGCTCAAGGACCGCGTCGCGGACGTGCGCCAGTTCGTCGAGTCGCTGGAGCGCGTAGCCGCCGGCGGGACCGCCATGGACCCGGAGGTGGTTGCCCAGCTGCTCGGGCGCAGAGACAACCGCGGGCCGCTGTCGGAGCTGACGCCGCGCGAGCGCGAGGTGCTCGCGCTGATGGCCGAGGGGCGCTCGAACACCGGCATCGGGCTCGAGCTCGGGATCTCCTCGAGCGCCGTGGAGAAGCACGTCAAGCAGATCTTCCTCAAGCTCGATCTCCCGGTGGCGGAGGAAGACCACCGGCGTGTCCTGGCCGTGCTCGCGTACCTCGGGAGCTAGTGGTCGGGCGCTGACGTGCGCCGGGCCTCAACCGCGGGCGCGCCGCTGCCGATTAAGCCGCCATGGTCCCGCCCTTCACCACCTCCACGCCGCTGGCCTACGCGGCCGCGGTCCTCACTCGCAACTGCGAGGGCTATCCCGCCGGCACGACCGGCCTGATCGCCGGCTCCAAGCAGGGCTGCCTCGTGTTCGCGCCCGACGAGCCGAGCCGGGTCGCCCGCTGGGCGCGGCCGCGCGCGACGATGCTGGTGCCCGCGGCGCTGATCGCGATCGAAGTCGTCGTGTCGTAGCGGCCGCGGCAGCGCCGCGGCCGAAGGTCGGGCCCCGGCAGCGCCCGGTCAGGTCGTCAGAACGCGGTCGACAGCGCCAGCGGGTAGACCGGCCCGCCGCCGCGCCCGCGCAGCTGGCCGCCGACCATCGCGAGCGTCCAGCCGCTGAAGCGGATGTCGTCGACCAGCAGGCACGGCCCGGCCGGCCGGTCGCCCGTGACCGCGAACTGCCCGCGCACGTTGGCGACCTGCTGTTGCGAGTTGGCCATCTCGCGCTGCGGCGGCGCGTCGCCGGCCCGCTCGAGCACGGGCGCGTAGGGCAACCCGAGGCGCTCCGCCAGCCGGCGCGCGAAGTCCGGCACGAGCTCGCCGCTGCGCCGTGAGGGCACCGCCGCGATCCACTCCACCGGCACGCCCCAGCTGCGCACGGTCTCCGCCGCCGCCTCGACCAGCTCATCGGCGAAGCGCCCGTCGCGCCGCCCCTGCCGGACCAGCGGGTCCCAGCCGCCGTCGCCGAGCCGCGCGAGCGCGCGGCCCTCCTCGACGCGGACGGCCTCGGGGATCTTCTTCATCGCGCCCTGCGCGTCCGGCGCCATCTTCTTGGCCTCGAGGATCAGCGGGCGCGAGCGCAGGTGCAGCGCGGCCTGTCGCACGAGCACTTCGTCGAGCGGCCCGTCGTAGCGCGGACCGGCGCAGACCGAGCAGCGGCCGCAGTCGGTGGGCGCCGGGTCGTCGAGCTCCTCCTGCAGCGCGCGCATGATGCAGCGGCCGTCGGCGCCGAGCTGGGCCATCGCCGCCTGCTCGCTCCGGCGCAGCGCGGTGATGCGCTCGTAGCGCTCGGCGTCGTAGCTCCAGGGGCTGCCGTCGCGCGCGAGCCAGCGCGAGCCGGCGCGCTCCACGGCGCCCTCGACGTCGAGCACCTTCAGCATCGCCTCCACGCGGCTCTTGCCGAGGTTGACCTGGCCCATCAGCTCCGCGGTCGAGGCGCCGTCCCCGCCCACCGCACCGAGGTGCTCGAGCACGCGGTCGACGACCTCGCGACGCGGGAAGGCCTGCTCGATGAAGAAGTCCTGGATCCGCCGGTCCTCCGCGCCGCGCAGCAGCACGACCTCGGCCCGCTCGATCCCGCGCCCGGCGCGCCCGACCTGCTGGTAGTAGGCGATCACCGAGCCGGGCGCCTGGTAGTGCACGACGAAGCCGAGGTCAGGCTTGTCGTAGCCCATGCCGAGCGCGCTGGTGGCGACCACCGCCTTGAGGCCGTTGCGCAGCAGCCGGTCCTCGACCGCGATGCGGCGGTCGGTTGCGCTGTCCCCGCTGTAGGCCTCGGCCGCGACGCCGTGGCCGTTGAGCCAGTCCGCGACCAGGTCGGCGTCGCGCTTGGTGAGCGTGTAGACGATGCCCGAGCCCGGCAGGTCCGGCAGGTGGGTGGCCAGCCACGCCAGCCGGTCGGCCTGGCCCGGCAGGTCGACGACCTCGAAGCGCAGGCTCGAGCGCCCGAGCGGGCCGCGGTACGTGCGCAGCCCCGAGGCGCGGCCGATGCTCAGCTGCTCCTCGACGTCGCCGACGACGCGGTCGTTGGCGGTGGCGGTCGTGCACAGCACAGGGACGCCGTCGGGCAGCCGCTCGAGCATGTCGGCGATGCGGCGGTAGTCCGGGCGGAAGTCGTGCCCCCAGTCGGAGATGCAGTGCGCCTCATCGACCACCAGCAGCCCGACCCGCTCGGCGAACAGCGGCAGCATCGCGGAGCGGAACTGCGGGTTGTTCAACCGCTCCGGGCTTATCAGGAGCACGTCGACCGCATCGGCCTCGAGCAGCTCGCGGACCTCGCTCCAGGCCTCCCGGTTGGTCGAATTGACGGTGTGCGCGCGGATCCCGATCCGCTCGGCCGCGGCGATCTGGTTGCGCATCAGCGCCAGCAGCGGCGAGACGATCAGCGTCGGGCCGGCACCCGCCTCCCGCAGCAGCGCAGTGGCGAGGAAGTAGACGGCCGACTTGCCCCAGCCCGTGCGCTGGACGCAGAGCACGCGCGCGCGCTCGGACACGAGGTCGCGCACCGCCTCCAGCTGGTGCTCGCGGAACTGGGCGCCCTCCCCCGCCAGCTCGCGCAGCAGCTCGCCGGCACGATCGTCGATGGCGGTGGTCGTGGTGGTCACGGCAACGACGGTAGGACATCCGCCGGTCCCCACCGCCGAACCAGCCCATATGGTGCACTTTCGTGACAGAGCCGGCGCAGGCCCACGTTTATCTGTTGCGATGCCGTGACGGTTCCCTCTACTGCGGCTGGACGGTCGACGTCGAGAAGCGCCTCGCCGCGCACGCGACCGGCAAGGCCAGCCGCTACACCTCCCGGCGGCTCCCGGTCGCGCTCGCGGCCGCGTGGGAGATGGAGACCGCGAGCGCCGCGCGCCGGATGGAGTGGCGCATCAAGCAGCTCTCGCGCACGCAGAAGCTCGCGCTCATCGGCGGCGCGGAGCTGCCCGCGCTCGAACCCGCGTAGACACGCGGAGCGCTCCTCCGACTCCGGCGCAGCGCGCCCGCTCGGTCGCCGACGCGCTACGTCAGCGCGCGCTCGCCGGTCAGCGCCTCCCCGAGGATCAGCGTGTGGATCTCCGACGTGCCCTCGTAGGTGAGCACGGATGTTGGCGCGGCGCATGATCGGATACTCGGTGGTGATGCCGCTGTCGGGCAGGATGCGGTCGCCGACCCAGCGGCGGACGGAGTCGCGCAGCATGAGGTCCTCGTCGCCGAGCAGGTGATCGAGCCCGAGCACGTCGTGCGGGTCGCGTTTCGGGGCTGCGGAGGTGGTGGCCATGGCGGATCTCCTAGCTGGTCTTCGAGTCGGTCTCGGTCTCGGCCGCGGCGCGCACCGCGGCGAGGATTCCCGCGAAACCGGTGCAGCGGCACAGGTTGGCGGACATCGCGGCGCGAATCTCGTCGTCGGTGAAATCGGGATTGTCGCGCAATAGCGCGGTGGCGAGCATCAGGAAGCCGGGAGTGCAGTAGCCGCACTGCAGCCCGTGCGCGTCCGCGAAAGGCTGCTGCAGCGCGTTGAGCGAGCCGTCCTCGGCGAGCCCCTGACGCTCTCGACGTGCAGGTCGTCGGCCTGGACGCCGAACATCAGGGAGGAGCGTGCCGGCCTGCCCTCGACCAGGACGCATCGACGAGGCGGAAGCCGTGCTGGCTCAGGTCGCGCGTGAGAACGGCGTGCCCGAGCGCGACGTCGAGGCCGCGGTCGGCCAGGATCTTCGGCATCCAGCTGAACAGGCCGTAGTCGTCCACACCTACGGCGACGTTCTGTTGCTCGCGGCGGCGCAGCTGCGCGGGTACTTCTCGGCCGCCTGGCTCGTCGGACACTGGGGCCGCAAGCGCACCTTCGTCGTCGACCTGTCGATCAGCGCCGTCTGCACCTTCGTCTACGGCAGCGCCGGGAACCTCACCGTGCTGCTGACGGCCGCGGTGCTCATGAGCTTCTTCGCGCTCGGCGCGTCGGCCAGCCTCTACGTGTACACGCCCGAGCTGCTGCCGACGCGGATACGCACGACCGGCATGGGCGCCGCAAGCGGCATGGCCCGCAGCGTGGGCGTGCTAGCGCCGCTGCTCGGCGGCGCAGAGCGAGCCGACCCGCGCGTGCCCGTCGACGCTCGTCCCGAAGCCCGAGACCGACTACAGACGACCGACGACCGAAGCAGCGTGGACGCGGTCGTGCAACTGTCGTTCGCGGTCCAGGCGCAGCTGGGCGACCTCGCCGCCGAGCACGAGCCTGTGGCCCGCGCGCGCCCGCTCAGCCGCCGGCGAGCGTGCCGGCATACACCTGCCAGGCCAGCGCGCTCTTAGCGACGAGGCTGAGGATCAGGTAGACGCGCTCGGCGAAGGCCGGGTCCACCCAGCGGCCACGCCCGCGGTACTGCAGCCACATGTTGACCGCGAAACTGTTGAAAAGCAGGAACAGCGAGATGAAGATCGCGACGACGAACCCTGGGACGCCGTTGCCGTCGGTCGTCGAGACGATGATCTGGGCCGTGATCGCGATCCACGGCACGGCGCCGATGACGCACCCGTAGATGAACGGCCGCCAGTCCACCTCGTCGCGGCCGACGTTCACTCGCTCCTGCACGAGCCCGAAGAGGATCATCGCCGCGTTCGCCCCGAACAACGCGATCAGCGCGACGAGCTCGCTGACCCCGGCGAGCATCGCGATGAGTACGACCATCAGCGACGCGCTGACCGAGTACTCCCACCAGCGCGCCGGATTGATCCCGCGCGCAACATTCGCCTCGTACCAGCGCCGCGGCCGTCCGCCGCTGAGCGTGAGGTGGTCGACCGCGGCGAGCAACAGGAACGCGGCGACCAGCCAGTCGATCCGCAGGCTGCCGAGGCTCGCGGCGCCGTAGTCGCCGGCGCCCGGCGGGCCGACCAGGAACGACGCCGTGATGGGGAGCGAGGCGGCCGTCGCGATCGCGAGCAGGACGACGGCCTGCAGCGCGTGCACCGAGCCGACGATGACGTTCAGACGGCGCAGTCGGGAGGCCGCCGCGGTGTCGAGCTGGACTGGCGCGTGCTCGGGCATGTTCCCAAGGTACGGGCGCGGGAGAGAAACGGACGTCCCGCGCGCCCGGGATGGGGATCATGATCCCTCCGTTGTACTTGCGCGGCCGGCGGCCGCAGGGTCGTCAAGCTCGACGGCAGGTCGGTCAACACCCTCGACGGCAAGACCGTCAAGATCCGAGTCTCCGGCGGCGAGGTCTACGTCAACACACGCACGCTCCCACGCCCACGAGTGTCGCGAGCGTGGCGGGATCCCCCGCTGTTTACAGGACATCGGCGCAACCGGGAGATGCGGCGAGGCAGGGACGAGCCCGCGAGAACCGCGAGTGCCCGGAGTGCCGCAGCCCGTACCCTCGAGACGTGGCGCCGTTCGGAGTCCCGCAGATCGTCGC
>JBDTMF010000188.1:0-8252 GCA_039934455.1 Solirubrobacteraceae bacterium
GGGCGAGATCGCGCGGATCACGCACGGCGCTTTCCGCATCGCGCAGGGGCGGCGGTCGACTATGCGGTCACCGGCGACCCGCTGTTCTCGCTGCACTACACGAGTTCGTCGGCCGAGGACCTCGGCCGCCAGCGCACGCTGGGGGAGATCCCCTCGGCGTTGCCGTCGTTCTTCGCCGACATCGTCAAGCTGCCGGTCCTGCTCGCCGGCCTCGGCGGGCTCGGGGTCGCGCTCGCCGTCGCCCCGCGGCGGGCGGTGATGCCGCTCGTGCTGCTGCTCAGCGGCATCGGCACGTTCGTGCTGATCGGGATCGCGGGCCTGTCGGTGATCGAGCGCTACCTGATCGTCGCCGCGCTGGCGCTGCTCGTGTTCGCCGCCGTCGCGCTCGGCGGGTTCACGATGCTGCGGCCCGGGTGGCTGCGGACCACGTGGGCGGCGGTGGCGGCGCTGCTGGTGCTGGGCGGCATCCTCTTCACGGCCACGCGCGTCGACCTCACGAGGCTCACCAACGAGCTGCAGTTCCGCGGCGACGCCCACACCGCGCTCGTGCACGTGCTCAACGAGCCGGCGGTGAAGGCGGGGCTGCGCTGCGGGCCGCTGACCGCCCCGAACCACAAGCTCGTCCCCGACTCGCGCTGGATCCTCGACCTGCCGCGCGACACGGTGCTCACGCGCGCAGATCCCAGCGTGCCGCGGCGCCGCCTCCAGCACGGCGTGGCGCTCTACGTCACGACGCGCTTCGCGATCTTCCGCCACGCCTTCACGAACCCGGTCGACCCGACGTCGATCCAGGTCCCGCCGCCGGGCTGGCGCCGGATCGCGACCAGCGACTACGTCGCCGCCTATGCCCGCTGCTGAGCGACGGTCGGCGGCGTGGCCCCTCGCCGTCGGCGCCGTCGTGCTGGGGGCGCTCGCACTGCGGCTGTGGGGGTACCGCCAGGGCCTGCCGCTGGTCTACAACGCCGACGAGAACGCGCACTTCGTCGCGGGCGCGATCGGGATGTTCGGGCATACCTACAACCCGAACTACTTCATCAACCCACCTGCCTACACGTACCTCCTGCACGGCGCGTTCGCGCTCGGCTTCGGCGGGCGGGCGGGCGTCTCGCAGGCTTTCGCGGCCGACCCGGGGGACGTCTTCGCCGTCGCGCGCGCGCTCTCGGCGGCGCTCGGCGCGATCGCGGTCGGGCTGCTGGCCTGGGCGGGGGCGCGGATGTTCGACCGCCGCGTCGGCCTCGTGGCCGCCGCGCTGCTCGGGGTCGCCTTCCTGCCCGTGCACTACGCCCACTTCGCGCTCAACGACGCGCCCACGCTCGCGCCCGTCTGCCTCGCGCTGGTCGGGATCGCGGGCGTCCACATCCACGGCCGCTACAGGGACTACGCGCTCGCCGGCGCCGGGCTCGGGCTCGCCTGCGCCACCAAGTACACCGGCGGCATCGTGCTGCTGCCGTTGCTGGCGGCGGCCTCGCTCGGCCCCGGGCAGGCGGACCTCGAGCGGGTCGCCGGGCTCGCGCTCGCCGGGATCCTCGCGCTCGCGTTCTTCCTGACCGCCAACCCGTTCGCGCTGCTGGACTTCCATTCGTTCCGCGACGGGCTCAACGAGCAGTCGGCGGCGTCGAGCGACGGCGGCGGCAAGCTCGGCCTCACGGGCAACAGCGGGATCCTCTACTACCTCGGGACGACCACCTGGGGCCTCGGCTGGCTGCCGGCCGTCGCCGCGTTCGGGGGAGCGGTGGCGCTGGCGGTGCGCGACTGGCGCCGCGCGCTCGTGCTCGTGCCCGCGATCCTCGTCTTCCTCGCCTTCATGGGCTCGCAGGACCGCTTCTTCGCCCGCTGGCTGCTGCCCGTCTATCCGCTGCTGTGCCTGCTCGCGGCCTACGGCGCGGTCCTGCTCGCGTCGTGGGCGATCGAGCGCGCCGGCCGGCCGCGGCCCGCGTGGGCTGCCGCCGTCGCCGGCGTCCTGCTGTGCGCCCAGGGGCTCGTGTTCGTGATCCACAACGACCTCGTGCTCGCCCGCACCGACACGCGCCAGCTGGCCCGCGACTGGATGGTCGAGCACGTCCCGGCCGGCACCAAGGTCGTGATCGAGCCGGTGGTCCCCGACTCGTGGGCGAGCGACACCGGCCGCGCGCTGCGCGCCACCGGCAACGGCGCGCGCTGGGCCAAGTGGCCGACCTCGCGCTCGCGCTTGGCGCCCGACGGCACCCCCATCAAGCACGGGGTCGGGCCGATCGTGAAGCTCGAGGACTACGAACGCACGCTGTTCGGCGGCCTCGTCCGTCAGTACGAGGACCGCGGTTACTGCATCGTCCTGACCGGCTCGACCCAGTTCGGGCGCGCGCTGGCCGAGCCCGAGAAGGTCCCGCGGGCGATCCGCTACTACGCCGCGCTCAAGCGCAGCGGCCGCGTCGTCTACGCCGCGCGCCAGCCCGGGCGGGCGTTCTCCTTCGACTTCTCCTTCAACTCCTACCCGCTCTCGTTCAAGCGCCCAGGCCCGGAGATCGTCATCTACCGCCTCACCGGCGGGGCCTGCCGCGCGCGGTGAAATATCCTGGGCGAGACGTGACCACGCTGCTGCAGACCGACCATGCCCCGCTCGCCCGGGCGATCGAGCTCGCCGAGCAGGGTCGCGGGCGTGCGAGCCCCAACCCGCTCGTCGGCGCCGTGGTCACCCGCGACGGCGTGACGCTGGGGGAGGGCTGGCACGCCGTCTACGGCGGCCCGCACGCCGAGCGCGCCGCCCTCGAGGCCTGCGGCGAGGCCGACCTGCGCGGCGCGACGCTGTACGTCTCGCTCGAGCCCTGCTGCCACCACGGCCAGACCTCGCCCTGCACCGACGCGATCCTCGAGGCGGGCCTGGCGCGCATCGTGATCGCCTCCGACGACCCGACGGAGAAGGCCTCGGGCCGCGGCCTCGGCATCCTGCGCGACGAGGGCGTCGAGGTCGTGATCGCCGACGGCGAGCTCGCCGCGCTCGCTCGCTGCCTCAACCAGGCCTTCCGCAAGCACGCGCGCACCGGCCGCCCGCAGGTCGTCTTCAAGGCCGCGATGTCGCTCGACGGCAAGGTCGCCACGCACACGGGCGACTCCAAGTGGATCTCCGGCGAGGACTCGCGCTTCCGCGCTCACCACTGGCGCGCCGAGCGCGACGCCGTCGTGGTCGGGATCGGCACCGCGCTCGCCGACGACCCGCAGCTGACGGCGCGCGTCGACGGCGACTTCAAGCAGCCCGCCCGCGTCATCTTCGACTCCGAGGCGCGGCTGCCGCTCGACTCCCAGCTCGTCCGCGGGGCGCTCGAGATCCCGCTCATCGTCGTGGTGTCGCGGGCCGCCTCGCGCCTGGCCACGGACGCCCTGGAGGCCGCCGGCGCCGAGGTCATCGTCGCCACGGGCGAGAACGAGCCCGCGCGCATCCGCTCCGCACTCGACCAGCTCGGCGCCAACGGCGTGGCCTCGATCCTGCTCGAAGGGGGCCCGCGGCTGGCCGGCGCGTTCTTCGACGCCGGCGAGGTCGACGAGCTCCGCCTCTTCATCGCCCCCGTCGTGCTGGGCGGGTCCAGCGCCCGCGACCCGCTCGAGGGTGAGGGCGCCGAGCGCATCGCCGAGGCGACGCGCGCGCTCAGCCTCGACGTCGAGCGCATCGGCGACGACGTGCTCGTCTCCGCCCGCCTGAGGGAGTGGTAGCCGTGTTCACCGGGCTGGTCGCCGACCTCGGCACCGTCTCCGCGCTCGAGGCCACCGCCGACGGCGTGCGCCTGCGCGTCCGCAGCACGCTGGCCGGCGAGCTGACCGAGGGCGCCTCGGTCGCGGTCAACGGCGTCTGCCTGACCGCCACGCAGGTCGCCGGCGGGCAGTTCACCGCCGACGTCATGCACGAGACCTTGCGCCGCTCCTCGCTCGCCGAGGTCGCCGACGGCACCCGCGTCAACCTCGAGCTGCCGCTGCGCGCGGCCGACCGCCTCGGCGGGCACGTCGTGCAGGGCCACGTCGACGGCGTCGGCGCGGTCCGCGACGCGGTCGAGGACGGCTTCGCCAGGGTCGTGACGATCGGCGCGCCGCCGGCGCTGCTGCGCTACGTCGTCGAGAAGGGCTCGATCGCGGTCGACGGGGTCTCGCTCACCGTCGCGAGTGTGACCGAGGACACGTTCTCCGTGTCGCTCATCCCCGAGACTCTCGAGCGGACCAACCTCGGCGCTGCCGCTGCAGGCACGCCGGTCAACCTGGAGGTGGACGTGCTCGCCAAGTACGTGGAGAAGCTGATGGTGGCGGTCACGTGAGCGGCCGCTTCGCTCCCATCGAGGAGGCGATCGAGGAGATCCGCGCCGGCCGCATGGTCGTCGTCTGCGACGACGAGGACCGCGAGAACGAGGGCGACCTCACGATGGCCGCGCAGTTCGTCACGCCGGAGGCGATCAACTTCATGGCCAAGGAGGGCCGCGGGCTGATCTGCCTGTCGCTGACCCCCGAGCGCTGCGACGAGCTCGGGCTCGACCTCATGGCGGCCAAGAACGAGTCGCCGTTCCAGACGCCCTTCACCGTCTCGATCGAGGCCCGCGAGGGCGTCACCACGGGGATCTCGGCGGCCGACCGCGCGCGCACGATCCAGGTCGCGATCGACCCCGCCGCGCGCCCGCGCGACCTCGTCCAGCCCGGCCACGTCTTCCCGCTCAAGTCCAAGCCGGGCGGCGTGCTCGAGCGCACCGGCCAGACCGAGGCCGCGGTCGACCTCGCGCGACTCGCCGGCCTGACCCCGGCGGGCGTGATCTGCGAGGTCATGAACGACGACGGGACGATGGCGCGCGTGGCGGATCTGATCCCCTACTGCGAGCGCCACGGCCTCAAGATGATCACCGTCGCCAACCTGATCGCCTACCGGCGCAAGCACGACAAGCTCGTCGAGCGCGTGGTCGAGACGCGGATGCCGACCGCGTTCGGCGAGTTCAACGTCGTCGGCTACCGCTCGCTGGTCGACGACAAGCATCACGTCGCGCTCGTCAAGGGCGTGGTCGACGGCGCGGCCGACGTGCTCGTGCGGGTCCACTCCGAGTGCCTCACCGGCGACGTCTTCCACTCGCTGCGCTGCGACTGCGGCGAGCAGCTGGAGTCGGCCCTGGCGCAGATCGAACGGGAGGGCCAGGGCGTGCTGCTCTACCTCGCCCAGGAGGGCCGCGGGATCGGGCTGCTCAACAAGCTGCGGGCTTACAAGCTCCAGGACGGCGGGCTCGACACGGTCGACGCCAACCTCGAGCTCGGACTTCCCGTGGACCTGCGCGACTACGGCATCGGCGCGCAGATCCTCGTCGACCTCGGGCTCGGTTCGATCCGGATCATGACCAACAACCCGAAGAAGATCATCGGGCTCGAGGGATATGGCCTGTCGGTCATCGAGCAGGTGCCGATCCAGCACGAGGCGAACCCGCACAACGCCGCCTACCTGGACACCAAGCGCACCCGCCTCGGCCACACGCTGCACCACCAGGGGCTGCCGCTGGACGAGGAGATGCTGCACGCCGAGCACGAGCACGACCGTGACGTCAGCGGGGCAGAGCGGCCGGCCTCGCGTGACTGACGCCGGCTTCGCGATCGTCGTCGGTCGCTTCTACGAGGACCTGGCGGACCGGCTCGTCAGCGGCGCGCAGCGCGCGTTCGCCGAGGGCGGCGCCGCGGCGGCCGAGGTCCACGACGTGCCAGGCGCCTACGAGCTGCCGCTCGGCGCGCTCTACCTCGCGCAGACGGGCCGCGTCGCGGGTGTCGCCTGCCTCGGCGCCGTCATCCGGGGCGAGACCGACCACTACGACTACGTCTGCGCCGAGGCCGCGCGCGGCATCCAGGACGTCCAGCTGCGCACCGGTGTGCCGTGCGCGTTCGGGGTGCTGACCGTCGACTCGATGGAGCAGGCGCTGGCGCGCGCGGGCGGCGGCCACCGCGACACCGGCTACCACGCGGCGCAGGTCGTGCTGCGGATGGCCGCGCTGCGGGCGGAGCTGGCGTGACCTACGACGTCCTCGGCCGCAGCTACGCCCACACCCGCGCCACCGACCCGCGCATCGCCGCGGCGATCGGAGGGGCGCTCGGCGACGCCCGCACCATCGTCAACGTCGGCGCCGGCACGGGCAACTACGAGCCGCCGGACCGCGAGGTCACCGCGGTCGAGCCGTCGGCGGTCATGATCGCCCAGCGTCCGCCGGGGGCCGCCCCGGCGATCCAGGCCGGGGCCGAGGAGCTGCCGTTCGAGGACGACAGCTTCGACGCCGCGATGGCCGTGCTGACGCTGCACCACTGGTCGGACTGGCGCGCCGGGATCGAGGAGATGCGGCGCGTGGCGAGGCGGATCGTCGTGTTCAGCTGGGACCCGAGCTTCGCTGCCCGGCTGTGGATCAGCGCGGAGTACTTCCCGCAACTGGCGGTGGACATCGGTGACATCCCTTCGCTCGCCGACCAGGTGGGCGCCGTGCGGGCCACGCGGGTCGCCGCGGTGCCCATCCCCGCCGACTGCAGCGACGGCTTCTACGGGGCTCACTGGCACCGTCCGGAGGCCTATCTCGATCCGGTGGTGCGCGCCGGCATCTCGGTCCTGGCCAAGCGCGACCCGGGCGAGCTCGACGCGGGCCTCGCGCAGCTCGCGGACGACCTCCGCACCGGCGCCTGGGCCGAGCGCCACGCCGACCTGCTCGCGCTCGACGAGCTCGACCTCGGCTACCGGCTGCTGGTCAGCGGCGAAGACGCTGCTGCGCCCGCCGCTTGACCCTGCGCAGCGCGCCCACCGCCAGCGCCCCGAGCGGCCGGCTCGTCTCGACGGCGTAGCGGCGCGGCTCGCCCGGCGCCTTGCGCGCCCAGCCCCACCACTCGTCCTGGATCCGGACGTCGGTGAACGACGGGTGCTGGGCGACGATCAGGTCGAGCACCGCCCGCAGGTGCGGCTCGGTCCGCTCGGGCTCGGAGAGCTCGCGGTGCACGATCCCGTCGGTCGCCTCGCGGCCCGGGTCCTGGGCGTAGCTCCAGTCGAGGTCGTCCATCAGCAGCCAGCCGCCGGGGCGCAGCAGCTTCTCCACCAGCACCACGGCGAGGCCGTCGATCGTCCAGTTCTTCGCGCCGTCGAGGTAGACGAAGTCGTAGACCGGGTCGACGTTGCCCGCTGCGTCCGAGCGCGCCTGCACCTGCTCCTTCAGCCACCACGTGTAGGAGGAGAACTCGCGCACGATCTGCACTCGGCCCGCGACGCCGGCGCGGGCGAGCAGCGCCTCGGGCGACGGGTCGTAAGCCGCGCCCGCGAAGTCGACCGTGGTCAGGCGGCCCGCGCCGTTGTCCTCGAGCGCGGCGGCGAGATAGGCGGCGCCGACGCCGTGCGCGGTGCCGAGCTCGAGCACCTCGCGCGGGCGGGTGGCCCGGACGTGGTCGTAGACGGTGCGCCCCTGCTCGGGCGACATGAAGGGCACGCCGGCGACGGCGCGGGCGACGTCGTCGAACCGCATCCGGCCGCGCAGTCTGGCAGGGTGGGCCGGCGCGGCTCAGGCGGAAGGGAGCACAGGAGAATCAGCGCGGCCAGGCCGGCCCGTTACTCGCCCGCGTCCGCCTTGGCCTTGTCGAGCTCCGCCTCGACCGCGGCGCGCTGGTCGTCCGGGTAGCGCTTCAGGCGCTCGTTGAGCGTCTTGACGGCACCCTTGGCGTCGCCGGTGCCGCGCTGGGCCTTGGCGAGCTCGAAGAGCGCGTAGCCGCACGGGCTCACCGGGCCCGAGCCCTTGCAGCCGAGCCGGACGGCCTTCTGGGCGACGGGCAGCGCGTCCGCCGACTTGCCGGCCCGGTTGAGGTTGTAGGCCTGGAGCTGGAGCTGGGTGGGGTCGTTGCTGGCCGGCTCGTTGCCCGAGGACTGCGTCGGGGTCGCCGTCGCGCTGGCGGTCGGCGTGGCGGTGGGCGTCGCCGTCGCGGTCGCCGTGGCGGTCGCCGTCGGCGTCGCGGTCTTCTTCTTCGTCTCCTTCTTCGCCGCCGGCGTCGCCGTCTTCTTCGCGGTCTGGCTGCCGTTGTCGCCGCCACCGCCCCCGTTCAGCAGCACGACCGCGAGCACCACGAGCGCGAGTGCGACGAGGCCGCCGGCGAGCACGCCGGCGCTGGGGCCGGAGCGCCCTGGCGGGTCAGCGAGGTCGATGACCACAGCGCCAAGATGAGCGGGGCACGGACGCGGGCGATGCGGTGCTCGCCGAAGCGGGCGCGCAAGGCTTCGTAGAACTCGAAGTCGGCCTGGAAGCGGGCCGGGC
>JBDTMF010000189.1:0-8229 GCA_039934455.1 Solirubrobacteraceae bacterium
TTCGCGGCCGCCTACGTCCTCATCGGCCGGACGCTCCGGTCGCTCACCGCATGAGCGCGACGACCGCCCTCAAGGCGAGCGCGCCAACGGAGCGGGCGAGCGTGCTCGAGTTCTACCGCGACGACGGGCCGATCGCCGCCGCGATCGGCGCCCTCACCGGGGGCCGGCTGCGCGGGCCCGCGATCGCGTTCCTGTTCGTCGCCGCGTTGCCCGCCTTCCTCGCGATCGTCGTAAATGGCGACGGCGCCTCCCACGGCCTGCTCGCGGGCGCGATCGCCTGGGCCGTGCTGCTCGGCGGCCTCGCGAGCGGCCGCCCGCTCGACGACCGCCTGCGCTGGATGGTCCCGTCCGCGCTGCGCGTGATCGAGTACGCCGGCCTGCTGTGGGTCGCCTCCGTGGCCGGCGCGTCCTCGCTGCCCGCCGTCTTCGCCCTCCTGTGCGCGATCACCTACCACCACTACGACGTGGTCTACGGCCTGCGACACCGCGGCATCCCGCTCCCGCGCGCGGTCCAGGCGGCCGGTGGCGGGTGGGATGGGCGGCTGCTGCTCGGGCTCGTGCTGCTGCTCGCGGGCGCGTTGCCGGGTGGCCTCTACGTGATGGCCGTGGCGGTCGCCGCCCTGTTCATCGGCGCCACGGTCTCGCAGTGGCGCCACATCGGCCGCGGCGCGCGGCCGGTCTACGACGACGAGGAGGATGAGGACGACTGATCGGCATGGTGCTGGCGGCGGGCGCGGGAAGGCGCCTGGAGTCGCTGACAGAGGATCTCCCCAAGACGCTGCTGCCGGTCGACGGCGAGCGGACCATCCTCGACGTCGCGCTCGGCAACCTGCGGCGCGCGGGTCTCGAGACGGTCGTCGTGGTCACGGGCTACGCGGCCGAGCGGCTCGCTGAGCGCCAGGCTGCGCTCGAGGAGCGCCACGACGTCGTGCTCGAGCTCGTCTTCAACCCGAAGGCGGAGGAGTGGAACAACGCCTACTCGCTGTGGTGCGCGCGCGAGCACTTCGCGCAGGGCGTGCTGCTCTGCAACGGCGACACGGTCCACCCGCCGGAGGTCGAGGAGCGACTGCTGGCGGGGCGCGGCGACGCCGATCTCGTGCTCGCGCTCGATGACGCCAAGACGCTCGGCCAGGAGGAGATGAAGGTCCTGCTCGGCGACGACGGGCTGCTGCGCGGGATCAACAAGGCCCACGATCCCGCCGCTGCGGCGGGCGAGTACATCGGGCTGACGCTGATCGAGCCGGCGGCGGCCGAGGGGCTGGCCGATGCGCTCGAGGCGACCTGGCGGCGCGACCCCGGGCTCTACTACGAGGACGGCTTCCAGGAGTACAGCGATCGGGGCGGGCGCGTCGGCGTGGCGTCGGTCGGCGGCCTCGAGTGGGTCGAGGTGGACGACCAGGCCGACCTCGACCGCGCGCGGGAGGTGGCGTGGCGCTGCTGAGCCGGATGGTCGGGGTCCCCCTGGCCATCGACATCGGCCCCGGCGCCGTCGCGGGCCTGGCGCCACTGCTCGCCGACCGCCGGATCTCCAGTGGCGGCCACGTCGCGATCGCGGTCGGCCCTGGGCAGGGCGAGGAGATCGCCGAGGTGCTGCGGCCGCAGCTGGAGAACGCCGACATCTGGATGGTCGAGGGTGGCTCGGTCGAGGCGGCGACCGACCTGCGCGCGCGTCTGCGCACGGGCTTCTTCGATGCCGTCGTCGGCATCGGCGGCGGCAAGACGCTCGACACCGCCAAGCACGCGGCGGCGCTCAGCGGGCTGCCGATGGTCGCGGTCGCGACAAGCCTCGCCCACGACGGCATCGCCTCGCCGGTGTCCTCGCTCGAGGAGCACGGGCGCAAGGCGTCCTTCGGCGTGCAGATGCCGATCGCGGTCGTGGTCGACCTCGACTACGTGCGCGCGAGCGAGCCGCGGATGCGGCGCTCCGGGATCGGCGACGTCGTCTCCAACCTGGCGGCGATCGCGGACTGGTGGCTGGCCGCCGCGGAGCGCGGGGAGCCGGTCGACGGTCTCGCCGTGACGTTCGCCCGCACCGCGGCCACCGCGCTGCTGCACCGCGAGGACGGCATCGATGACGACGACTTCCTGATCGCGCTCGCCGAGGCGCTCGTGCTCTCCGGCCTCGCGATGGCGACCGCCGGCTCCTCGCGCCCGTGCTCCGGCGGCGACCACGAGATCCTCCACGCGATCGACCACCTCTTCCCCGGCACCGCGCACCATGGCGAGCTCGCCGGCGTCGGCAGCCTGTTCACCTCGTGGCTGCGCGGCGCCGACAACATGGCGCGCGACATCGATGCCTGTCTCACCCGCCACAGCCTCCCGCGCACCCCGCGCGACCTCGGCCTCTCCGTCGAGCAGTTCTCCGAGGCCGTCTTCCACGCGCCCTCGACGCGGCCCGATCGCTACACGATCCTGGAGCACCTCGACCTCTCCGAAGGGGAGGTGGTGGACCGCGTCCGCGCGTACTCAGACGCCTACGATCGCTGAGCTGCGGGCGGTCGCGCAGCCGGCGCGGATCTTCGAGCGCAACTCCGGCGAGCACTGGGCGGGCAGGCTCTACGTCCGGCGCTACTCGCCGTACCTGACGCGGCTGCTGCTGCGCACCCGGCTGACGCCGAACCTGGTCACCGGGTCGATGATCGTCGTGGGGGTGATCGCCGCGGGCGTGCTGAGCCTCCCAGGGATCTGGACCGCCGTCGCGGTCGTGCTCCTGATCCAGCTCCAGATCCTGCTCGACTGCTCCGACGGGGAGCTCGCGCGCTGGCGCGAGCAGTACTCGCCGGCGGGCATCTACCTCGACCGCTTCGGGCACTACCTGACCGAGACGCTGCTGCCGATCGGCCTCGGGATCCGCGCCGACGGCGGCTGGGACTCGATCGGCGGCTACACGACGCTCGGACTGGTGGCGGCCGTCCTCGCGCTGCTGGTGCGCACCGAGAGCGCGCTCGTCGCCGTCGCGCGCCTGGAGGCTGGCAAGCCGCCCGCCGACGACACCGCCGCGGTGGCGGCCCCGCGCGCGTCGGGCCTGGCGCGGCTGCGGCGCGCGGCCGGCCTGTTCCCGTTCTTCCGCGCCTTCGTGGCGATCGAGGCGTCGCTGCTCGCGCTTGCCGCCGCCGTCATCGATGCGTTCTCCGACGGCGACCCGGCCACGCGCGCGCTCGTCGTGGCGCTCGTCGCGGTGGCGGCGATCGCCGCCGCCGGGCACCTGGTCGCGATCCTCGCGTCGAGCCGCCTGCGGTGAGGTTCGGCTGCGTCCTGCTGACGATGGGCCGCCGTCCGGAGGACCTGCGGCGGGCGCTCGACTCCCTGCTCGCCCAGCGCGGCGTCGCGCTCGACGTCGTCGTGGTCGGCAACGAGTGGGAGCCCGCGGGGCTGCCCGACGGGGTGCGCGGCGTCGGCTCGCCCGAGAACCTCGGCATCCCGGCCGGCCGCAACCTCGGCGTCCCGCACACGACCGGGGAGCTGCTGTTCTTCCTCGACGACGACGCGAGCCTGGCCGCGCCGGACGCGCTCGCGGCTGTCGCGCGCCGCTTCGAGGCAGACCCCCGGCTCGGGCTGCTGCAGCTGCGCGTCGCCCCCCGCGACGGCGGCGCGTCGGCGCGCGACTGGGTGCCGCGGCTGCACGTCGGCGACCGCTCTCGCTCGAGCGACGTCACCGTCGTGTGGGAGGGTGCGGTGGCCATGCGTCGCGCGGTGTTCGAGGCCGTCGGCGGGTGGCCGGGCGACTTCGGGTTCGTCCACGAAGGGGTCGACCTCGGGTGGAGGGTGATGGACGCGGGCTTGCGCGTGGCATACGCCGGGGACATCGTCGCGCTGCACCCGTCGCCGACCGGCACGCCGCACGGCTACTCCTTCTACTACGGCGCGCGCAACCGGGTCTGGCTGGCGCGCCGCCACCTCCCGCTCCCGCTCGCGGTCCTCTATGTCACCGGCTTCGTGCTGCGCACGCTGCCGCGCCTGCGCTCACCGCAGGACGCGCACGAGGCGCTGCGCGGCTATCGCGACGGCCTGCGCGGGCCCGCCGGGGTGCGCAAGCCGCTGAAGGCGGGCACCTTGTGGCGGATGACACGCGCCGGCCGACCCCCGATCATGTGAGCCTTCTAGCCTGAGTGCGCCCCCGATGAGCACCCCGACCCTTCCCCGACCCTCACGCCACCGCCGCGAGGACGAGTTCACCGGCGAGCGGCACGTCTACGAGCCGCATACCGTCGGCCTCCCGCCGCTGCGCTCGTACGCGCGCGAGCTGTGGCGCCGCCGCGAGTTCGCGGTCGAGCTGTCGCGCACGAAGCTGCGCGAGCAGCACTTCGACACGGCGTTCGGGCAGCTGTGGCTCGTCATCAACCCGCTGTTGATGGCGCTCGTCTATTTCGTGCTGATCGACATCCTGCGGGCCTCGCACGCGGGCGGGCTGAAGTTCTTCGCCCATCTGGTGGCCGGGCTGTTTGCGTTCTACTACATCCACAACTCCGTCACCGTCGGCGTCAAGTCGGTCACCAAGGGCGGCCGCCTGATCCTCAACTCGGCCTTCCCGCGCGCGCTGCTGCCGCTGTCGGCGGTGATCACGGCGTTCATGCGCTTCCTCCCGACGCTGGTCATCTACGTGCCGATCCACCTCCTCGCGGGCCTGCCGGTCGGGCCGCATCTGCTGTGGGTGGTCCCGATCTTCGCGCTGCTCACGTTGCTCGCCTGCGGCCTCTCGATGCTCGTGGCCGCCGCGCAGGTCTACTTCCGCGACCTCTCGAGCTTCCTGCCCTATGTGCTGCGGATCTGGCTCTACATCTCGCCCGTCCTCTACTACCCGGAGCGCGTGCCGGAGCGCTACAAGTTCATCCTCGACGTCAACCCGCTCGGCGGGCTGCTGACGGCGTGGAGCGACGTCATCAACCGGGGGCACGCGCCGACGGCCTCCTCGCTGCTGCTCGGCCTGGCCTGGGGTGTGGGGCTGTTCATCGTCAGCGCACTGTTCTTCATGTCCAGGGAGCGTGAGTTCGCTGTCCGTCTCTGAGCGCACCGCGATCAGCGTCGAGGACGTGTCGGTCACCTACCGCACGAGCTTCGAGCGGGCGCCGACGCTGCGCTCGACGATGCTGCGCCTCGGCCGCCGCGAGCGCGTCGTGCGCGAGATCGAGGCCGTCCGCAACGTCAGCTTCGACGTGCCGCACGGGACCGTGCTCGGGATCGTCGGCGCCAACGGGGCCGGCAAGTCGACGCTCGTGCGCACCATCGCGGGCATCCTGCCGCCGACCGCCGGCCGCGTCGAGGTCCACGGCCGCGTCAGCACGCTGCTCGCGCTCGGGGTCGGCTTCAACCGCAAGCTGTCGGGCCGCGAGAACGTCGTGCTCGGCGGGCTCGCCGCCGGGCTCAAGCGGGATCACCTCGCCGAGAAGTACGACGACATCGTCGCCTTCGCGGAGCTCGAGGAGTTCATGGACATGCCGATGCGCACCTACTCGTCGGGCATGTACGGGCGGCTGGCGTTCTCGGTCGCGGTCAACATGGACCCGGACATCCTCCTGATCGACGAGGCGCTGTCGGTCGGCGACGCGCGCTTTCGCCGCAAGTCGGCCGAGAAGATGCGCGAGCTGTGCGGCGAGGACCGCACCGTCGTGCTGGTCTCGCACGCGCTCGGCACGATCCAGGAGCTGGCCGACCAGGCGGTCTGGATGGACAAGGGTCAGCTGCGGATGTGGGACGACCCGGACTCGGTGATCAACGCCTACACGGAGTTCCTCGAAGTCAAGCAGGACGCGGTCACGCTCGAGGACGTCTAGAGGTCTGCGCGTCAGGCCCACCTAGGGATCGGCCTCGGTGGCCGGCGGGTCCTGTCAGGAATTGGGACCCGCCGCGACGGTTTTCCTCCACGGCCTGCTGGGCTCGCCCCGCCGACGCGGTACCGGCGAACCATTCGGCATCGGCGCACACGGTTGCGACATGCAGACGAATCGGCTGGCTTCCCCTAACCGCAAGCGCGGCCTCTCTTTGGTGCTGCTCCGCGCGATAGCGGCTCGCTCGTAACCGTCAGTGTGCGATGTCGATGACGATCCGCGCCGGACCGGTGAGCCGGAAGACCCGGAAGCCTGCCTTCCGACGCAATCCGAGTCCGAACGACACGATGCCCTCGAAGTCGCCGGCCGTCTTCATCTGCCGGAGATTCGGGCACAGCGGCGTCCTGACCCGCGGGAGGAGGTTCGTTCCTCCCCGCGTGTGTCCGCGCGCGTCCCGAATGAGGACTCGGAGGCGCTTGGTGCCCCGAAGCGCCACGGGTCGTCCAGAGCCGTCGGCGACGATCCGCTTCACGTACCGCACCTCGTAGCGCGCAATCCCGAACCGTGCCCGAACGACGAACCGGTCGAAGGTCGGATGGCACGCGGTCGCGACGCCAAACAGCTCGGCTTGCCCACCACTCCCGGGTGAAGACTTCGGCGCCGTGGTGAACGGCGGCAGGCCGGACGCGACAGCCGCAAGCCCGAGGAACGACGACAGTGCCAGGAGTATCGGGGCCATGCGCCGGCCCAAATTGCGCTTTCGCGACGGCATCTCCTTGTGAGGTCTAGATCATCTGGCGGTGCCGGTCAACCTGCCGCAACTCGGGCGCTGCGTAGGCGTGTCGCCGACGTAGGCGAGCCGGAGGAGCGTCGCGGAGGGGAGCAGGTTCCGCGCACCGGGATGCTCGAGCTCTTCGGTGAGCTCTTGCGGGTCCACGACCTTCCCGTCTTTAGAGTCGGTGTGCTGCGGGTGGTGATCCCGGGTGCCGCTGTCCGCGTGGAGGACGCTCAGTGAGACGACCTTCCTACCGCTCGGCGGCCCGCGCGCGGGCGGCCTGACGGACCAGGTGGTCGCGCTCGGCGACGGTCGTCGCGCGCCGGGCGGCCTCGACGTACGCCGTGGCGGCAGCGGGCAGGTCGCCGGCGAGCTCGTGCAGGTGGCCGCGGACGGCGTGCCACCGGTGGCGGTCGCCGAGCACCTCGCGCAGCCGGTCGGTCTCGAGCAGCCCCGCGGCGGGACCGAGGACGTGGCCGACCGCGACCGCGCGGCCGAGCACGGCGGCGGGGTCCTGGCACACCGGGTCGTCGGTGAGGGCGATCAGGTCGTCGTACCAGGCGAGGATCTGCGGCCAGTCGGTCTCCTCGGCGCCGGCCGCGTCGTCGTGCAGGGCGGCGATGGCGGCCTCGATCTGGTAGCGCCCGGGGCGCTGAACGGCCAGCGCCGATTGCAGGACGCGCACGCCCTCGGCGATCTCGCGGGTGTTCCACAGGCCACGGTCCTGCCGGTCGAGCGTGACGATGCGGCCCGCTGAGTCGAATCGCGCCGGGAGGCGGGCGTGATTGAGGAGCATCAGCGCGAGCAGCCCGCGCGCCTCCGGTTCCTCGGTGGCGAGGGTGAGTTGGCGGGCGAGCCGGATCGCCTCGCCGGCCAGGTCGACCCGGCCCGCGTGGCCGGCCGTGTAGACGAGGTAGAGCACGCGCAGCACGACGGCGAGGTCGCCGGGCTGGTCCAGGCGGCGCCCCCGCAGGGTGCGCTTGGCGCGGCTGATCCGCTGCGCCATCGTCGCCTCGGGGACGTAGAAGGCGTCGGCGATCTCCCGGGTGGTGAGGCCGCAGACGGCGCGCAGGGTCAGTGCCACCTGGGAGGTGGGCGCGAGGTCGGGGTGGCAGCAGCAGAAGAGCAGGAAGAGCGTGTCGTCGCCCGCCTCCGTGGCGGCTGGCCGCGGCTCGGCGTATCTCGCCTCCTCGCGGCGGTGGCGGGCGGCCTCGCTGCGGCGGGCGTCGACGAGCCGCCGGGTCGCGACCGTCGCCAGCCACGCGCGCGGGTCGCGCGGCGGGTGCTCGGGCCACACCCGCAGCGCCTCCAGCAGCGCCTCCTGCAGCGCGTCCTCAGCGGCATCGAAGTCCTCACCCCGCCGGACCAGGCCCGCGAGCACCCGAGGAATGAGGTGCCGCCCGAACCCGCGCAGCGCGCCCTCGTCCAGCCGTCGCGCCGGCTCGTCGATCACGCCGCGTCAGTCGTCCGAGGGCGCTCCCACATGACCTCCCGGACGTCGATCCACTCGTACAGCGGCTCCCCGCCCGGGCCGGGCTCGGAGGAGACGTAGGCCGCGAGCTCGACCGCGCGCTCGTGCGACTCGACGTCGATCATGTACCAGCCCGCCACGAGATCGCTGGTCTCGGGCAGCGGGCCGTCGGTGGTGACGGGCGCGGCGTCCGGGCCGCCGTAGCGCACCCAGGTGCG
>JBDTMF010000190.1:0-8043 GCA_039934455.1 Solirubrobacteraceae bacterium
GTGTAGCCGAAGCCGCGGTCGAGCGGCTCGACGGTGAAGGAGCCGCGGTTGTCCTCGACCGACTCGGCAGTGATTCGGGGGATCTGGAAGTCGAGCATCAGGGTCCTAACGTCGTCGGGGGTGGAGCGGCCCGGGGGCGGGGACGGAACGGGAGCTGGAGCCCCGGGCATGGAAAAAGACGGGATTACTTCGAGTACAGCTCGACGATGAGCTGCTCCTGCACCGGCGCCGCGATCTCGCGGCGCTCGGGCTTGCGGAGCACCTTCGCGGTGAGCGAGTCGTGGTCGGCCTGCAGCCACGGCGGTACCTGCGCCGTGAGCTCCGTGGCGTCGCGGATGACCTTGTCGGCGCCCTCGCTGCCGGCGCGCACGGCGATGACGTCGTTGTCGCGCACCTGGTAGCTGGGGATGTCGACGCGGCGGCCGTTGATCGTCCAATGGCCGTGCCGGATCATCTGGCGCGCCTGGCGCCGCGAGGCGGCGAAGCCGAGGCGCACGAGCACGTTGTCGAAGCGGCACTCGAGGATCCGGAGCAGGTTCTCGCCGGTGATCCCGGGCTGGCGCGAAGCCTTGGCGTAGTAGGTGCGGAACTGCTTCTCCAGCACGCCGTAGTAGCGGCGGGCCTTCTGTTTCTCTCGCAGCTGCACCCGGTACTCGGACTGCTTCTGGCGGCCGCGGCCGTGCTCGCCCGGCGGGTATGAACGGCGTTCGACGCCGCACTTGTCGGTCAGGCAGCGCTCACCCTTGAGGAAGAGCTTCTGCCCTTCGCGGCGGCACTGCTTGCACTGAGGTGATGTATCGCGAGCCAAGTCTTAGACCCTCCGCCGCTTGCGTGGGCGGCAGCCGTTGTGTGCCTGTGGGGTGACGTCGCGCACGCCGGTGACCTCGAGCCCGGCGGCCTGCAGGGAGCGGATGGCGGTCTCGCGGCCCGAGCCCGGGCCCTTGACGAAGACCTCCACCTTCTGCATGCCCTGCTCGATGCCCTTGCGGGCCGCCGCGTCAGCGGTCACCTGGGCGGCGAAGGGCGTCGACTTGCGCGAGCCCTTGAAACCGGCGCCGCCGGCGGACTCCCACGCGATGACGTTGCCTTCGCGATCCGTGAGGGAGACGATCGTGTTGTTGAAGCTGGTCTTGATGTGTGCCTGGCCGATCGGGATGTTCTTGCGAACCTTGCGACGGCCGCGCTGGGGGCGACGGGGAGCGGGAGACATCTACTTCTTCGTCGCCTTCTTCTTGCCGGCGACGGACATCCGCTTCGGTCCCTTGCGGGTGCGCGCGTTGGTCTTGGTGTTCTGACCGCGCACGGGGAGCCCGCGGCGGTGGCGCATGCCCCGGTAGGAGCCGATTTCCATCAGACGCTTGACGTTCTGGGAGCGCTCGCGGCGCAGGTCGCCCTCGACCGACATGTCGTCGATCGCGTCGCGCAGCTTGGCGACCTCGTCGTCGGTCAGCTGCCTGACGTAGGTGTCGGGCGAGATGCCGAGCTGAGCGAGCAGCTGGTTCGAGGTCGAGCGGCCGACTCCGTAGATGTACGTGAGACCGATCTCGACGCGCTTGTTGAGCGGGATGTTGACCCCGGCGATACGAGCCATCTTCCTCCTAGCCCTGGCGCTGCTTGTGACGCGGGTTTGAGCAGATCACAAGGACCCGGCCGTTGCGCCGGATGATCTTGCACTTCTCGCACATCGGCTTGACCGACGGTCGTACCTTCATGATCCCTTTCGAGCTGAATGATCCGGACGGGGAGGCTCTGGAGACCGGTGCGGTCGCCGCTACCATCCCCCGGAGCGGGTTTGCTGCACGCAGATGGCCCGCCGGGCCAGAACGCGACCGGGGAGTATAGCGCGGTCTTTTGGCCGTCGGCGGTGCCCCTTCAGCTCCGCTTCCACGCACGGTAGCGCTCGCGCAGGCAGGCGCCACAGGGCCGGAAGCCCGCGGCGATCGCGGTCTCCTCGTCGGCGAAGAAGACGCGGTGCCGCGGCTCGAAGCCGCGCCGCAGCAGCGACAGCGCGACCGGGCAGTCCATCGTGCCGTAGACCTTGGTGCGGCGGTGGCCGCCGAGCAGCCCCTTGACCTCGCTGGCGTAGGGCTGCCCGTCGGCGCCGATCAGCGTGTAGCTCCTCATACGAGCGCAGCGCGCCCGACTTCGAGGTCGAGCAGCGCGCGCTTGCACTCCAGGCCGCCGGCGTAGCCCGTGAGGCTGCCGTTCGAGCCGATCACGCGGTGGCAGGGCACGACGATCGCGATCGGGTTGCGGCCGTTGGCCGCGCCGACGGCTCGGGCGGCGGTGGGATGGCCGAGCTCACGGGCGAGCTCCCCGTAGGAGGCCGTCTCGCCGTACGGGATCCGCAGGAGCGCCTCCCACACGCGCAGCTGGAACGGCGCGCCGGCGGGCCGCAGCGGCAGGTCGAACGCCGTCCGCTCGCCCGCGAAGTACTCCGTCAGCTGCTCGCGCGCGCCGGCGAGGAGCTCGTCGTCGCGGTCCCAGCCGGCGGGATCGGGGTGCCGGTTGGGCAGGTTGACGCCGGTGAGGGCGCCGTCGTCGTCGGCCGTGAGCAGGAGCTCGCCGATGGGGGTGGTGAGGGTCGAGTAGCGCATGGCAGTACAACGCGGAAGGCTTGCAGGTCGTGAGGCTGACCCACCACCCCGCGCTGCACGCCGGCGAGCTGATCGACTTCCTCGCCCGGCGGGCGGTCCCGGGGGTCGAGGAGGTGGTGGACGGCGTGTACCGGCGGAGCCTGGGCGACGGGAGCGTGCTCGAGATCACGCCGGACAGCGACGTCGAGGGCGACCTCGGCGCCGCCCGCTCGATCCTGCGCCTCGACGCCGACCCGGACGCGATCGCGGCGGCACTGGGCGGCGACCCGTGGCTGGGGCCGCTCGTGCGCGCCGCGCCCGGCCGCCGTGTCCCCGGCCACCCCGACCGGGCCGAGCTCGCCGTGCGGGCGCTGCTCGGCCAGCAGATCTCCGTGGCCGGCGCGCGGACGCTCGCCGGCCGCCTGACCGCCCAGCTCGGCCAGCCGCTGCCCGACCCGCGCGGCGGCGTCACGCATCGCTTCCCGGCGCCGGGCGCGCTGGCGGCGCTCGACCCCGAGACGCTGCCGATGCCGCGCGCCCGCGGCCGCGCGCTCGTACGCCTGGCCGCGGCGCTGGTGGACGGGGAGCCGATCGACGAGCGCCTCCCCGGGATCGGCCCGTGGACGACCGCCTATGTCGCGCTGCGGTCAGGCGACGACGACGCGTTCCTGCCAACCGACCTCGGGGTCAAGCACGGGCTGACGGCGCTCGGCGCCGACCCGGCGCGGGCGGCGGAGCTCGCCGAGGCGTGGCGGCCCTACCGCGGCTTCGCCGTCGCCCACCTGTGGGCGGCTACGCCGCGACGCGGTCCTGCGAGAGGTGCCACGGCGTGAGGATCCGGGGACCCTCGCCCGTGACGGCGATCGTGAACTCGAAGTGCGCGGCGAGCGAGCCGTCGAGCGAGTAGATCGCCCAGCCGTCCTCGCCCATCCGGACCTGGTGACGGCCGGCGGTCGTCATCGGCTCGACGGCGAGAACCATGCCCTCCTCGAGCAGCTCACGCTTCCCGGGAGGACCGTAGTTGGGGATCTGCGGGTCCTCGTGCATGCTGCGCCCGATCCCGTGGCCGACCAGCGAGCGCACGACCGAGAAGCCGTTCTCCTCGACGTAGGACTGCACCGCGTGGCCGATGTCGCCGAGGCGGTTGCCGGGCACGCACTGCTCAGCGGCCCTGAACAGCGACTCGCGCGTGACGTCGAGCAGCTTCGAGGCCACCGGCGAGACCTCGCCGACCGGGAACGTGCGCGCGGCGTCGGCGACCCAGCCGTCCTTCACGACGCCGATGTCGACCGAGAGGATGTCGCCGGGACCGAGCTTGAAGTCGCCGGGGATGCCGTGGACGACCATCTCGTTGGGCGAGGCGCAGATCGAGCCGGGGAAGCCGCGATAGCCCTTGAAGGCCGGGGTCGCGCCCTGCGAGCGGATGAAGCGCTCGGCGGCCTGGTCGAGCTCGCCGGTGGTGACGCCGGGCCGGATCTTGGTCGCGAGCAGCTCCATGCAGCGGACGTGGATGTCGCCCGCGGCGGCCATCGCGTCGATCTCGGCCGGTGACTTCTTGATGATCACAGCCGCTCTTCCAGGCGCAGCGTGGCGAGCGTCGCGCGGATGTGGTCGTGCACCTCGGTCTGCGAGCGCGAGCCGTCGAAGCGCCGCAGCAGGCCGCGCTCGTCGTAGTAGTCGATCAGCGGCTCGGTCTGCTCATGGTAGGTCTTCAGCCGCTTCTTGACGGTCTCGGGCTTGTCGTCGTCGCGCTGCGTGAGCGGCTTGCCGCACTGGTCGCAGACGTCCTCGTGCTTGGGCGGGTCGAACTCGACGTGGTAGACGTGGCCGTTGGAGCACTGGCGGCGGCCGGTGATGCGGTTGATCACGGTGTCGTCGTCGGCGTCGACCAGCAGCGCGGCCGTGAGCCGGCGCCCGCGGCGCTCGATCTCCTCGCCGAGCGCGTCGGCCTGGCGGACCGAGCGCGGGAAGCCGTCAAGCAGGAAGCCGTCGTCGCCCTTCGTCTCGATCTCCTCCATGATCATCTTGATCACGAGGTCGTCGGGCACGAGGTCGCCGTTGTTCATGTACTCCTCGGCCTCCTTGCCGAGCTCCGTGCCGTTCTGCCGGTGCGCGCGCAGCATGTCGCCGGTCGCGATGTAGGGCAGGTTGAAGTCCTCCCGCAGGCGCGAGGCCTGGGTGCCCTTGCCGGCGCCGGGGGGCCCGAGCAGGATGAGATTGAGCTCCGCGCTCATTTCAGGAAGCCTTCGTAGTTGCGCATCATGAGCTGCGCCTCGAGCTGCTTCATGGTGTCGAGCGCGACACCGATGACGATCAGGATCGAGGTGCCGCCGAAGTAGAAGTTGGCCGACGTCTGCGCGATCAGGATCGTCGGGAGCGCCGCGACCGCGGCCAGGTAGAGCGCGCCGGGGAACGTCAGGCGGGCCAGGATGCGGTCGAGGAACTCGGCGGTCGGCCGCCCCGGTCTGACGCCGGGGATGAAGCCGCCGTACTTCTTCAGGTTGTCCGCCTGGTCGACCGGGTTGAAGGTGACCGCGGTGTAGAAGTAGGTGAAGAGCACGATGAACACCGTCTCGCCGACGATGTAGGCCCAGCCGTTTGGCGTGAAGAAGGTCGACAGGCCCTTCGCGCCCGGGAGCAGCTCGCCGACCGTCGGCGGGAAGGCCATGATCGAGGCCGCGAAGATCACCGGGATGACCCCGGCCATGTTCACGCGCAGCGGCAGGTAGGTCTGGCCGCCGCCGGACATCCGGCGGCCGATCACGCGCTTGGCGTACTGCACCGGGATCCGCCGCTGGCCCTCCTGGACGAACACGATCGCCGCGATCACGCCCAGCGCCAGGAACGGCATGATCACCTTGAAGACCTGGTCCGGGTTGGTCCACCACGCCTGGACCCCCTGCGGGAGCCGCGAGACGATCGAGGCGAAGATCATCAGCGAGATCCCGTTGCCGATGCCGCGCTGGGTGATCAGCTCGCCGAACCACATCAGCAGCACGCAGCCCGCGGTCAGGCAGACCACGATCAGGATCACCGTCGCAAGCGAGAAGTTGTCGAACAGCGGCGTGCCGGCGCTGTTGCCCTGCGAGCGGAAGAGGAAGACATAGCCGACAGCCTGGGCGGCGGCGAGGCCGACGGTCAGGTAACGCGTGTACTGCGTGATCTTGGCCTGCCCGACCTCGCCTTCCTTGGACAGCTTCTCGAGCGACGGCGAGACGACCGTGAGCAGCTGCAGGATGATCGAGGCCGTGATGTACGGCATGATCCCCAGCGCGAACAGGGCCAGCCGCGACAGCCCGCCGCCGCTGAACAGGTTCAGGAAGCTGAGGATGTTCGAGCCGGCGTAGTTGTCCTCCACCTGCTTGAGCGCAGCGGTGTTGACACCCGGCACCGGGATGAAGGAGCCCAGGCGGTAGAGCGCGAGCATGGCCGCGGTGAAGACCAGCTTCTTGCGGATCTCCGGGACCTTGAAGGAGTTCAGGATGGTGGAGAGCACAGCGCCGCTCCTTGCCTTACGACTCTACGACTCGATGATCTGACAGGTGCCGCCCGCGGCCTCGATCTTCTCGCGGGCCGACTTGGAGAAGCCATGGGCGTGCACGGTGAGCGGCTTGGTGATCTCGCCGCGCGCGAGGACCTTGACCGGGATGCCCTTGCGGGTGGCCAGGCCGGCGCCGCGCAGCGCGTCGACGTCGACCGAGGCGCCCTTCTCGAAGCGGGCCTCGAGGTCCTCGAGGTTCACGGGCTGCGTGTGCGTGCGGAAGGGCTCGAACGGCATCGACATCTTCTTGTTCGGGCCGCGGAGCTTGCGCATCCGCATGTGGATCGGGTTCTGGCCGCCCTCGAAGCGCGCGCGGTCCTTGGCGCCGGCGCGTGAGCCGTAGCCCTTGTGGCCGCGGCCGGAGGTCTTGCCGTGGCCCGAGCCGTGGCCGCGCCCGACGCGCTTGCGGTCCTTGCGCGAGCCGGGGGCCGGCGCGAGGTTGTGCAGGCCGATGCGGGGGGTCTCCTCCGCGGGCGGTTCCTCTGCTTCGGGCTTCTTGCGGGCAGCGGGGGACATCTACGACCCTGCTCCGCGTGCGAGTGCCAGTACCGGCGTGTTCATTCGACCCAGTCGCATGCTCAGCGCCTTTCTTCGACCGTGATCAGGTGCTGGACCTTGTGGACCATTCCGCGCAGCTGCGGGGAGTCGGGGCGCTCGACGACCTGGCCGATGCGGCGCAGGCCGAGCGTGCGCAGCGTGGCGCGCTGGCTCTTGTCGGTGCCGTTGGCGGACTTGACCTGCTTGATGGCCAGGGTGCTCACGCCGGGCTCTCCTCAGCGGGCGTGGTGTCCACGGCCGGAGGGGTCTCGCCGGCGGGCGCCTCGTCTGCGGGTGCCTCGTCGGCGGGCGCGGCGGCCTCGGTGGTTGGGGCCTCGTCAGCGGGAGCAGCTTCGTCGGCCGGAGCAGCTTCGTCGGCCGGCGCGGCCTCGTCGGCCGGAGCATCGGCCACCGCGACGCCGCCGTTCACAGGCCCGCCGCCCAGGCCGAGCACCGCGTCGACCGAGAGGCCGCGCAGCTTCGCGATCTCCTCCGGCTTGCGCAGGTCCTGGAGCCCGGCGATCGTGGCCTTGACGAGGTTGATCGGGTTCTGGGACCCAAGCGACTTCGAGAGGATGTCGTGGATCCCCGCAAGCTCGAGCACCGCGCGGACGCCGCCGCCGGCGATGACGCCGGTACCGGGCGAGGCGGGCTTCATGAACACGCTGCCGGCGCCGAAGATGCCGGTCGTCTGGTGCGTGATCGTCGACCCGTGGCGCGGCACGCGGAAGAGGTTCTTCTTGGCGCGCTCGACGCCCTTCTGGATCGCGAGCGGCACCTCGTTGGCCTTGCCGTAGCCCGCGCCGACGATCCCGTTCTCGTCGCCGACGACCACGAGCGCGGTGAACGAGAACCGGCGGCCGCCCTTGACGACCTTGGCGACACGGTTGATCTCGACGACGCGCTCCTGGAGGTCGAGTCCGGAGCTGGAGATTGAACGATCAGGGGCGGGCATTCAGGCTTTCAGGTTAGAAGGTGAGACCGGCCTCGCGAGCGCCCTCGGCGAGGGCGGCCACACGGCCGTGGTAGCGGTATCCGCCGCGGTCGAAGACCGCGGTCTCGACGCCGGCGGCCTTGGCGCGCTCGGCGAGCAGGGCACCCGCGCGGGTGGCCTGCTCCATGCGGGGCAGGGAGCGCAGGTCGTCCTCGGTCCAGTTGACGGCGGCCAGGGTGCGACCCGACGTGTCGTCGATGAGCTGGGCGAAGACGCCGCGGTTGGAGCGGAAGACGGAGATGCGCGGGCGCTCGGCGGTGCCGGTGATCTTCGCCCGGACGCGACGGCGGCGCCTGAGGCGCTTGGCGGGGCGGGTGGCGACGGTCATGCGCGCTTGCCTACCTTCCGGGCGACGTACTCGCCCTCGTAGCGGATGCCCTTGCCCTTGTAGGGCT
>JBDTMF010000191.1:0-7959 GCA_039934455.1 Solirubrobacteraceae bacterium
CGGCATCCTCGTACACACCGCCGTAGCGCTGGCGCAGCGGCTTGGCGAACGCGCGCAGGTCGAGCATGGTCACCCGCTTGGCGCGGGCGAGGGCCGAGACCGCGCTGGTCGGCAGGCCGCCCGACCAGAAGAACGCGTCGAGCGCCCCGCTCTGCAGCCCCGCCGCCGATTCGGCCACGCCGAGCTGCTCGCGCCTGATGTCCTGATGCGAGTCGATCCGGGCCACGCGCAGCACGCGCTCGGCGACCACCTCCGTGCCCGAGTCGGGCGAGCCGACGCTCACGCGCTTGCCCTTGAGGTCGGCGAGCGTGCGGATGCCCGAGCCCGCGACCGCGACCACGTGCACGTAGCTGCGGTAGATCTGCGCCAGCGCCGCGAGCCGCACCGGCTTATCGAACGCCTCGCGGCCCTCAACCGCGTCGAGCGCGGTGTCGGCGAGCGTGAGCGCGATGTCCGCCTGGCCGTCGCGCAGGCGCATCAGGTTCTCGACCGCGCCCGTGCTCCCTTCGGCCGTGGCCCCGAAGCCGGGGAGATGTTTCGAGACGACCTTGGCGAACGCGTCGCCATAGACGAAGTAGATCCCGCCCTCGCCGCCGGTCGTGACGACGAGCGGCTCGGGCGAGCGGGCGCCCGGCTGGGAGCCGCCGCCACCACCGCAGCCCGCGACGGCGGCGGTGAGGACCGCCGCAGCGAGCAGGTGGCGCATGTGCCTCAGACCGCCGTTGGCGTCCCGAGCTGCGCGTAGAGCGGATGGCCCTCGGCGATCGCGCTCACCCGCTCGGCGAGCTCGCCGCGCACCGACTCGAAGTCGGGCTGCAGCGCCTGGCCGATCATGCGGCCGATCTCGTGGAACTCATCCACCCCGATCCCGCGGGTGGCCAGCGCGGAGGTGCCGACCCGCAGGCCGGAGGAGACCGCCGGCGGGCGCGGGTCGAACGGCACCGCGTTGCGGTTGACCGTGATGCCGATGTCGTGCAGGCGGTCCTCGGCCTGCTTGCCGTCGAGCTCGGAGTCGCGCAGGTCGACCAGCACGAGGTGCACGTCGGTCCCGCCCGTGAGGACGTTGACGCCCGCGCCCGCGCCCAGCAGCTCCTCGGCGACGGCCTTGGCGCCGGCGACCGTGCGCGCCTGGCGCTCGCGGAAGAGGTCGGACTGGGCGATCTTCAGCGCGACGGCCTTGCCGGCGATCACGTGCTCGAGCGGGCCGCCCTGCTGGCCGGGGAAGACGGCGGAGTTGATCTTCTTGGCGTGCTCCTCGCGGCAGATGATCATGCCGCCGCGCGCGCCGCCGAGCGTCTTGTGGATCGTCGTCGTGACGACGTCGGCGTAGGGCACGGGGTTCGGGTGCAGGTCGGCGGCGACGAGGCCGGCGAAGTGCGCCATGTCCACCATCAGGAAGGCGCCCACCGCGTCGGCGATCTCGCGGAAGCGCTCGAAGTCCAGGAAGCGCGGGTAGGCCGACCAGCCGGCGAGGATCAGCTTCGGCTTGCGCTCGTGAGCGATCCGCTCGACCTCGTCCATGTCGATCCGGTGGTCTTCACGCGAGACCTCGTACGGCGCGATGTCATACAGGCGGCCCGAGACGTTGATCTTCATCCCGTGGCTGAGGTGGCCGCCGTGCGGGAGCGAGAGCCCGAGGATCGTGTCGCCGGGCTGCAGCAGCGCGTGGTAGACGGCGGTGTTGGCCTGGGCGCCGGCGTGCGGCTGGACGTTGACGTGGTCGCCGCCGAACAGCGCCTTCGCCCGGTCGATCGCGAGCTGCTCGATGATGTCGATGTACTCGCAGCCGCCGTAGTAGCGCTTACCGGGGTAGCCCTCGGCGTATTTGTTGGTCAGCACGCTCCCCTGGCACTCGAGGATGGCCTGGGGGACGAAGTTCTCGGAGGCGATCATCTCCAGCGTGCGCCGCTGGCGATCGAGCTCGTGGTCGATGGCCTCGGCGACCTCAGGGTCGACCTCGGCGAGCGGGCGCTCGAAGTAGTCGGGCTGGAGTTCGGTCATGGGGCTCAACCTACCACCGCCGACGGCCGCCTCAGAGCACACGGCGCAGCACCACGCCGCGGCGCGCGCGGCCGCCCGAGCGGTGGGTCCAGGCGACGTAGAGACGGCCCTCCGGGCCGGTCGCGGCGAGCGGGGCGAGATCGGATCCGCCCGCGCGCGTGAGCGGGTCCACGAAGGCGGCCGCGGGGCCCACCGTGGTGAGGAGGACGCGGTAGTGGCGGCCGACGCGCTGGCTCGTGGCCACGAAGGTGCGCAGCCCGCTGCTTGCGACGGCCGGGGCGCCGTTGAGCGTCCCGCGCACGCGCAGCCGGCGGTGCGACCAGCGGGCGGTCGGGCTCGCCGCTGCGGAGGCGAGCACGAGCCGCCGCGCGCCGTCGCGGTAGGCGACGGAGATCCGAACGTCGTCGCGGGCGATGGTGGCCTCGAGCGGCCGCAGGCCGCGGACCGAGACCACGGGGGCCGCCGGGGCTCCGGGGCCGAGCACCCGCAGCTGTGAGCGGCTGCCCGACTGGACCCGCGCGAGCACGAGCGGGCTGCCGTCCGTGACGACCGCGTCGAGCGGCGTGTTGCGCAGCGCCGGCCCGGTGCTGGTCAGGGCCGTCGCGGATCCGTCGCGCGAGACCGCGACGTCGCCGTCGTCGTCCGGGTAGGCGGCGATCCGCGTCGTGCCGTCGAGGGCGAGCACCGGCGCGCCGGTCCCGTCGCCGAGCAGCGCCGACGCGCCGAAGCCGGTGGACTCGTAGGCGTAGCCGTCGGTGGTCGGGCGCGCGAACACGGTGAGCGGGCCCGCCGCGCCCGCGGCCACGTCGGCGTAGTCGGCGCCGGGCACCCCGAACGCGCCGAGGCTCGTCGCGTGGCGCCCGTCGGAGCGCACGAGCCGGAACGGCTTCGCGCGGGCGTGCGCGGAGACGACGGCGTACGCGGTGCCCGGGCCCGCGGCCAGCGCCAGCAGGCCGCCGCTCGCGCCGGGCAGCCGCGCGGCGGCGGGAGCGGACGCCGGCGCGGCGAGCAGCGCCGCGGCGGCGAGAGAGAGGGTCAGGCGGCGCACGGCGGGCCGGCGACTCTACGAGGTCGCCGCCACCGCGCTCGCGACGCCTTCGGCCGGTACGGCGCCCGTGCGCACGACCGCCCACTCCCCCGCGGCCTCGAAGCGCCGGAGGTCGATCACCGTCGACGGCGTCCCCGGCAGCTCGCCCGCGTCCACGAGCAGGTCCGCGCCGTCGCGGATCGCGGCGGGGACGTCCTCCAGCCGCCGCGCGTCGGGGCCGCCGCTGAGATTGGCCGAGCTCTGGAGCACCGGCGCGCCGACGCCGGCGAGCACGCTCCCGGCCGGGACGCGCAGCCCGAGCGTGTGCGGGTCCGCGCCGCAGGCGAGCGGGAAGCGGCCGCCGGGGTTGGGGAGCAGCAGCGTCACCCCGCCGGGGAGCAGCCGCGCGAGCAGCGCCCGCGTGCGGGTGCCCAGCTCGGGCAGCGCGTCGATCGCGCGCCCGACGCCGAAGAACATGACCGCGCTCGGCTGCGTCGGCGGCCGCCCCTTCAGTGCGTAGAGCCGGGCGACGGCCGCGCCGTGGTCGGGATCGCACGCCAGGCCGTAGACCGTGTCCGCGGGGAAGACGGCCACGCCGCCGCCGGCGAGGCAGCGCGCAAAGGCGTCCGCGTCAGGGGCGGACACGCCTAGCCGCGCGGGGAGGGGTCGCCGTCCGCGGGGTCCGCTCGGCCGGCCACGACCCGCTCGATCCCGGCCAGGTCGCGGACCGTGGACACGGCGGGCCACCCGCCAGCGCGGACGAGCTCCGCGACCGCGGCCGCCTGGCCCGCGCCGACCTCCAGGGCCAGGAACCGCACGCCGGCCGCCGCCGCGATGAGGCGGCGGATGACGTCGAGCCCGTCGTCGCCGCCGAACAGCGCCTCGCGCGGCTCATGCCCGACGTCGCGCGGCAGCACGTCGCCCGCCGCGACGTAGGGCAGGTTCGAGAGCACCGCGTCGAGCGGTCCGGAGACGGGGTCGAGCAGGTCGCCCTCGAGCAGCTCGACCTCGAGCCCGAGCCGCGCGGCGTTGGCCCGCGCGACGGCGAGCGCGCCCGGGCTGAGCTCGGTCGCCACCACGTCAAGGTCGGGCCGCTCGGTCTTGAGCGCCAGCGCGATCGCGCCCGAGCCGGTGCCGACATCGGCCACCCGCGCGCCGTGCGGCAGGTCCAGCGCGGCCTCGACGACGTGCTCGGTCTCCGGCCGCGGCACCAGCACGCGCGCGTCGACGGCGAGGTCGATCGTGCGGAAGCCCTTGCTGCCCAGCAGGTAGGCGACGGGCTCGCGCTCGCGGCGGCGGGCCGCGAGGTCCATGAACGCGCGCGCCTCGTCGGGCTCGAGGCCGCGCTCGGGGTCCGTGATCAGCGCCGCGCGGTCGACCCCGAGCACGTGCGCGAGCAGCAGCTCGGCGTCGAGCCGCGGGGAGTCGCAGCCGGCCGCGGTGAGCGCGATGACGGCGGAGTCGAGCGCGTCGTGCACGCTCGTGCGCGCCAGCAACCTGCGGGCCATCAGGCCGAGGCGGCCTCGAGCCGGGCGCGCTTCTCGGCGTCCTGCAGCGCGGCCGTCTGCTCGTCGAGCTCGCCCCCGAGCACCTGCTCGAGGTTGTGGACGGTCAGCTTGGAGCGGTGGTCGGTCACGCGCCCCTGCGGGAAGTTGTAGGTGCGGATCTTCTCGGCGAGGCCGCCCGTGCCGACCTGGGCCTTGCGCTCGGCGGCGAGCTCGGCCTGCTGCTCGGCGAGCTTGGCCTCGTACAGCCGCGCGCGCAGCACCTTCATCGCCTTCTCTCGGTTCTGCAGCTGCGACTTCTCGTCCTGCATCGAGACCACGATGCCGGTCGGCTTGTGGGTGATGCGCACGGCGGAGTCGGTCGTGTTGACCGACTGCCCGCCCGGGCCCGAGGAGCGGTAGACGTCGATCTCGAGGTCGCTGGTGTTGAGGTCGACGTCGACGTCCTCGGCCTCCGGCAGCACCGCGACGGTCGCGGTCGAGGAGTGGATGCGCCCCTGCGACTCCGTCTCCGGCACGCGCTGGACCTTGTGCGTGCCGCCCTCGAACTTGAACACCGAGTAGGCGCCGTCACCCTTGATCTCGAGCGTGAAGGAGCCGTCGTGGGCGCTGAGCGTCTCGGTCTTGAAGCCGCGGCGCTCCGCGTAGCGCGTGAGCATGCGGTAGAGGTCGCCCGCCCACAGCCCCGCCTCGTCCCCGCCGGTGCCGGCGCGGATCTCGACGATCACGTCCTTGTCGTCATTGGGGTCGCGCTCGACCATCGCGAGCCGGATCTCCTCCGCCAGCTCCTCCATGCGCTCGCGGGCGGCCTCCATCTCGGCGCGCAGCTCGGGATCGTCGCCGCCCTCGGCCAGCATCTCGCCGGCGCCCTCGGCGTCGGACTTGGCATGGCGCCAGGCCTCGGCGAGCCTGGCCCCGGTGGAGAGCTGGGTGAAGAGACGCCCGGCCTCGGCGTAGCGCTCGCGGCTCCCGATCACCTCGGGGTCCGACATCTGCGCCTGCGCTTGAAGGAACCGAGCCTCGATCTGCTCGACGAGCGACTCGATCATGGCCCGCTGATCCTAGGCGACGACCTCCATGCCCACCGTGTCCTCGGCGGACGCGGCGCGCGGGTCCTCGACGGCGAGCACGGCCTCGAGCGACGCGATCGCGACCGCGAGCTGGGACAGGTCGGGCTCGCGCGTGGTGAGCTTCTGGAGCTGCAGGCCGGGGAACATGACCGCACGGACCCACGCCTTGCGGCGGTTGCGCCCGGCCCACTTGATGACCTCGAAGGAGATCCCGGCGATCAGCGGCACGCCCAGGATCCGCGAGGCGACGAGCCAGTACCAGGCGGGCAGCCCGAGCGGGGCGAAGACGAAGATGGCCACGATCATCACGATCAGCAGGAAGGCCGTGCCGCAGCGCGGGTGCAGGCGCGAGTACTTCTGCGCGTTCTCCGGCGTCAGCGGCTCGCCCGCCTCGAAGGTCGAGATGACCTTATGCTCGGCGCCGTGGTACTCGAACACGCGCCGCAGGTCGCGCAGCCGCGAGAGCAGCCACAGGTAGCCGAGGAAGATGCTCGTGCGGAGGACGCCCTCGACGAGCCAGAACAGGAAGGCCGAGCCGAGCTTGTCCTTGAACAGGCTGGTGAGGCCGACCGGGACGACGAAGAACAGGCCGACGGCGAGTGCGAGCGCGGCCACGACCGTGCCGACCCACATGCCGCTCGAGATCGGCTCCTCGTCCTCGGGGAGCTGGGCGTTGGCCGAGATGCCGAGCGCGTTGAAGCCGATCTTCAGCGACTCGGCGAGCGCGACGACGCCGCGGACGATCGGCCAGCGGAACGTGCGGTGGCGCTTGGTCCAGGAGACGAGCGGGAACGAGACGACCTCGATCTCGCCGAGCGCGGCCTCCTCGGGGTCCAGGCCGTCCTCGCCGAGCTGCTCGGGCAGGGGCTTGCGGACCGCCACGGCCCAGGTCGAGACGCCGCGCATCATCACGCCCTCGAGCACCGCCTGCCCGCCGACGGGCGCGTCCTTCTGCGCCATCAGGGCGCCGTCTGGCAGGCGGGTCTCGGTGGACATGTACGCCTGGGTGGCTAGCTCTTGTCGCCGCGGGCGCGGCGCTGTGCGGCGCGGCGCTGGAAGCGCTCCACGCGGCCACCCGTGTCGACCAGCTTCTGCTTGCCCGTGTAGAACGGGTGGCAGTTGGAGCAGATCTCCACGTGGATCTCGTTCTGGGTCGAGCGGGTCGTGAACTCGTTGCCGCAGGTACAGCGGACGTGAGCCTCGACGTACTCCGGATGGATGTCAGTCTTCATAGACACCATTGTAGAGCCGCGTACCACCCCTCAGGCGGGGGCGCCGGGGCACGTCACGGTGAGGCGGTTGTCGTCCTCCGCCCGCTCGTCGACGGCGCCGGTGGGGTCCACGTCGGCGGTCAGCATCGAGCCTGCGGTGCAGGGCGGCCCCTCGACCTCGACCAGCGCGCGCTCGCCCGGCTCAAGGGTGGGCGTCTGCGCCGGCGTCAGCGTCGTGCCGTCGACCGCGACCACGACGTCGAACGGGCCGGCCGCGGTCCTGCCGCGGTTCACAACCGGCACGACGTAGCGCACGTGGTCGGCGTCGGCGCCGGGGCGGGAGTCGATCCCGAGCGGGCGCAGGTTGGGGCGCAGGTCGGCCTGGCGGCAGGTCGGCGAGGTCGAGCGGTCCGACGCGACGCGGTGGCCGTCGCGGCCGAGCCAGCGGAAGCGCACCTGGGTGCGATACGACGCCGGCGCCACCAGGGCGACGACGCGCTTCGTGTAGACGTAGCGGCCGACACCGAGATCGCTGCTCAGCCAGCGCCCGAACCCCGGAGCCCTCAGGCCGTGCCAGCTCAGCTGCCCCGGGCCGCGGCTCTGCAGCGTGAAGCGCATCTGCATCCGGGTCGCGCGGCGCACCGTGCGCATGCGCCCCTCGAACGTCGCCACCCGGTCGGCGGGGTCGAGCGCGGAGGCGCAGGTGGTCAGCCGCGCGGACCCGGTCGCCGACGTCGTCGCCGTCGCCGCGGAGGTGGTGGCGGGAGCGAGGGCGCTGAGGAGCAGCGCGGCGCTTGTGACGAGTCGGCGCATGGCCGCGTAATAACGCTCTGGCGGCCCTGGAGTTGCGGGGCGAACGTCAACGGCGGCCGGGTGAGGAGGTGGGTCCGGGACGCCGCGGCAGGGGATTTGGCCGGGTGTGCTGAGTTTTTGGGAATTATTGCCACAAACTCAGCACACCCCCCGCCACCACCACCCGAACCCCTCCTCCTACCCAGCCGCCGTTGACGCTCGCCGGCTGGCCGCGGCCGCCAAAGGCCGCCGCTAGGTCACCTGGTACAGCGGCCCATCCCCACCCTCGGGCGGCGTGAGCCGGCCGCCCTTGGCGGTGATCGCGCCGCACTGCACGCAGTTCGACGGATTGA
>JBDTMF010000192.1:0-7926 GCA_039934455.1 Solirubrobacteraceae bacterium
GGCAGGCGGTCGCGCTCGCCGTCGCGGCCGAGCGTTCCCTGCGCGACCTCGTCGCATGACGGCGCCGGCGCTCTCCGTCGTGCTCACCACCCGGACCGGGTGGGGGCCGGTCGCCGCCACGCTGCGCTGCCTCGCGGCACAGACCGTGGCCGATCGGATCGAGCTCGTCCTCGTCTCCTTCGCCGCCGAGCCGCCGGGCGAGGCACCGCCGGAGACCGCGCGGTTGGCGGCGTACCGGGTCGTGTCGCTCCCGGGCGCCGGGTCGGTCGCGGAGGCCAACGCCGCGGGCGCGCTCGCGAGCGCCGCGCCCATCGTCGCGTTCGGGGAGGACCACTCCTTCCCCCTGCCGGAGTGGGCGGCCGCGCTGCTCGAGCGGCACGCCGAGCCGTGGGCCGTCGTCGGCCCGGTCGTGCGCAACGCGAACCCGCGCAGCGCGACGAGCTGGGCGGACTTCCTGCTCGGCTACGCGCCGTTCGCCGAGGGCGCCGGCGGCGGGGAGGTCGCGGAGAGCCCAGGCCACAACTCGTCCTACAAGCGTGAGCTGCTCGAGCGCCATGCCGGCGGGCTGGTCGCGGACATGGCGGCCGAGTGGCTCTTCCACGGCCGCCTGCGAGCCCACGGCGAGCGGGTCTACCTCGAGCCCCGCGCGATCACGCGCCACGTCAACTTCGCGCTGCCGCGGGTCTTCCTCGCGGCCAAGTTCAGGGCGGCGCAATCGGGCACGCGGGTGCGGGCGCGCGGCTGGCCGTGGCGGCGCCGGCTCGTGTACTGCGCCGGCTCGGCGATCCTGCCCGCGTTGCGCGGGCTGCGCCTGCTGCGAGGCCTCTCCCCCGCGCAGCGCGCGACGGTGCCGCTGCTCCGCGTCGCGCCGATGCTGCTCGCCGGCCTGTTCGTGGACGCGGCGGGCCAGGCGGCCGGCTTCGTCTCGCGGACGGTCGAGCCGGCGCGCGACGCGGACCTCGAGCTCGAGCGCGTCCGTTTCATCCCCGCCGCGGACCGCGCCGCGCTGCCGTGACGTCGGTCTCCGTCGTGATCGCGACGGCGGACCGGCCCGGGCCGCTCGCGCGCTGCCTCGCCGCCGTCGCCGCGCTGGAGCATCCGCGCGACGCGCTCGAGGTGATCGTGGTCGACGACGGCGGCTCGATCCACCCGCAGCCGGTCGACGGGCTGCGCGTCCGCCTGCTGCGGCGCGAGCGCGGCGGCCCCGGCGCCGCGCGCAACGACGGCGCGCAGGCGGCAGAGGGCGAGCTGCTCGCCTTCACCGACGACGACTGCCTGCCCGAGCCCGGCTGGCTGCGCGCGCTGTGCGCCGTGTCCGCCGAGTCACCCTCCGGCACGATGATCGGCGGCCGCACCGTCAACGCGCTTGCCGCCAACCGGTTCGCCGAGACGAGCCAGCACATCCAGGACCTCGTCTACGCCCACTACAACCGCGACGCCGAGCGCGCGCGCTTCTTCGCGACGAACAACCTCGCGGTCCCGCGCGACGCCTTCCTCGCGCTCGGCGGCTTCGACGTCGCGGCGTTCCCGTTCGCCTCCGAGGACCGCGACCTCTGCGACCGCTGGCGCGCCTCCGGCCGCGACCTGCGCTCGGCGAGCGACGCGGTCGTCCACCACGCCCACGACCTCGACCTGCGCGGCTTCGTCCGCCAGCACGTCGCCTACGGCCGCGGCGCCGCGCGCTACCACCGCGCGCGCGCCCGCCGCGGGACCGGCCGCCTGCGCGACGACGCGGCGTTCCACCTCGACCGCTCGCTGTGGTTGCGGACCGCACGGCTTCGGCCGGCGCGACGTGCGGCGGAGATCACGGCGCTGCTCGCGCTCTGGCAGGCCGCCAACGCCACCGGATATCTGCTCGAGAAGGTGCCGCACCCGGCCGCTACGGAGTAGCGGCCGGGCAGGACGTCACGGTCCTGGGAGGAGGGTCAGGTTGCCGCGGGTCCACGCTTGGCCTGTTGATGTCCGGGACTGATGCGGACAACGTCCCAGGCCAAGTGGCAGCGCTCGAGCGCGGTGATGAGCCAGGCGCCGGGGTCGGGTTCCCGGCGTCCCAGTCCATGGCGCGCTGAGGTTGGAAAGGCGTGATGGTTGTTGTGCCAGGCCTCGCCGAACGCGATCGGGGCGAGCCAGGCGAGGTTGCGCGACTGGTCGCCGGTGGCGAACGGCCGGCGGCCGAAGAAGTGGCACAGCGAGTTGATGGAGAAGGTGACGTGGTGCAGCAGCAGCACCCGCACGGCGCCGCCCCACAGCAGCCCGGTGAGCCCGCCGGTGAGCGCGCCGGTCAGCGCGAGGCCGAGGCCGAACGGGACCAGCATCCCGACCGCCACCCAGAGCGGGAAGGTGCGGCTGATGAAGCGCAGGTCGCGGTCGGCCAGCAGGTCTTTCGCGTAGCGGGCGGGGTTGGCCATGTCCTTGCCGCGGAACATCCAGCCGACGTGCGCGTGGGCGAGCCCGCGCAGGGCGCCGCGCCAGCCGGGCGCCTGATCGACGTGCGGGCTGTGCGGGTCGCCGGGCTCGTCGGAGAAGCGGTGGTGCTTGCGATGGGTCGAGACCCACTCGATCAGCGGGCCTTCGACCGCCATCGAGCCGAACACGGCCAGCAGCGCGCGGACCGCGCGGGTGGTCTTGAAGCTGCGGTGGGTGAAGAGGCGGTGGAAGCCGACCGTGATGCCGAGCCCGGACAGCGTGTAGGTGATCGCGAGGACCACCAGGTCGTGCCAGTGCAGCGTCCCGCCCCAAGCCAGCCAGCCGGCGACCAGGAGCGCGGCCGGCGGGAGCGCGAAGACCACGGTGCGCACCACGCGCTCGGAGACCTCGTGCTCGATCGGGACACTCTCGGGCGGCCCCCGCAGCGGGGCGGCGGCGCTCACGGGATCAACGTTTCGTCGGCGAAGTGCAGGCGAAGCTGGCCGGGCGGCTCGGGCGGCGTCCCGAAGTCGCCGATCTCGACCACGCCGGAGGTGCCGGTCAGCGTGAACACGCGGTCGACGTCCCGCGTGCCGCGCAGGAGGATCAGCCGGCGGCCGTCCCGGCGGGCGCGCACGCTCGCGTCGACGATCGTGTGCACGCCGGAGGAGTCCATGAAGGCGAGGTCGCGCAGGTCGAGCACGACGAGCCGCGCGGACGCCTCGTCCAGCAGCCGCTGGAGCTGCGGCGATGTCGCGAGGTCGAGCGCTCCGGCGACATGAACCCAGGTGGCGTCGAGACCTCCTCCCGTCGACGAGCAGACGAACGGCCGCAGGGCCGCCGCGCGGCGGGCGATGGAATCGGGGGTGGGCACAGCGCCTCCAAGGTCGAATTGGGAACCTTGGAAGTCAGGCCCTGCTACCAGCGTCGTGGGACGCCAACCTCAGGACGAAGCCCTCCAGGACTTAAGCTACTCCGCGCGTCAAGCCGGCGGGGGCGGCTCAGCCGTTCCTGCCGCCCCGGCGCTCGGCGGTAGCTCGTGGTCGTCGATGAGGTCGGTCGGCGCGAGGATGAAGACCTCGCACATGATGTCCGGATCCTGCTGGTTGCCGCTCATGAAGCCGATCACGCGGCGGCCGGTCGCCGACTCGATCACGCTCTCGAAACGGTTCCGCATGAGCTCTTGGAACTCCATCCGCTGCCGGATCACGGAGGATCCGCGCCCGCCGTCGAGCAGCGTCTGCTCGACGCGCGAGAAGCCACCGCGCAGCAGGCACACGACCAGGTCGTCCTCGTAGTAGGTCTTCGTGCGGGTGGGCCCGCGGCCGTAGAACTCCTTCAGGAGACCCACCATCCCATCCGAGACGGCGGTCAGCACCTCGCCGTGCGCGTGAGGGGTGGTCTTGACGGTTGGTGCGCTCATAACGGACCGTGCCTGCTCGCGGTGAAATGAAATCACGATCCTAAACAGTCAGCACGCGCTACGGTAGGACTTCGTCGCACGTCGGGTCTCGCCCTTCGCCTCGCGCGCGATCCCGCCCGGAGGACGAGAGAGAAGGCCGCATGCCGGCCCCGAACACCGTCCTCAGTGGCGACGAGATGCTCGCCGCAGTGACCGACGCGATGGTCGAGCTGCACCAGCGCTACCACCAGCGCGTGCCCGTGACCGCCAAGACCATGATGCTCGGCGGGGACCTGCTCGCCTGCGTGCTCGGCGGCGTCTACACCGACGTCGAGAAGACGATGATCGAGCTGCAGCGCACCACGATCGTCCAGGAGACCCGCAGCGCGTTCCAGAACGCGATGCAGCAGAAGTTCATCTCCGCGGTCGAGCGCCTGTCCGGCCGCCACGTCCTGGCGTTCATCTCCAACCACCACGTCGGCCCCGACATGGAGATCGAGCTCTTCCTGCTCGAGCCGTAAGCCGCGCTCAGTCGTGCAGGGGACGGCGCGCGGCGGCGGCGGAGCCTGCCCGCCGCCGGGCGGCATGCACGGGCTCCGGCCGGGCGGGAGCATGCGCGGCGAGCACCGGCAGCGCGACCAGCGCGCGCCGCGAGGACACCCCGAGCTTGCGGTAGATGCCGCGGGCGTGCGTCCGCACCGTCTCCACGCCGATCTGCAGCTCGAGCGCGATGCTCGGGTTCGAGTGGCCCTGGCGGAGAAGGTGCAGCACGTCGGCCTCGCGCCGCGTCAGCCGCGAATGGCCGACGCGGGCGTCGCTGGCGTGATGCGCGCCGCGCGGCATGACCTGCAGGCCGCGCGCGGCCAGGTGGATCGCGTTGCGGACGTCGCGCGCCTGGGTGTCGGTGCCGAGGCAGGCGCTGGCGCCGAAGGCCAGCAGCTGCGCGCACTCCGCGGTCGACTGGTCCCGGCCGAGCAGCACGAGGCGGGTGCCGGGATGCTCGACGCTCAGGGTGCGCACGGCGGCGAGGTCGGCGAGCGCGCCGGCGTCGAGGATCAGCACGTCCGGATCGTGGGCCCGGAGCACGACGGAGATGCGGTCGTAGGCGATGTCGTCGACGACGACCGAGACGTTCGGGTCGTCGGTGAACAGCCCGCGGAGGCCGAGCGCGAGGAGATCCTCGAAGCGGGCGATGGCGACCGTGATCGGCGTGTGTGCGTCCATGCATCGGTTCCATCGGCACCGGGGGAAGGAAGGGTGATGGGACTGGACACCCGTTGTTCACCCGGTCCCTCACCCCAAGATCCCCCCGCCGGGAGGAAGTCGCACGGCGGCTCCTGCGCGACGCTTCGCGCATGGTCCTGGGTCGCCTCCTCCTCGCCGTGCTCGTCTGTGTCTTCGCCCTGCCGGCGACAGCCGGCGCGGCGCAGCGGGCCAAGGCGCCGAGCCCGCTCACTGCGGCCGCCGCGGTCGGTGCGCGCTACTGGGGCGCGGTGCCCTGCAACGGTCGCATCAAGGTCCTGGCGCAGCGCCCGCTCGCCGCCGGCGTGGATCAGAGCACCGACGCCTGGGTCACGTTCGACACGCCGCTGGGCGCCAACAACCTCGCCGCGCCCGCGAGCACCTACACGAACTGCACGATCGCCTTCGCGCGCTGGCGCTGGCGGACGGCCGCGAGCATGCGCGAGGACTGGGACATGCTCTGCACGACGATGACGCACGAGCTCGGGCACCTGCTCGGCCACCCGCACGACTCGGTGCCCGGCAGTGTGATGGCGCCGGTGTTCACCGACTACTCGAACGTGCCGAAGCTCTGCAGGGCGAGCCGCCCGGCCCGCGTCGCCCGTCGCCGCTAGGCCCACTAGGACGTGATGCGGATCGGCACGCCGCCGCCGATGCGGCGCGCGAGCCAGGTGATGGCGTCGGCGCTCAGGCGGATGCAGCCGTGCGAGGACGCGGTGCCGAGCGCGCCGGAGAGGCCGGCGGTGCCGTGGAGCGCGATCTGGCCGGGGCCGCCGTCGAACTCCTGCAGGACGTTCGACCGGGCGCTGGTGGCGAGCGCGAACGGCCCGCCGTGGTCGGCCGGGGACAGCGCGACGGCCTCCTCGATGAAGAACCGGCCCCGCGGCGACGGCGTCGACGGCGCGCCGACGACCGCCCGGAAGCTCCGGGCCACGCGCCCGTCGCGATAGACGGTCACGCGGCGGGTCGCGAGCCGGACCGCGAGCCGCCACACGGTGGTCTTCATGCGGGTGTGCGTGGCCGGGATCCAGCCGGTGTGCCCGCTGGGGCGGCCGGGGAGGCGGACACGCACCCACGAGCGGCCGTCACGGCTCGTCTCATGGGCGAGCACGGGCAGGACGGTGCGGACGCGCGTGAGCGGCCGGCGCGCGGCGACGGGCTCGATGCGGTGGGCGCGGACGCTCGGCCGGGTGCGGGCGATGTGATCGCGCAGCAGCACCACGAGGGGCTCGCTCGCGGGAGCGTCCGCGGCGGCTCGCGCGGGGGCGGCGAGCACGCCGCTTGCGGTCGCGAAGAGCGCCACCGACAGCGCCGCGACCCCCCGGCACAGGCCGGAGGATCGCGGGGCGGCGGTGACGGCGTGACTCATCCCGTGAACTGGGACGGGCCGCGGCGCGGCTGCAGCACCTGGGCGGCGCAGGCGCGGTAGCGGAACTTCAGCGTCTTGCTGTGCGTCGCGTCCTTGAAGCCGACGCGCGCCGAGATGACGTGCTTGCCACCGCTGGCGGCGTGCACGTAGACCCGGAAGGCGGCCTTGGTGCGGGTGCCGATGCGCTTGCCGTCGAGGCTGAAGACGACGCGCCTGATGAGGTGACCGCGGACCGTGGCCTGGAAGCCTGCGGTGCAGGCATTGGCCGGCGGACGGCGTGATGCGGTGGTGGCCGGCGGACGGCGGAGCCGGGCCGTGCCGTTGTGGGTGGGAGTCGCGGAGCGGCTCCCGGGAGGGGCCTGGCCTGCCGGAGTGCCGGCTGCCGGAGTGACAGCCGCCGGTGCGCCGGCGCCGGGCGTCGCGCCGGAACCGCCGGTACCGCCGGTGCCGTTCCCCGCCGCGGCGCAGGCGGAATGGATGATCGTGGTGTTGTTGAGGTTGACCGCGGCGGTGTTGACGAGCAGCCTGCCGTCGATGGTCGAGCCGCTCTCGTCGGTGATCGACGTGCCGGACATGACCGTGCCGACGAAGGCGGAGCCACTCCCGAGGTTCGTGTCCGAACCGACCTGCCAGAAGACATTGCAGGGATTGGCCTCGTTGATGAGCGAGACGCGTGCGCCCGCGAACGTCCTGAGGGCGGTGCCGACCTGGAAGATGAACACGCCATCCGGGTTGTGCTCGCCGTCAAGGGTCACCGTGTCGCCCGCTGAGAGCTGCAGGGTCGTGGTCGCCTTGTAGACGCCCGCCTTGAAGGTCCGCCCGGCGAGCTGCACGCCGGCGCTGCCGGACGCGGGAAGGTTCGCCGTGGTGACGTAGGCGGCGGTCAGGTCGTTCTTCGCCTGCAGCGCGACGCTGTCGTCGACGTGGCTGGCGCCGCCGACGACGGGTCCGCCCGTTACTTGAGAGCCCGGCGTCAGGCCGAGGTCGCCCCACATCGACGACGGGCCCGTATTGGTGACGGTCGTCGCGGCGAGGACGGAGAACGGCGCGGCAGTCGCCAGATTCGGCGGTGCAGCCTGAGCCGGCGCGGCGAGCGCGCAGCCCGCTACGAGCGCGACGCCGGCCCGGCCTGCGCGCCTGAGAGTGCGGTTGGACACGAGTGGTCCTCCCTATGCGTGAGCAGCCTCGATCGACGTTCCATCGCACGGGTAGCCCGGCTGACTCCGGTGGAGTCCCGTGGCTTTGCGGATCCGCCTCGCGACGGGGGTGCCTAGTCGTAAGACTGCTCTGGTGTCTGATCGCATCGGCCCGACGGGGGGTCCCCTTGAGCGTGGCCCCGGAAACTGGGGTGGCGACCCCATGCTCCTGAGGGGCATGCGCGGGGCGCAGCCGCTGATGCTCGCCACGTCTCGGACGCCGGCGCGCCACCTCGACCGCGCCACGTCGAGCTCGAGCTCGCTCATAGGGCAACCTGCGTTGTCGGAGAGAGGGTTCTCTCCCATGTTGG
>JBDTMF010000193.1:0-7906 GCA_039934455.1 Solirubrobacteraceae bacterium
TGCGGCGGGCACGCGACTCCGTGCCCGCCGACTCCCGGGTATTCGTACTAGGTCTGAGGCTTCAGTGCCTGTTTGAACACGAGCTTGCCGCCCTTGGCGAGGTACGCGCCGTACAGGGTGAGGGTCGTGTCGCCGTCGTCATCGATCTCGTAAGGACCGAGCACGCTCTCTGTCTTCTTGGTGTCGAAAAACGCCTTTACCACGTCCTTGCGGTCGTCGCCACCCTTCTTGATGGCATCGAGGACCACCGACATCGCCTCGTATCCGTACACGGCGTACGGGGCGATCTCGTCCTGCGGCTTGTTGTACGTCTTCTCGAAGTCGGAGTAGAACTTCTGGCCCGCCGGTGGCAGCTCGTTCGGCGCGACGGTCGGCGCGGTGCAGCGGAGCTGCTTCTGGACATTCGCGTCGACCTCCCCAGTGAACTCGGCGACGGCCACGCCGTCGGGACAGAACTGGAGAGCATCCGGTAGCGCGGCGTAGATGTCCTTGGCCAGCTGCGGGCCGTTGTTGTCCACGATGCCGCCGATGAACACGGCGTCCGCTCCCGAGGACTTGATCTTGCTGGCCAGCGCGCGGTAGTTCGCGGCCTTGCCGTCCCACGAGTCCTCGCCGGCGATCTTGATGCCCGCCTTCTCCGCGGATCCCTTCGTGTTCGCCGCGACTCCCTGCCCGTAGACCTCCTTGTCGTCCAGGATGTAGACACTCTTGACGCCCTCGTCCTTCATGAACTGGGCCTGCGCCGCGCCCTGGATGGTATCCACGGGCACGACGCGCCCGTAGGTGCGCGTTCCGCCGGGGTAGTACTTGTCGGGCTCGCCCTTCTCGGCGCCGGCTCCGCTCTTGGTCAGGCCCAACTGAGTGTTGGACGGACTCACCTGGAGGATGCCGGCCTCGTTCGTGATCGGGATCGAGATCGCAGAGGCGCCTGAGTTGAACTCGCCGAGATAAGCGATCGCCGCGTCGTCCTGGGCGACCTTGCGGGCGTTGGCCGACACCTGGCCGGCTTCCCACTTACCCGCCGCCGCCGTTGAGTCATCGAGCGAGACGTACTTGATCTTGTACTTGCCGGCCTTGCCGCCGACCTTCTCGAGCGCCAGCTGCTCGCCACGGACGACGTCCTCGGACTGCGGGCGGGAATCGCCCTGCAGTGGAAGCGACGAGTAAATGGTGAGCGTGCTGCCACTGGCCTTCGAACCGCCGCCGCCGCCACTGCTGTCGCTGCCACAGGCAGCGACGCCAAATGCCATAGCGGCGATCAGGCAGCTCCAAGCTGCCAACCAACGTACTCTCAAGAGACCCTCCTCATAAGGGATGCTCGGTTTGCGCCGGGATTCTAGGGTGCGCGTCGGATCACGCGCAAACCCGGCCTACCCGCTGGTACGGCGTCTTCGCCTTCAGTCGGGCTCGTCCGGATCCGGGCGACTGCCCGGAAGCGATGGCAGGATCATCCGCGCCGTCACCGCCAGGATGACCATCCCGAGCGTGAGCAGGAAGGCGTCGAACGCCTTCACGTCGGTCGCCCAGAGGATGATCCACAGGCAAAGCCCGGCGGTGGTCGTGAGGACGAGACCCATGCCGCGGCTGATCCTAGTGGGCGGCGCCGCGGAGCGCCGCGGAGAAGCCCGCCACGAGCGCCCCGATGTCCTCCTCCTCGGCTGCAGCCCGCACCAGCCTTGAGCCGACGATCACCCCGTCGGCGCCCGCAGCGGCCGCGGCGGCCGCCTGCTCGGGCGTGGCGATGCCGAAGCCGAGCGCGACCGGGACGGTCGCGTGGGCGTGCACGCGGGCCAGCAGCGCGGCCGGGTCGAGCTCGGCGCGCTCGCCGGTCGTCCCGGTCACCGAGACGGTGTAGATGAAGCCGCGGGCCTGGGCCCCGATGCGCTCCAGCCGCTCCTCCGGCGTGGTCGGCGCGACCAGCGGGACGAGCGCGATGCCGGCCGCGTCGCATGCCGCCAGTGCCGGCGGCGACTCCTCGAGCGGGAGGTCCGGAATGATCAGACCGCTGACATGAGCGCTGCCCAGGTCGGCGGCGAAGCGCTCGACGCCGCGGGCCATCACGAGGTTGGTGTAACACATGAGGACGACCGGGACGCGCTCCGCGAGCGCGCTCGCGAGCTCGATCACCTTCGGCACCGTCGCGCCCGAGGCGAGCGCGCGCGTGCCCGCCGCGTGGATCACCGGGCCGTCGGCCATCGGGTCGGAGAACGGGACGCCGAGCTCGACGAGGTCGGCGCCGCCGTCGGCGTAGGCCTCGCCGATCGCCAGGGACGCGTCGAGGTCGGGAAAGCCGCCCATCAGGTAGGGCATCAGCGCCGCGTGCCCATCCGTGGCCGCGAAGGCGGCCGCGATCCGCTCGATGCCGGTGCTCACGCCTCGAGGGCTTCCAGCGCGGAGAGCGCCTCGGCGAGGTCCTTGTCGCCGCGGCCCGAGAGGCAGATGAGGTCGAGCTCCGACGGCGGTGCGGCCAGCACCCAGGCGACGGCGTGGGAGGACTCGAGCGCCGGGATGATGCCCTCGAGCCTCGCGACCTGCTGGAACGCCGCGAGCGCCTGGCGGTCGGTGACCGCCTCATACGTCGCGCGGCCGGTGTCGCGGAGGTGGGCGTGCTGCGGCCCGGTGCCGGGATAGTCGAGGCCGGCCGAGATCGAGTGCGCCTCGAGGATCTGGCCGTCCTCGTCCTGCATGATCGCCGAGTAGGCGCCGTGGAGCACGCCGCCGCGGCCCCCGAGCGTCAGCGGCGCGCCGTGGCGGCCGGTCTCGATCCCGTCGCCGGCCGCCTCGACGCCGATCAGGGCGACCTCGGCGTCGTCGACGAACGGCACGAAGACGCCGATCGCGTTGGAACCGCCGCCGACGCAGGCGACCACGCGCTGCGGCAGCCGCCCGGCCTGGGCGAGGACCTGGGCGCGCGCCTCGTCGCCGATCACGCGCTGGAGGTCGCGCACGATCGCCGGGAACGGCGCCGGGCCGACGCTCGAGCCGATGATGTAGTGGGTGCCGGCGACGTTGGCGACCCAGTCGCGGATCGCGGCCGAGACCGCCTCCTTGAGCGTCCGCGCCCCCGCCTCGACCGGCTCGACGCGCGCGCCGAGCAGGCCCATGCGCTGCACGTTGGGCTGCTGGCGGCGCATGTCCTCGGTGCCCATGTAGACGATGCACTCGAGGCCGAGCAGCGCGCACGCGGTCGCGGTCGCGACCCCGTGCTGGCCCGCCCCGGTCTCGGCGATGATGCGCGTCTTGCCCATGCGGCGGGCCAGCAGCGCCTGGCCGAGCGCGTTGTTGATCTTGTGCGCGCCGGTGTGCAGCAGGTCCTCGCGCTTGAGCCAGACCGGGTGGCCGGCGGCCTCGGAGAGCCGGCGCGCCTCGTACAGCGGCGTCGGCCGGCCCGCGAAGTCGCGCAGCAGGCGCTGGAGGTCGGCGTCGAAGCCCGCGTCGCCGCGGGCCTCGATCCAGGCGGCCTCGAGCTCGTCGAGCGCGGGCATCAGCGTCTCGGGGACGAACTGGCCCCCGTAGGGGCCGAAGCGGTGGTCGACGGCGGTCACGCGACGACTGCCTCGCCTGGCGGCTCGCTGTCTCGGCCAGAGGCCTCGCCACCGGCTGACGCCTCGCCGGCTTCGCCTCGTCCCGCGGCGATCTCGAGGAAGCGCCGCACCTTCTCGGGATCCTTGATGCCCGGCTCGAGCTCGGTGCCCGAGGCCGTGTCGACCGCCCACGGGTCGACGTCGGCGATCGCCTCGGCGAGGTTGTCGGGGCCCAGGCCGCCCGACAGGATCAGCGGCGTCTTCGAGCGCCGCCCGTCGAGCAGGCCCCACTCCCACGTCTGGCCGCTGCCGCCGCGCAGGCCGGCCGCCGCGGCGTCGAGCAGGTGGAAGTCGGTGTGGAAGCGCTCGAGGTCGCGGATGTCGCCCGGGCCCGCCACGCGCGCCGCCTTGATGATCTTGCAGCCGGTGCGGCGAGCCGCCTCGCTGCAGAAGGCCGGCCCCTCGTCGCCGTGGAGCTGCAGGTGGCTGTAGGGGATCTGGTCCGCCTCGCGCGCCAGCTCCTCGAGCGTGGCGTTGACGAACACGCCCACACAGGCCACGCGGCGGCGCTGGGCGCCCACGACGCCCGCGGCCGTCTCGGCGTCGGCGGCCCGCGGCGAGCCGTCCCAGCGGATCAAACCGATCGCCCACGCGCCGAGCTCGACGGCGAGCTCGGCGTCCTCGTGCCGGGTGATGCCACAGATCTTCGCGCGGGTCACACCCGCCATGGTAGGCCCCGGGTGGGCGCTACTCGGCGGCCGCGGTGCCCGGGCGCTCGCCGAGCTCGGCCTTGACCGTCAGCGTCCTGCCGGCGCGCTTGAGCTCGATCGACACCGCCTGGCCCGGGCGGCGCTTGAGCAGCAGGCTGTGGACGTCATCCATGCTCGCCACCGCGTGGCCGTCGATGCCGGCCAGCACGTCGCCGCCGAGGGTCATGACGCTGCCGTCGCGCGGGTCGATCGCCTCGTGGGTGCCGCCGCGGATGCCGGCGCGGGCCGCGGGCGTCCCCGCCGGAACGGCCTCGATCAGCACGCCACCCTTCGCGGCGCGGCCGCGCACGCCGAGGAACGGGCGCCGGACGCGGCCGACCGTCTCGAGCTCGGGCAGCACGCGCCGGACCGTCGAGGCCGGGACCGCGAAGCCGATCCCAACGCTGCCGCTGGACCCGTCGCCGGTGGCGATCTGCGAGTTGACGCCGATCACGCGGCCGGCCGCGTCGAGCAGCGGGCCGCCCGAGTTGCCGGGGTTGAGCGCCGCATCGGTCTGGATGACGTCCTCGATCGCGAACCCGTTCGGCGCCGTCAGGCGCCGCTGCAGCGCCGACACGACGCCCGTCGTCAGCGTGCGCTCGAGGCCGAACGGGTTGCCGATCGCCACGGTCGGGTCGCCGACGCGCACGGCGGAGGAGTCGCTGAGCTCGAGCGGGTGCAGCTTCAGGCCCTTCGCACGCACGGCGAGCACCGCGAGGTCGGTGTCGGGGTCCTTGCCGACCACGCGCGCGGTGACGGTGCGGTGGTCGGAGAACGACACCCGCACGTCGGTCGAGGAGGCCACGACGTGCGCGTTCGTGAGGATGTTGCCCTTCTCGTCGAGCACGAAGCCCGAGCCGGTCGAGACGTTCTCCTGCTGGCGCGGGAAGATCTCGAACGGCGACCGTGTTGCCTGGATCGAGCGGGCGCGGACGAAGACGACGCCCGGCGCGGCCAGTCGATAGATGTCGCGCGCGGTCAGGCCGGGAGACTGCGACTCCGACGCCGGCGCGGCCGAGGTCAGCGGCGCCTGCTGCACCATCGTCGTCGTCCGGCCCTCGCTGACGACGGCGCCCGTCTCGAACAGGATGCCCGCGGTCACGCCACCGCCGAGGACGGCGGCCGCAAGCGGGATCGCCAGCGCGCGCGCGGTCATACCGTGGCGCAGCGTCGTCGATCCCGCTGAACGTGGGCTAAAAGCCTCTGGAGCCTGTCTCAGGACAGGACCGTGCGCCGGTATCCGGCGGTGCGGGACTCTTGGGACAGGCTCCTACGCCTCGAAGTGTCGCTCGTGCCCGGCGGCCAGGCCGCGGCAGGCGGCCTCGACGTCGCGGGAGCGCATCAGCGTCTCGCCGATCAGCACCGCGTCGACGCCGACGCGGTCGAGGTCCTCGAGCTGCTCGCGGGTGCTGTAGCCCGACTCCGACACGACGGTCTTGCCCGCCGGCACGTCGGAGAGCAGCTCGTAGGTGCGCTCGATGTCGACGGAGAAGTCGGCGAGGTCGCGGTTGTTGATGCCGAGGATGTCGGCGTCGACGTCGAGCGCGCGCATGAGCTCCTGCTCGTCGTGGACCTCGACCAGCACGTCGAGGTCGAGCCCGCGCGCCTCGCGGTGCAGCTCGTCGAGGTCGTCGTGGCCGAGCACGGCGACGATCAGGAGGATCGCGTCGGCGCCGGCCGCTGCGGTCTCGTAGAGCTGGTAGCGGTCGAGGATGAAGTCCTTGCGCAGCACCGGCAGGTCGGTGGCGGCGATCGCCTCCTCGAGGTCGGCGAGGTCGCCGCCGAAGTGCGCGCCCTCGGTGAGGATCGAGAGCGCCGCGGCGCCGCCGCGCTCGTAGGACTGGACGATCTCGGTCACCGTCGCGCCCTCGCGGATCACGCCGGCCGACGGCGAGCGCCGCTTGTGCTCGGCGATCAGCGAGATGCCGGGGCGCGCGAGCGCCTCGCCGAAGGGCCGGCCCTCGGGCCGGTCGTCGAGCGCGGCCTCCAGCTGCGAGAGCGGCGTGGCCCGGCGCCTCCGGTCGAGCTCCTGCCGTGTCGACGCGACGATCCGCTCGAGAACGTTCAAGACGGGGCCAATTGTTGCGTCAGCGCCACCAGCGTGTCGAGCGCCTCCGCGGCGGCGCCCGAGTCGAGCGCCTGCTCGGCCGCCCGGACACCTCCCTCGAGCGTCTCCGCGCGGCCCGCGACGTAGATCGCGGCGCCGGCGTTGAGGGCCGCGATGTCACGCGCGGGACCGTCTTCGCCCGCGAAGATCCGGCGCGTCACCGCGGCGTTGTCCTGCGGCGTGCCGCCGGCGACGGCCTCGTAGGAACTTCGGGGCAGGCCAACGTCCTCCGGAGCCAGCTCGTAGGAGTGGATCTCGCCGCCGTCGACCTCGACGACCGTAGTGGTGCCCGCCGTGCTCATCTCATCCAGTCCGTCGGCGCTCGACACTACCAGCGCCTTCTGGGCGCCCAGCTGGGCCAGCGCTCCCGCGATCGTGTGCAGGAAGGCGGGGTCGGAGACGCCGATGACCTGGCGCGAGGCGCCGGCCGGGTTGGTGAGCGGGCCGAGGAAGTTGAAGATCGTCCGCACCGCGAGCTCCCTGCGCACGGGGATCACGTGGCGGGTGGCCCCGTGGTGCGCGGGCGCGAACATGAAGCCGAAGCCGGCCTCCTCGATGCAGCGCGCGACCGCCTCGGGGGCGAGGTCGATGCGCACCCCGAGCGCCTCCAGCAGGTCGGCCGAGCCCGACAGCCCCGTCGCCGAGCGGTTGCCGTGCTTGGCCACCGCGCAGCCCGCCCCGGCCGCGATCAGCGCCGCGGTCGTCGAGACGTTGAAGGTCGGGCGCCCGCCGCCGGTGCCGGCGGTGTCGATGAGATCGTCGCGGCCGGTCGTGACCGGGGTCGCGAGCAGCCGCATCGTGGTCGCGAGCCCGACGATCTCGTCGACGGTCTCCCCCTTCGTGCGCAGCGCGATCAGGACCGCGGCGGTCTCGGTGTCCGACGCGTTCCCGGCCATGATCTCCGCGAGCACGGCCGCCGACTGCGCGATCGAGAGATCCCGGCGGTTGGCGAGCAGGTCGATCGCCTGGGTCAGCACCGGGTTAGGCAAGGAACGTCTCCAACAGCCCCATGCCGCGCGGGGTCAGGACGGACTCCGGGTGGAACTGGACGCCGAGAGCCGGCAGCTCGCGGTGGCGCATCGCCATCAGCACGCCGCCGCCCCACGCGGTCTGCTCGAGCGCGCCGGGCAGCTCAGGGTCGACCACCAGCGAGTGGTAGCGCCCGACCGTGAGCGGGCTCGGCTGGCCCGCGAACAGGCCGGTTCCGTCGTGCTCGATCTCGGTCGTCTTGCCGTGCACCGGCACGTGGCGGATGACCTTCCCGCCGAACGCCTGGGCGAGCGACTGGTGGCCCAGGCAGACGCCGAGCGTCGGCACTCCCGCCTCCGGGAAGCGCCGCATCGCCTCGATCGAGATGCCCGCCTCGTTGGGCGTGCACGGCCCGGGAGAGACCACCACGCGATCCCAGCTGCGCTCCAGCAGGTCGTCGACCGTGGCGGCGTCGTTGCGCACGACCTCGAGCTCCGCTCCCAGCTCCCCCAGGTACTGCACGAGGTTGTAGGTGAAGGAGTCGTAGTTGTCGATGA
>JBDTMF010000194.1:0-7742 GCA_039934455.1 Solirubrobacteraceae bacterium
ATCGCGCCGTTGACGTCCTCGAAGCCGGGGGCGTCGGCGTAGGCGCGGACGAGCCGCAGCGCCGCCTCGGGCGGGACGTGCTCGGCATGGGCGACCGTCGACGCGAGCGCGAGGCGGCGACCGGCCGGGCTGCGCACGAGCGCGGGCAGGCCGGGCCGGATCGCCCTGGCCAGGCCGCGCGCGATCCCGCGCTTCGGCGTCAGCGGCTCGGGCCACAGGCCGGCGGGGGCGATCGCGGTCACCGAGCGCGCGTGGCCTGCGGCGGCGAGCTCGAGCGCGACCCAGCCCCCGAGCGAGTTGCCGGCGACGTGGTACGGGCCGGCCGGGAGGAACGCCGCGACGGCGGCGGCGAGCGCGGCCGGCGTCGGAGGACCGCCGCCGTTGAGCGAGGGCGACTCGCCGAAGCCCGGGAGGTCGAGCGCGATCACATCGCGCTGGGCGGTCAGCCGGTCCATCACCGGCTCCCACACGTGCCGGTCGGCGCCGAGCGGGTGCAGGAGGACGAGCACCGGGCCCGACCCGGCGCGGTCGTAGGCGAGCGCCACTCGTGGGCCTAGCGGTCGACGGCCGCGGCGAGGCCCGCGGTCAGCAGCGCCGACCCGCCCGCCACGGCGAGCGTCGCCGGCGCGGCCCCGTCGGGAAGCCCGCGGCGACCGGCGACGGTCGCGAGGATGTCGGCGAGGTCGCCCGTGACGCTGGCGGCGAGGAACGGGCGCAGCGGCAGATCGTTGAGGGCCGCGGCGATCGCGGCGCCGTGCACCACGATCTCGCGCGCGCCCATCCCGCGCAGCGGGACCTGCGTGGGCGGTGCGCCGGCGGCGGGGCCGAGCCAGCGCAGGGCGAGGCGCTCGGGGGCGACGATCAGCGCGGCGCCGTAGGCGACGCGGAGGCCGAGCATGGCGAAGGTGGCGGCACGCAGGGGAGAGGGCATCGAGAGTCAATACGGTCGGGCCCGCCCGACCGATCACTGATCGCCCGCGCGACGGGCCGCGTAGCCACAGCATGGACCTCACGAACACCACTGCCCTTGTCACCGGCGCCAACCGCGGGATCGGTCGCGCCATGTGCGAGGCGCTCGCCGCCCGCCCGGTCCGCCTCGTGCTCGCCGGCGTGCGCGACCCGGACGCCTTCGACCCGATCGAGGGCGGCGCCGAGGTGCGCCCGGTGCGGATGGACCTCTCCAGCCGCGAGTCGATCGACGCCTGCGCGGACGCGCTCGACCTCGCTGACATCGACCTGCTCGTCAACAACGCCGGTCAGATGACCGGCGGGCTGCTCGAGGAGCAGGACATGGACGCGGTCTATTCGATGTTCCAGGTCAACCTCGTCGCGGTCGCCCACCTGACCCACCGCGTGCTCCCGGCGATGCTCGCCCGGCGGCACGGCACGGTCGTCAACAACGCGTCGATCAGCGGCTACGCCTACTTCCCCGCGGCGAGCACCTACGCCGCCTCGAAGGCCGGCGTGGTCGCGCTCTCCGAGTCATTGCGGCGCGAGCTCAAGGGTACCGGCGTCCGCGTCCTGCACGCCGTGACCCCGGGCGTCAACACCGACATGCTCGACGCCACCGAGGAGGTCTACGGCCGCCACATCGACACTTCGAGCTGGGACAAGGTCGAGCCCGAGGAGTGGGTGGAGAAGGTCCTCGCGGCCGTCGAGGCGGATCGCCACATCCTCGGTCCCGGCGGGAAGACCGCCTACGCCAAGCTCGCCTCGCGCGGCCCCGGCTTCGTGCTCGACGCGATCAGCGACCGGATGTTCAGCCGGCAGCCGCGGTCCTAGCCGGCGGCGCGGCGACGGCGAGCATGTCGACGCCCGCCAGCGGCTTGGCCAGCACCGTCTGCACGAGCCCGATCCGGTGCTCGGCGAAGCCGGCCTCGCAGTAGCTGAGGTACATGCGCCAGATGCGGCGGAAGTGCTCGTCGTAGCCGAGGCCCTCGAGCTCCTCCGTCGCCGCCTCGAAGTTCGCCCGCCAGCGCCGCAGCGTCTCGGCGTAGTGCGGGGTGAGGTCTTGGAGGTGGACGGTGCGCAGGTCGGTGCGCTTCGCGATGCACTTCGAGATCACCTCGAGCGAGGGCAGGCAGCCGCCGGGGAAGACGTAGGTGCGGATGAAGCTCTTGGACGCCTTCTCGACGGGATAGGCGCGGTCGTCCATCGTGATCGCCTGCAGCAGCATCGTCCCGTTCGGGGCGAGCAGCTCCGAGCAGCGCTCGAAGAAGGTGCCGAAGTCCTGCCAGCCGACCGCCTCGATCATCTCGATCGAGACGAGCTTGTCGTACGTGCCCTGGAGGTCGCGGTAGTCGTCGAGGCGCAGGTCGACGAGGTGCTCGACCCCGGCCTCCTCGACGCGCTGGGCGGCGACGTCGTGCTGTTCCTGCGAGATGGTCGTCGTCGTCACCCGGCACCCGCGCGTGGTCGCCGCATAGACGGCGAACCCGCCCCAGCCCGTTCCGATCTCGACGACGTGGTCGCGCGGGCCGAGGTCGAGCTTCTCGCAGACCATCTCGAGCTTGGCGATCGAGGCGTCCTCGAGCGTCGCGTCGCGATGCTCGAAGACGCCGCACGAGTACATCAGCGTCGGGTCGAGCATCAGCGCGAACAGCTCGTTGCCGAGGTCGTAGTGGGCGGCGATGTCCTTGCGGGCGCGCTGCGGGGTGTTGCGCATGAACGCGGCGCGGGCGCGCTGGAAGGGCTCGCGGACCGGCGTCATCCGGCGGCGGATCTCGTCGATGCCCTGGACGTTGCGCGCGGCGACGCGGATGACCGCGGTGAGGTCGGGCGTGTCCCACAGGCCGTCGGCGTAGGAGCTGCCCATGCCGCGGCTGCCGCGCGCCATCTGGGTCCACGCCTTCGGGGAGTGGACGTGGACGGTCGCCTGCGGGGCGCCCGACCCGAAGACCGTCTCCTGGTCGCCCTCGATCACGGTCAGCTGGCCGACGCGGATGCGGCTGAGGAGGGCCATGACGAGCTTGCGTGCGACGCGTGTGGTCATCGGGCGGGGTGGGGTTGGACGGGGACGCCCTTGAGCTTCAGCGCGACGGCGTGGCCGTAGATGAGCGCGAGCATCCGGAGGGTTGCGGCGGGGTGGCGGGCGAGCGCGCGGCGCGTCAGCGGTCGCCGCTTGAGGCCGAGCGTCGCGTCAAAGGCCTTCTCGCTGGCTCGGGCGCTCTCGATCTGGACCGAGAGGGTCTCCCCGGGCGCGGGCGCGCGCCAGGTGTAGCGCTGGTCCATCGGCATGAAGGGCGAGACGTGCAGGGCCTTGTCGAAGCCGCCGCGCGGGATCGGGTCGCCGGCCTTCAGCACGTACGCGTGGCGCTCGCCCCAGGGCGTGTTCGTGACCTCGGCGACGATCGCCTCGAGCGTGTCGCCGTCGGGGGCGAAGCAGTAGTAGAAGCTGACCGGGTTGAAGCAGTGGCCGAAGGTGCGCAGGTGGGTGAGGAGGCGGATCGGGCCCTCGGGCGCGCTGCCGAGGCGCTGCGCGACCAGGTCGCGGACGGCGGCGTCGAGGGGCGTGGCCGGATCGCCGAGGTAGTCGCTGCGGCGGAAGCGGGCGAGGCCGGGCCGCGGGCGCACGAGCCGGCCTCCGAGCAGCGTCGGGAGCTCGTCGAGGTCGATGTACGCCATCGCGATCCGGTAGCGGAACTCGTGCTCGCGCACCGCGAAGCGGCGATGGCGGATGGTGCCCTCGTAGATCGCGCTGCGGGAGGTCACAGTGCCTGCGCCCCGAGCTGTCGCGCCACGCGCTCGCCGCTGACGACGCCGTCCTCATGGAAGCCCCAGCCCCAGTACGCGCCCGCGTAGTGCGTGCGGTTCTGGCCGCTGATCTCGGCGTGGCGCGCTTGGGCGGCCTGGCCGACGGACGTGAAGACGGGGTGGGCGTACGGGATCGTGCGGATGACCTTGCCCGGGTCGATCGCGTCGGTGTGATTGAGCGTCACGCAGAACTCGCGCTCGGCTTCGAGCGTCTGCAGGCGGTTCATGTGGTAGGTCACCGTCGGCTTGCCGGTGGGCTCCTGCAGCAGGTGGTAGTTCCAGCTCGCCCGGGCGCGGCGGCGGCGCGGAAGGAGCGTTTCGTCGGTGTGCAGCACCGCTTCGTTGGCCTGGTACGGAATCGCGCCGAGCAGCTCGTGCTCGCGGTCCGTCGGGTCGGCGAGGAGCTTCAGCGCCTGGTCGGAGTGGGTGGCGAGGACGAGGTGGGCGAAGCGCTCGGGTTCGGCGCCGCGCGGCGTGATCTCGACGTGGTCCGCGTGCCGGGTGATGGCCTCGACGGGCGTCTCGAGACGAAGCCGCTCGCGCCACGGCGACGTGAGCGCCTCGACGTAGCGGTGCGACCCACCGGCGACCGTCCGCCACTTCGGGCGATCGCGGAACCCGAGCATCCCGTGGTTGGCGAAGAACTCGATCAGGAAGCGCGCGGGGAAGCTCCACATCTGCCGCGGGTCGGCCGACCACACGGCCGCGGCCTGCGGGACGATCAACTTGTCCACGAACGCACGCGAGTACTTCCGGTCCTCGAGGAAGTGCCCGAGCGAGGGACCCTCGCCGTCGCTCGCCAGCAGCGCACGGGCTTCCTTCTGGAAGCGCAGGAGATCGGCCACCATGCGGTGGAACCACGGCGTCGCGAGATGCGCCCGCTTGGCGAACAGCCCGTTCGGCGACGTGCTCGCGTACTCGAAGTCGCCCTGCTCGTCACTGACCGCGAAGCTCATGTCCGAGGGCTGGCCGCCGACCCCGAGGCGGTCGAGCAGGCGCTCGAAGCGCGGGTAGTTGCGGTCGTTGAAGACGATGAAGCCGGTGTCGACCCAGTGGGTCTCGTGCGGCGTGTCCACCCGCACCGTGTTCGTGTGGCCGCCCGCATAGGCGTTCGCCTCGAACACGGTGATCTCGTGGTCAGGCGCGAGGAGGTGCGCGGCGACGAGCCCGGAGACGCCGGCGCCGACGACGGCGATCTTCATGAGCGGTGGGTCGTCGATGCGCGGGGCATGGGACTTGAATCCGCACCAGAGGCGGTTTTGGATCACTGCGTCGCCCGGGCATGACCCGGACGGGCCTAGTAGCTGAAGACCGTTCCCGGCTCGTCGCCGAGCCACTCGAGCATCGGCGTCGCCCCCGCCACGCGCGCGTGGCTGACGAACCGCTCGGCGTCGAGGTTGCGCGATTTGACGCAGAACGGACACGCCAGCAGCTCGCCGCCACCCTGGCCGAACTGCTCGAAGATCCGCTCCAAGGGAGGACATCCGTCGCAGAAGGTGCCCTCGGCGATGCCCGGCACCGCGAGCCGCACGGCGTCCTTGGTCAGGAACATCGCGACCTCGCTCCCGCGACCCAGCGCGGCGCCGGCGACGAGGAACGCGACCGTCACCTTCTCACCGTCCTCCATTCCCGTGGTGAGGTTGACGAGCACCTTTCCAGCCATCGCGGAACTCCCTCCAAGCCGATTCTCTCATGGGTCCATGAAGCAGGATCTCGCCCCGAGCGCCGGCGCGCAAGTCGAGGTCCTGGCGGCTCACGTCCGGCGATCCGCCCGTGCCCGATGGATCCAGGCTCCGGCGGCGACCACCAGCAGGCCGCCGAGCACGCCGATGAAGCCGGCGGCGCGGATCTCTCCCGGCTCGCCGATCGCCCGCCACGCCGCCACGATCACACCGAGGTAGTGCAGCACCGCTGCCGTCCCGACCGCGAGCAACAGCCCGGCGGCGAGCCGCGGCTGGGCGCCCAGCAGGCCGATGCCGAGCAGCATGGCCGCGACCAGCACCACCGGCTCGAAGGCGAACTCCGCGCTGAGGCCGTCGGCAATCTCGCTCCAGAGCGAGCTGAAGCCGTCGTAGTTCGTGAAGATCGCCACGCCCGCGAGCCCGGCGCCCGCGAGCCCGAGTACGAGCGCCGCGGGATCGACGGCCGCGATGGGTCCGCCGCGCGGGGAGGCCCGCAGGCATGCGATGCCGGCGGCGAGGATCGCGACCGCACCACAGAGGGCGACCACGTCCAGCAGTGTCGGCAGCGCATCGAGCCGCTTGATCGTGAACCGCAGCAGCCCCAGCGAGGCGATCAGCGTCAGGCCGCCGAACCCGATCAGCGCTCCGGCGCCAGTGGAGGTGGACAGGCGCGCCGCGCTCAGCCGCTGCGCCACGACCCAGGTCGCCAGGGCCGCACCGGCCGCCTCGAAGGGGGACAGGACCGCGAACAGGTCCCAGTGCTCGGGCGCGCCGGCCACGAGGGGGATCAGGAGCGCCGCGAGCAGAGCGACGGCGCCCGCGCGCGCGAGCACGATCACCCGAGGCGGGGCCGGCTCGTCGCCGCCGGCCGCCGGCGCGGCGGGCGGGCGAACTTCCGGCGGAACCCTGACGGGCGCCGGCGTCGGCGTCGGCGTTGACGCGGTCGCCGCCACCGCGGCCGGCTCCGGCGCGGTCACCTCGGGCGCAGCCGCGGCCGGCTCCGGCGCGGTCACCTCGGGCGCAGCCGCAACCGGCTCCGGCGCCACCGGGGGCGGCGGCTCATCCGCCACGGGCGGACCGGTGGGCGGCGTGTGGTAGGTCTCGTAGGCCGACTCCTCGTCCGCTTCCTCGGCGGCGGGAAGCGGGTCCCCGGTGTCCGGGCCCGTGCCCTCGAAGTCGATCCCCTCCATCGGAGGCGCCGGCCCTGTGGGCGGCGGCGGCGTCGCGGGACCGGGCACCGGCGTCGTCGGCTGCCACTCGTCGGAGTCCGCGACCGGCGGAGCGGCGAGCGGCGACACCGTCCTCCCGCCGACCGCCGGATTCGGAGGCTCGGGCAACCTCGCCGAGCGCCGCCACCGTGGCCCGAGCTTGCCGATCAGGATCTCCTCGAACTCCTCCCACGCGACCGTCGCCGACTGCGGACGGTCCTTCGGGTCCTTGGACGTCATGCGCTCGATCCACGCCGACACGTCCGCGTCGACATCAGCCACCTCCGACGCGGGCGGGAGCGCCTCGCTGATGTGCCGCAGCAGGATCGCCAACGGCTCTTGGGCGTCATAGAACGGCGGCTTGCCGGTGAACAGCTCATAGGCCATGCACCCGACCGAGTAGAGGTCGGTCCACGGCCCGACGTCCTTCGCCATCGCCTGCTCGGGCGCCATGTACGGAGGCGTGCCCACGGTCGTCCCGGTCGCCGTCACGAACGCACCGGTGCCGGCGGCATGCGTCGCCTTCGCGATCCCGAAGTCGGCGATCTTCACCGACCCGCCCGAGGTGACCATCAGGTTCTCCGGCTTGAGATCCCGATGCACGATCGACTGCTGTTCCGCCTCCGCCAGCCCGGCCAGCAATCCCTCGAGAACCCCGCCGATCTGCGCCAGTGTCATCCGCCCGACATACGGCCGCAACGACCCACGATCGACGTACTCCATCGCGATGTACGGCGTGCCGTCGTGCTCGAAGTAATCGAACACCGTGATCACGTTCGGATGGACCAGCGAGCCCGCCAGCCGCGATTCGCGCACGAACCGCTGAGCAAAGCCGGCATCCGCGGCATGGAACGCCGCGAGCTCCTTCAGCGCGACGAGCCGATCCAGATCGACCTGCCGAGCGAGATACACCACCGCCATCCCACCCCGACCGAGCTCCCGGAGGATCCCGTAGCGCCCAACGGTCCTGACCATCTCCGGCATTGCGCGACTCTAGCCGCGCGCCCTCGCGCGATGGGAGAAAGTGCTGTCACCCTTCGAAGCGGAGGGGGCGGGATTCGAACCCGCGGACGAGTTGCCCCGTCTCCGGTTTTCAAGA
>JBDTMF010000195.1:0-7722 GCA_039934455.1 Solirubrobacteraceae bacterium
CGATGAGCGGGTTGTGGCCGCCGAGCTCGAGCTGGGCGCGCGTGCCCAGGCGCCCGGCCTGCTCGCGGATGCCCTCGCCGACCGGGACCGAGCCGGTGAAGGAGATGGCGCGCACGCCGGGGTGCTCGACGATCGGCGTGCCGACATCCGCGCCGCGGCCGGTGACGACGTTGAGCACGCCGCTCGGGATGCCGGCGTCGTCGAAGGCGCGGGCGATGTGCAGGCCCGTGAGCGGTGAGTCCTGCGCGAGCTTGAGCACGATCGTGTTGCCGTAGATGAGCGCGGGCGCCAGCTTCCAGACCGGGATCGCGGCCGGGAAGTTCCACGGCGTGATCAGCCCGACGACCCCGACGGGGCGGTACACGGTGTAGACGGGGCCGCCGGTGACCGCCTGCTCGTAGAGCTCGCCGACGGGCCGGAACGCCTCGCCGGCCGAGTAGCGCAGGATCTGCGCCGCGCGCGCGGCCTCCATGCGCGCCTCGCGCAGCGGCTTGCCCATCTCGCGCGTCATGTCCTGCGCGATCGCCTCGGCGCGCTCGTCGATCAGCGCGGCGGCGGCGGTGAGGACGGCGGCGCGCTTGGCGATCGGGGCGCCGGCCCATCCCCGGCGGGCGTCGCCGGCGGCTTGGACGGCGAGGTCGACGTCCTCGCGCGTGGAGCTCGGGAACTCGCCGACGACCTCGTCGGGTCGCGTCGGGTTGCGCTTCTCGTACGTGTCGCCGGCGGCGCTCGGGCGCCACTCGCCGGCGATGAAGTTGGCAGGTGCGGTCATCGTGTCGGCCATGACGTGATCCTATGGCGATGCTCGCCCCGGTGGAGACCCGCTACGCCGGCACCGCGATGGTCTCGAGCGGCGACCACGTGGCGACCGCCGCGGGCGTGGCGATGCTGCGCGCCGGCGGCAGCGCGGCCGACGCCGCGATCGCCGCGAGCGCCGTGCTGGCGGTTACCTGGCCGCAGCACTGCGGGCCCGGCGGCGACCTGTTCGCGATCGTGCACGTCCCCGGCGAGGACGAGCCCGCGGTCCTCAACGCGTCCGGCCGCGCCGGGGCGGGCGCCGACCCCGACCGGCTGCGGGCCGAGGGGGAGACCGGCATGCCGCTGCACCGGGACGTGCGCGCCGCGACGGTGCCCGGCTGCGTGGACGGGTGGGTCGCGCTGCACGAGCGCTTCGGGCGCCTCGCGCTGGGCGAGGTGCTCGGGCCGGCGGGGCGGCTCGCGGCGGACGGGTTCGCGGCGGGCCCCGCGCTGGCGCGGGCGGCCGCAGCCATGCCGCAGGAAGCGCCCGAGGAGATGGCCGGCCTGCGCGATGCGGGCACGGTGGTGCAGCGCCCGGGGATCGAGGCCGCTCTGGCGGCGATCGCGCGCGACGGCCGCGACGGCTTCTACGCGGGTCCGTTCGGCGAGGCCCTGCTCGCGCTCGGCGGCGGAGAGTTCGAGGGCGCCGACCTCGAGCGGCCGGGCGCCGACTGGGCGGAGCCGCTCGGGCTGCGCGTGTGGGGGCGCCAGGGCTGGACCGTGCCGCCGAACTCGCAGGGCTACCTGACGCTCGCGAGCGCGTCGATCGCCGAGGGACTGGAGCTCTACGAGCCCGGCGACGCCCGCTGGGCGCATGGCCTGATCGAGGCGGCCAAGGCCGCCCGCAGCGATCGCGACACGTTGCTCCACGAGGGCGCCGACGGGCGCGCGCTGCTGGCGGCGCCGCGGCTCGCCGAGCAGCGCGCGAGCATCGATCCCGCGCGGGCCTCGGAGCTCGTGCGGCTGCGCGGCGACGGCGGCACGATCTCCCTCGCCACGGTCGACCCGGAGGGCATGGGCGTCGCGCTGATCCAGTCGAACTCCGATATCTGGGGCAGCGGGCTGTTCGTCGAGGGGATCGTGCTGCACAACCGCGGCGCGGCGTTCTCGCTGCACGAGGCGGCGCGCACCGAGTACGGGCCCGGGCGGCGCCCGCCGCACACGCTCTCCCCGCTGATCGTCTGCCGGCCCGACGGCTCGCTGCACACCGTGCTCGCGACGATGGGCGGGCAGGCCCAGCCGCAGATCCTGCTGCAGCTGCTGGCGCGCCGGCTGCGGGCGGGGCAGGCGCCCGCGGACGCGCTCGCGGGCGGGCGCTGGGTGCTCGACGGCGACGCGGTGGCCGTGGAGGCGCACGCGCCGACCGACTGGTTCGCCGGCCTCCCGGCGCGCGGGCATCGCCTGCGCCCGCGACCGTCGTGGGGCGACGACTTCGGGCACGCCCACCTGATCGCCGTCGAGGACGATCACCTCGCCGCCGCGGCCGACCCGCGAACCGGCTCGGGCAGCGCGAGCGGGTTCTAAACTAGGCTGGTAGCCATGAGGGAGCTGCTGGAGGACATCCGCCGCTGGCGCGAGGAGGGCAACGACGTGGTCGTCGCCACCGTCGTCGGCACCCGCCGCTCGGCTCCGCGCCCCGTCGGCTCCTCCTTCGCCGTCTCCAGCAGCGGCGCGCTCTGCGGCTCGGTCTCCGGCGGCTGCGTCGAGTCGGCGATCGCCCAGGAGGCCCAGGAGGTCTTCGCCAACGGGCAGCCGAAGCTGCTGACCTACGGCATCTCCGACGACGAGGGCTGGAACGTCGGCCTGCCCTGCGGCGGCGAGATCGACGTGTTCGTGGAGAAAGTGGAGTGAACCTGCTCGACCGCCTGGCCGCCGTCCAGGAGCGGGGCGGCCGCGCGGTGCTGTTCACCGTCGTCGAGGGTGACGACGCGGGCGCGAAGTTCCTCGTCGAGGAGGGCGAGACCGGCGTCGAGCTGGCCGAGCAGGCCGACGAGGTGATCCGCGGCGCGCGCGGCACGCTGCTCGACCTCGGCGACCGGAAGGTGTTCGGCGAGGTCTACATGCCGCCGCCGCGGCTGTTCGTGCACGGCGCGGTCGACACCGCGGAGGCGCTCTGCCGGGCGGCCAAGAACCTCGGCTGGACGACGATCGTCGCCGACGCGCGGCGCGCGTTCGCGACCGCCCAGCGCATGTCCAGCGCCGACGAGCTGATCGTCGCGTGGCCGGCGGAGGCGACCGCCCGCGTCGCCCCCGACCACCAGACCGCGATCATCTGCCTCACCCACGACGCCAAGTTCGACCAGCCCGCGCTCGAGTCCGCGCTCGCCACCGAGGCCTTCTACATCGGCGCGCTCGGCTCCCGCCGCAACCAGGAGAAGCGGCGCGCCCGGCTGCTCGAGGCCGGCGTGCCGGAGAAGGCGCTCGCCCGCATCGCCGGGCCCTGTGGCCTCGACATCGGCGCCGAGAGCCAGGAGGAGACGGCGCTCTCGATCCTGGGGGAGATCCTCGCCGTGCGGGCCGGCCGCTCCGGCGGCTTCCTGCGCGACGCCAAGCGCCGGATCCACGCGCAGGAAGACTCACCGGCGCCCGCTTGAGCGCCTTGGATCCCGGGATCCAGAAGGTTCTCGACGGGATGAACGCCCTCGAGGGGCCGCCCGCCCATGAGGTGCCGGTCGAGCAGGCGCGCGCCGGCCACGAGCAGGAGACGGCTCAGCTCAGCGGGCCGGGCGACGAGGTCGCGGAGGTCCGCGACGTGGAGCTGCCGGGCGCGGTGCCCATCCCCGTGCGGATCTACCGGCCGCTCGAGCCGGCCGGAGGGGTGCTGGCCTACTTCCACGGCGGCGGCTGGGCGGTCGGCTCGATCGACTCGTTCGACACGGTCTGCCGCGCGCTGGCGAACGAGTCGGGCGCGATCGTGGCGAGCGTCGGCTACCGGCTCGCGCCCGAGCACCGGTTCCCCGCCGCGCTCGAGGACTGCGCCGCCGCGACGCGCGGCCTCGCCGAGAGGTTTCCGGGCGAGCCGCTGGCGGTGGCGGGCGACAGCGCGGGCGGCAACCTCGCGCTCGGCGTCGCGCGGCGCCTGCGCGACCAGCTGAGGGCGCAGGCGCTGATCTACCCGGTCTGCGACGCCGGCCTCAACACGCCGTCCTACCGTGACTTCAAGGAGCGCTACGGCCTCAGCGCGGAGGGCATGCAGCGCTACTGGAACCTCTATCTCGACGGCTCCGACGGGCTGCAACCCGACGCGTCGCCGCTCCGCGCCGACGACCTCGAGGGCCTGCCGCCCACGTTCGTGCTGACCTCCGAGTTCGACGTCCTGCGCGACGAGGGCGAGGCGATGGCGGAGAAGCTGCGCGAGGCGGGCGTCGACGTCACCCTCCGCCGCTACGACGGCACCATCCACGGCTTCTGGCGCTGGCTGGCGACGACCGACATCGCCCGCGGCGCGATCGCCGAGGTCGGCGCCGCACTCCGCCGCGACCTGGCCTGAGCGATGGTGCGGGAGATTACCGGCGACGGTGTGACGCTGGCGGTCCAGGACGAGGGCGAGGGCCCGCCCGTCCTGCTGATCCACGGCTTCCCGGACTCCCATCGCCTGTGGCGCCATCAGGTCCCGGCGCTCGCCGCGGCCGGCAAGCGCGTGATCGCGCCCGACCTGCGCGGGCTCGGCGAGTCCGAGAAGCCGGCGGACGTCGCCGACTACGGGATCCGGCACAGCATCGCCGACATGCTCGCCGTGCTGGACGCGCTGGGCGTCGAGCGCGCTCAGGTCGTCGGCCACGACTTCGGCGCCGCGGTGGCGTGGGGGCTGGCGGCGTTCGCTCCCGAGCGGGTCGACCGGCTCGCCGTGCTCTCGGTCGCGCATCCGCGCACGCTGGCCGAGCCGACGGTCGAGCAGCGCGAGAAGGCTTGGTACATGCTGCTCTTCCAGTTCGCCGGCGTCGCGGAGGAGATGCTCCAGCGCGACGACTGGCGGCTGCTGCGCGAGTGGCTGCGTGGCAACGGTGACGTCGAGCACTACATCGCCGACCTCTCCCGCCCGGGGGCGCTCACCGCGGGGCTGAACTGGTACCGGGCGAACGCCGCCCCGGCGCGGCAGCTGCGCGAGCGGTCCGGGTTCCCGACCGTGACCGTGCCGACCCTCGGCATCTGGAGCAGCGGCGACGACTACCTGCTCGAGGCGCCGATGGCGACCTCCGGCGAGCACGTCGAGGGGGAGTGGCGCTACGAGCGGATCGAGGGCGCGAGCCACTGGATGCAGCTCGACGAGCCGGAGCGGCTCAACGAGCTGCTGCTCGGCTTCCTGACCTAGGCTCCTAGGCCGCCATCTGCTCGGCGTCCTCGCGTGGCAGCGCCGCCTCCGGCGCGGGCAGCGCGAACTCCGGCGGGGCGATCCGCCAGTAGTGCCCGAAGGCCCAGGCGGCAGCGCGGCGGTGGGTCATCGACCGCACGAGGGCGTCGCGGGCCCGCGGGCGCAGGCGCCACACCGTGTCCTGCCAGCGCTTCATCCACGCGAACTTCCAGGCGCGCTCGGCCGAGAAGTGCGCGTAGCGCACCAGCGCCTGCTCTCGTGACTGCTCGCCCTCGAGCACGGCCCGCAGCTCGCGCCCCGCGGCGATACCGAAGTACAGCGCCGTGCGAATGCCCTCGGCGGTGAGCGGGATGCAGTGGCCCGCCGAATCGCCCACGAAGAAGACGCCGTCGGTGGCGGCCGGGCGGATCGCGTGCGGGATCCAGTTGCCCTGGTAGCCGTCGGGCGGGAGGCCGAGGTCGTCCGCGAGGCGGACGGTCGGCTCCTTGACGTGGTGGCGCGGCTCGAAGGAGCCGATGCCGACCCGCAGCTCGTCGCCGGCGGGAAAGGACCAGCCGTAGCCGGCCTCGATGTAGCCCTTGTGGATCCAGACCTCGAGGTCCTTGCCCGTCCCGGCCGGATGGACCTCGAGCCCGCGCGACATCAGCGCCGCGGGCGGGGTGACCTCGCGCTCGGGGTCCAGCAGCCGCCGCCAGCCCAGCGCGTCGACGATCAGCTCCGCCGAGACGTTGCCGCGGTCGGTGTGGATCTCGTTGCCGGTGCGGCCGGACACCTTGGCCGTCTCGAACTCGGTCGTGGGCCCGCGCTGGTCCCACAGCAGCTCGCACAGCATCCGGTAGTCGAAGGTCGAGAACGTCCACGGCAGCGGCCAGCGGGCCGAGGTGGTGGGCGTGTGGAAGACGAGCGCGTCGAAGGTCTGGAGGATCGAGGCGCCGAGGCCCAGGTTGGTCAGCCACTGCGTGGGAGCGGCGCACGCGGAGGTCTGGCGCTCGCCGATCTCGTAGCGGTCGAGGACGAGCACTCGGGCATCGGTCGCCCGCAGCTCGCGCGCCACGGCGAGCCCGGCGAACGAGGCGCCGCAGACGAGGACGTCGAAATCCCCGCTCAGCGGCGTGCGATCGGCCCCGCGCTTGGTGGCTCGTACTGGCATGTTCGCTACAGTATCTCGCCGTTCATGGAAGCCACTTTGACCCCAGAAGCCCCGACCGATCTGAGGATCGTCGAGGGCTCAAACGGGATGCTGATCGAGGTTGATGGTCAGATCCTTCCCAACTACGACGCGACGATCGTCCCCTTCGAAGAAGGCGACGTCGTCACCGGCAAGGTCGTTCGGATCGACAAGGACGAAGTCCTCATCGATATCGGATACAAGAGCGAAGGGGTTATCCCCAACAACGAGCTCTCGATCCGTAAGTCCGTCGACCCTTCAGAGGAGGTCGAGCTCGGAGAAGAGGTCGACGCCCTCGTCCTCACGAAGGAGGATCAGGACGGCCGCCTGATCCTGTCCAAGAAGCGTGCTCGCTTCGAGCGCGCCTGGCGCCGCATCGAAGGCGCCGCCGAGTCCGGCGAGCCCGTCACCGGCTCGGTGATCGAGGTCGTCAAGGGCGGCCTGATCGTCGACCTCGGCGTGCGCGGCTTCCTGCCCGCCTCGCTGGTGGACATCCGCCGCGTCCCGAACCTGGACGAGTACCTCGGCCAGAACATCGAGACGAAGGTCATAGAGCTCAACCGGTCGCGCAACAACGTCGTCCTGAGCCGCCGCGCGGTCCTCGAGGAGGAGCGCAAGGAGCAGCGCCAGGCGATCCTCGAGCGCCTGCAGCCCGGCCTCGTGATCGAGGGCCAGATCTCGAACATCGTCGACTTCGGCGCCTTCGTCGACCTCGACGGCATCGACGGCCTGATCCACATCTCCGAGCTCTCGTGGTCGCACGTGAACCACCCGAGCGAGATCCTCTCGATCGGGGACACCGTGCAGGTGAAGGTGCTCGACATCGATCGCGACCGCCAGCGCATCTCCCTGGGGCTCAAGCAGACCCAGGAGGATCCGTGGCAGCGCGTGGTCGACACCTACAACGTCGGTGACGAGCTCGAGGGCAAGGTCACGAAGGTCGTCGCGTTCGGCGCCTTCGTCGAGATCCTCGAGGGCGTCGAGGGGCTCGTCCACATCTCCGAGCTCGCCCAGCACCACGTCGAGAACCCGCGGGAGATCATCCAGCCGGGCGACGATGTCAAGGTCAAGATCCTCGAGATCGACTCCGAGCGGCGCCGCCTCTCGCTGTCGATCAAGCGGGTCGAGGGCCAGGTGCTCCCGCAGCGCGACGTGATGGCGGCTCCCGAGGAGACGCCGGACGGCGGCGCCGGAGACCTCGACCACGTGCCCGAGCTGGGGCTGTCGGAGGACGTCTTCTCCGCGTCGCCGGGTGACGAGCCCGCCGCCGAGGCGGGGGTCGCTCCCGCCGAGGAGCCGGCTCCTGCCGCGCCCGACGCGGCCGTGGTGGACGAGCCCGTTGCCGACGAGCCCGTTGCCGACGAGCCCGTTGCCGACGAGCCCGTTGCCGACGAGCCCGTTGCCGACGAGCCCGTTGCCGACGAGCCCGTTGCCGACGAGCCCG
>JBDTMF010000196.1:0-7702 GCA_039934455.1 Solirubrobacteraceae bacterium
AGGAACTTCGGGCCGATGCGGTCGTCGAGCCCCATCCCGCGCGCCACCTCGACCACGTCAGCGCCGGTCTCCTCGCAGACGTTGGCGATCTCGTTGATGAAGGAGATCTTGGTGGCCAGGAAGGCGTTGGAGGCGAGCTTGACCATCTCGGCGCTCTTGATGTCCGTGCGCACGACGGGCACGTCGAGCGGCGAATAGAGCTCGGCCACGGCTTCGCCCGCCCAGTCGTCGTCGTCGCCGATGACGACACGGTCGGGGTGCAGGAAGTCCTTGACGGCCGAGCCCTCCTTGAGGAACTCGGGGCAGGAGACGTAGCGGAAGCCCTCCTTGCCCTGCTCGCGGAAGGCGCGCTTGACGTGGTCGCCGGTCCCGCAGGGCACGGTCGACTTCATCACCAGGGCATGGCGGTCCGAGGGCGGCATCGAGGCGACGACCGCGTGGACGGCTGAGAGGTCCGCGTCACCCGAGTAGGTGGGCGGCGTGCCGACGGCCACGAACAGCAGGCGCGCGTGCTCCAGCGCCTCGGACAGGTCCGTGGAGAAGTGCAGGCGGTCGCGATGGCGCTCGACGAGCTCGGTGAGGCCCGGCTCCCAGATCGGGATCCTGCCGTCCTTGAGGCCCTGGATCTTGGCCTCGTCGATGTCGATGCAGTAGACGTCCGACCCGAGCTCGGCGAACCCGGCCCCGGTGACCAGGCCGACGTAGCCCGTCCCGATGACGCCGATCGGCTCTCTCTCGTGCGCGCTCATCAAGGCGACCAGCCTAGCGAGCGGGCTGCGGCGCTACTTCTGGCCGAGGCGCCGCAGCGAGGCCGCGATCGCGATCATCTGGCGCGTGCTGAGGGACTGGGTCAGGGTGTTGGAAACCCAGTAGACCGCCCGTCTCGTGCGCCAGGCGACCAGCCGCAGCCGCCGGCCGTCGTAGTGCAGCTCGAGCTTGCGGCCGTTGACCTTGCGGGTCTCGGACGGGTCGTCCAGGATCGGCGGCGCGCGCCAGGTCGTGCCCTGGATCCCGTAGTACTCGCCGATCACGCCCTTGGAGACGACGAGCCGGTAGGCGCGGTGGACCTTCCCCCGCTCGTCGCGGATGCCGTAGACGCGCGGCTCGGTCCCCGCGTAGCGCGAGCCGTGGTAGCGCAGCGTCGGGAAGTAGAACGGGAAGTGGGCGCGCCGCTCGCCGACGATCGCCTGGTCCTCGCCCTCGCGCCGGGCGACCTCGAGGCCGGGCACGGCCGAGGTGCGGTTGCGCTTCTTGCGGTTGGCGGCGGACCTGCGGTCGGCCGGGGTGGCGCGCGAGGTCTGGCGGGGCTTCTTGGACGCTCTCGCGTTGAGAAACTCGTTGGCGGTCTGGTCGAGCTTGCTCTGCGACGCGGTCAGGTACACCGGGTCGGGGGTGAGGTCGATCCGGAAGCGGACCTCACGCACCGGCTTCTGGCCCGTGAAGAGGACGAGCTTGAGCAGCGAGAAGATGTCCTTCTTGTGCCGCAGGCCCTTGTCGGTGTCGGTGTAGCGGGCGAAGATCGTCGCGAGCTGGCGGCGGCGCCGGTAGTCGAGCAGCCTGCGCGCGCCCGCGGCGTTGCGCAGCTGGCGCAGGAAGTCCTGCTGGCGCGCGGCACGGACGAGGTCGTTGTCGCCGTGGCGGTAGCGGACGTAGTCGAGCGCGTCCTGGCCCTTGAGCTTCTGGTAGCCGGGGTTGACGTCGATCGTGGCGAAGTTCTCGCCGCCCGAGTTGTCATTGAAGTAGTCGCGGTCGATGTCGACGTAGACGCCGCCGATGTAGTTGACGACCTTGCGGAAGCCGCCGAAGTCGACGTTGACGATGTGGTTGATCTTGAACGGCTTGCCCGGCTTCTCGAACAGCCGCTTGACGGTCTTGACCGTCAGGCGCGGGCCGCCGAGCTCGTAGGCGGCGTTGACGCGGTCGCGACCGTAGCCGGGGATGTCGACCTTGAGGTCGCGCGGGACGGACATGACCGCCGTGGCCTCCTTGTCCGGGTCGAGCCGGACGAGGATGATCGTGTCCGAACGCGGCTTGATCCCGAGCTTCTTGTCGCCGAAGCGCTGGTCGGAGCCGAGGATCATCAGCGTCTGGGGCTCGCCCGCCTGCGCGCGGTCGATCTCGGGGATGTTGATCGGCGCGCGGCCCTCCTTCGTGATCGTCTGGAGGACCGCGTCGGCCTGCAGGAAGCCGGCCGCCGAGACGCTGCCCGCGGCGAGCAGGACGACCAGGAGGCCGCAGATCGCGCCGCGCTTGAGCAGGCCGGCGCCGACGTTGGGGGGCGGCTCCGGGCTCACGACAGCCCGCCCTCCACGGCGCGCAGACCCGGGTCCTGCGGGCGCTCGAGGCCCGCCGGCAGGTGGCGGATGAAGTCGCCCAGCGCCTGCCGGTAGCGCGCCAGCGAGGTGACCGAGACCCACTCGTCGGGCCCGTGGTGACCCGCGCCGTCGGGGCCGAACTCGACCGCCGGGACGCCGGCCTCGAGGAACGAGCCGGCGTCGGAGGCGCCGTCGCGGCCGACGCTCAGCGACTCGCCGCTCGTCAGCCGCGCCGCGACGTCGCAGAGCGCCATCACGTAGGGGTTCGAGCGCGAGACGTAGGCCGGCTTGCGGATGAACGTGCGCGGGATCTCGATGTCCGGGATCCCGCGGATCTGCTCGAGGATGTCACCCGGGTCCTGGTTGGGGAGATAGCGGATGTCGACGACCATGGTGCACTCGTCCGGGACCTTGTTGAGCGCGTCGCCGCCCTGGATGCGCCCGAGGTTGATGGACGGGCGGTCGAACAGCTCGGATGACTCGCGCGAGAACGGCAGGGTCTCGATTCGGCGGAACACGTCGATCGCCTTCAGCACCGCGTTGTCGCCCAGCCACGGCGTGGAGCCGTGGGCGGCCCGGCCGCTGACCACGATCCGGCAGGCGAGCACGCCCTTGGCCTGGATGCCCACGTGCAGCCCGGTGGGCTCGCCGGTGATGGCGAACTCGCCGACGAAGCCGTCGCGCACCATCTGGTCGGTGGAGCGGGTGTCGATGTCCTCGGACTCCTCGTCCGGGGCGCACAGGAAGCGCACGCGCATCCGCGACTCGGCGGCGACGTCGTGCAGCGAGCACATCATCGCCGCGAGCGCGCCCTTCATGTCATAGGCGCCCCGGCCGATCAGGCGGTCGCCCTCGATGCGCGGCTCGAACTGCTCGGCGCGGCCGGGGACGACATCGAGGTGGCCGTGGAGGACGACGGCGGGTGCGTCGGGCGGCCCGATCTCGGCCGTGAGCACCGGCAGGCCGATGAAGTCGACCTCGGTGACGTCGATCTCGCGGGCCTCGAGCCAGCCCTTCACGAACCCCGCGGCCGCACGCAATCCGTCGATGTTCGAGGTGTCGTAGCTGATCAGGCGCTCGGCCAGGGCGCGTTCGTCCACCGGCCCCAGGGTATCGACGCGACCTGTCAGGCCTTGGGGTCGGGCAGGCAGGGCGTGCCGCCCGACAGCAGCGCCTCGCCGCGCTCGGGGAAGAGCTGCAGCGAGAACGTCCAGCCCGGGTCGGCGGTGGCGAACACCGCCGGGAACCGGCTCTTGGAGCCGACGACGCGCACCGCGCGCCCGCGCTCGCGCCAGAAGCCCTCGGCGCTTCGCAGCAGCGTCTCGGCGTCCCCCGGGCCGAGCTTCATCCGCAGCCGGTAGCCGCTCGTCACGTCGCCGGCGGGGCGGTCGCCGCAGCGCGCCGGCGCGACGCGCTCCCCCGCTCCGGGCGACATCCCGAGGTGCGCGGCGGCCGCCTCCAGCTCGGCCTGGAGCGAGCGCTCGGCGTGCGCGAGCGCGGAAGCGTCACCGGAGGGCGGCTTCGCGTCACCGGCGCTGCCGCAGCCGGCGGCGAGCGCGACCCAGGCGAGCCCGAGCGCCATGTGCCTAGAAGAGGCCATCGTTCACGTTCACCTCGTCCAGGTACCCGGCCGTGATCAGGCCGATGTTGCGCAGTGACTCCGAGCCCTCCTGGAAGTAGCTCGAATGGCCCGAGATGTCGCCGGTGTGGAAGCGCGTGGCGCCGAACTCCTTGCCGTGCGGGTTGGGGCCGAACCACTCGGAGTAGCCGACCGGGTCGAAGGCGGCGAGGCCGACCCAGACGTTGCCGTCGCCGAGTTCGCCGGCCGAGTCCACGCCGACGCCGGGCGAGCCCACCAGCACCGTCTCGTCGACCTCGAGGCCCTGACCGGATTCCGCCATCCCCGTCACGAGCGAGCCGTAGGAGTGGCCGATCACGGTCCAGTGGAGCCGCTCGGTGCGCTGGGCGCGGATGCCCGCGATGAACTGCGGGAGCGCCTCGGCGCCCGGCTTCGCGGCGCCGTCCGTCAGCGCGGTCGCGCCCTCGGGTGTGTCGTAGCCGAGCCACTGGACGGTCGCGACCTGGTCTGGGTCGAACTGCGAGGCCTGGTGCCAGACCTTCTCGGCGTCCCCGCCCGTGAAGTTGTTGAGGTCGTTGTTCATGCCCGGCACGACGACGGCGACGTGGCGGGCGGTCGTGAGGTCGCCGAAGACCTCGGCCGCGCGGCCGTCGCCGTCCGGGTCGAAGAGCAGGAAGTGGCGATTCGGGTCGTCGAGCTCGAGCAGCTTCTTCAGCCGCGAGTCAGAGTCGGCCACGCCGTCGGCGCGCAGCCGGGCGATCTCTTGCCTGATCGCCTCGGCGTTGGCGGTGTAGCGCAGGCCGATCGGCGCGCCGTCGAGGTTGCCGACCAGCTCGGGATGCTCGTGCGCGAGCGCGTCGGCGACGTCCGGGTCCAGCCCCTTGAAGAACGCCGCCACCGCACCCGGGTCGGGCTCCGAGGCGATCAGACCCTGCAGGTCCGTGGCGGCGCGCTCGAGCGCCGCGCGGTCGACCGAGGGGGCCGGCGTGCCGGTGCACTGCTCGCCGGCGATCTGGCAGATCGCGCGCAGGGCGCCGTCGGCGATCCGGTGCGCCGGACCGGCGACGACGAGCGCGGCGACGATCACCGCGACGAGCAGCAGCATCCCGACGTACTCGGCGGCGACCTGGCCTCGCTCCCTGCGCAGCATGCCGATCAGCGTCGCGCGGCGAGCGGCTACGCGCCAGAGCCGCGGGGCTCAACCTGAAACGGCCGGAGGTCCCGCGGGGCGAGCGGGACCTCCGGCCGGTGGGCGGGACCTTCTAGAGCGCGCGGAGCGGACGCAGCGGCAGCGCGGCGAGGCGGGCGCGGCGGCGGGGGGCCGGGCGAGCTGCCGTGCGCAGCAGCTCGACCAGGTTCGCGGTGGGGAGGAACGGGTCGGCGACGACGGCGCCGGTGTCGAGCGACATCGCGGCGGCGACGTCGCCGCCGGCCACGGCGAGCAGGATGTCGCCGGTGAGCGGCGCGGCGGAGTCGAGGGCGGCGAGCCTGGCGAGGTCGGCGGCGTCGACGGAACGGGCGGGGCGGACGAGCACGGGGGTCATGGCGGGGCTCCTATGGGGGCGGCGGCGGGCGATGACGGAAGGTTCCCGCCTGAGCCGCATAAGTTCAAATGATCGTGCTTGATCACGGTGATAAGCTTCTGTTATGCACGACCTCCGCCTGTTGAGCGTCCTGCGCGAGGTCGCGCTGCGAGGCTCCTTCTCCGCCGCCGCCGAAGCGCTCGACTACACCCAGCCCGCCGTCTCGCAGCAGATCGCGCGGCTCGAGAAGCAGGTCGGCGTGAAGCTGATCGAGCGGCAGCCGCGCGGCATCCGCCTGACCCCCGGCGGCGAGGTGCTCGTCCGCCACACCGAGCGCATCCTGGCCCAGCTCGCCGCCGCCGAGGCCGAGCTCGGCGAGGTCGCCGCCCAGGCGCGCGGGCGCCTGCGCATGGCCGCCTTCGCCACCGCGTCGGGCACGCTCGTCCCGCGCGCTGTCGCCGCGTTCCGGAAGCTGCGCCCCGCGATCGAGGTCGAGCTCGCGCTGATGGACCCGGACGAGTCGGTCCCGGCCGTGCGGCGCGGCGACCTCGAGGTCGCCATCACCGAGGAGGGCGGCTTCGACGGCGACGTCGACGTCAGCGGGCTCGAGATCGAACCGCTGCTCGAGGACCACATGTGGGTCTCGCTGCCGAGCAACCACCCGCTCGCCACGCGCCGCGCCATCGACCTCGCCGACCTGCGCGACGAGGACTGGATGCTCGCCTGCCTCAGCGGCACCTGCGCCGACTCCAACGTCGTCCTGCGCGCCTGCCGCGAGGCCGGCTTCGAGCCCCGCATCGCCTACACCTCCGATGACTACTTCGCGATCCAGGGCCTCGTGGCCAGCGGGATGGGAGTCGCGCTGATCCCGGGCCTCGGCCTCGCCAGCATGCGCGACGACGTCGCCGTCCGGCCGGTCAAGGGCCGCTCGCCCTATCGCCGCGTCGCCGCCGTCACCTCCGGGGAGACGGTCGGCGGTGCCGTCGCGACGATGCTCGAGTGCCTGCGCGACGCCGGCGAGGTCTACGCCGAGTCGGGGCTCGCCGCCGCGGCCTGAGGGTCCGGGACGTAGGTCCCGAAGGACCAGTGATTGCCCTCGAGGTCACGGGCGCTGAAGTCGCGCGACCCGTAATCCTGCTCTGAGAGGTCCGAGACGTCGGCGCCGGCCGCCTGCGCGCGGTCGTGGAGCCCGTCGACGTCCTCGACCGCGACATAGATCGTGACCCGCGCGGCGCGCGGGCCGGCGGGCGGGTCCTGGAGGTCCTCGGCACCCTGGCCGAGCATGATCAGGCTCTCGCCGAGCCGCAGCTCGGCGTGGCCGATGGTGCCGTCGGGGCCCTCGTGGCGGGAGGTGGTCTGGAAGCCGAACGCGCACTCGAGCCAGTCGATCGCGGCGGCGGCGTCCCGGTAGCGGAGCGCTGCGTAGATGGACATGCCGCGCAGGGTAGCCTCGTGCGGGAGCTCCGTCTACGACCCCTTCGCGAGCTCGAGGAAGGCCTCGTAGCGCCGCTTGTCGCGCTCCGCCGCTCGGCGCTCCTCGGTGTCCTCCTCGGAGTTCTCGATCTCGTCCTCCGCGCGCCGCAGCCGGTCCTCGAGGTCGCCCGAGTCGAGATCGTCGATCTCGAAGACCTCGTCCACGAGCAGCAGCGCGCGGTTGCCGTAGACCTGGAGGAAGCCCTCGCCCTGCGCGTAGCGGACGACGTCGGAGTCCGACTTGTACAGCCGCAGCTCGGTCGGGTCGAGCATGCCGAGCAGCGGCGCGTGGTTGGCGAGGATGCCGATCGAGCCGATCGACGTGCGCGTGGAGACCATCTCGACCTCGTCGTTGAAGGCCTCTCCCTCGGGGGTCAGCACCTCGACCTGGAACGGCGTGCGGGCCATCGCCTACTCGTCGTCCTTCTTCTTCTCGTCGTCGTCGTCGTCGGACTTCTCGTCGTCGGAGTCGCCCTCGGACTTCGACTCGGTCTTCTCGCCGTCGCCGGAGTCGTCCTTGGAGTCCTTCTCGTCGTCCGAGTCGTCCTTGGACTCCGCCTTGGTCTCGTCGTCGTCGGAGTCGTCCTTTGAGTCCTTCTCCTCGTCGTCCTTCTTGCCCTCGCCGCCGCCGGCCGCGGCCACGACGTCGTCGATCGAGCCCTTGAGCAGGAACGCGCCCTCGGGCAGGTCGTCGTGCTTGCCGTCGAGGATCTCGCGGAACGAGCGCACGGTCTCGCCGATCGGCACGTAGGCGCCGTCGACGCCGGTGAACTGCGTCGCCACGAAGAACGGCTGCGACAGGAAGCGCTCGA
>JBDTMF010000197.1:0-7645 GCA_039934455.1 Solirubrobacteraceae bacterium
GACGACGACGCAGTCGGCGCCGACCGTGGTGGGAGCGTCCGGGGTCGCGGCGACGACGACGCAGTCGGCGCCGACCGTGGTGGGAGCGTCCGGGGTCGCGGCGACGGTCACGGCATCGGGCTCGACCGCCGTCACACGGCCGCGGCGGATCTCGCCGCCCGCGCGCTCGACCGCCTCGGTCAAGGCCGCGACCAGGCGGCGCGGGTCGACGGCGGCGTCGCCGGGCACGTCGAGCGCGAGCCTGACCGTCGGCGCGAGCGCGGGCTCGGCGCGGCGCGCCTGGCTCGGTCGCAGGCGCTCGATCTGGAGGCCGAGCGCGCGGCGGTGCTCGAACAGGCGTTCCAGCTCCTCGGCCTCGTCGCGGTCGCGGGCGACGACGAGCGTGCCCTCGCGGCGGAGCCCGACGTCGCGACCGGAGGTCTCCTCCAGCTCGGCGCAGAAGGCGGGGAAGCCGCCGAGCGCGCGCAGGCCGAGCCCGAGCAGCGCGTCCTCGCCGAACTCCGCCTCGGTGACGGGCGCGAGCATGCCGGCGGCGTAGCGCCAGGAGCCGTCCTCGGCCGCGTCGAGCACGAGCGTGCGCAGGCCGCGCTGGGCGGCGCGCCAGGCCACGGCGAGGCCGATGACGCCCCCGCCGGCGACGGCTACGTCGTACTGCTCGGACTGCGAAGACACTGGGTACCAGCCTCCCTACGCCGGCATCACCCGGATCAGGTTCGACGGTCGGCGGCCTGTGTGCCGCCCTCTCAGCCCGTTCGGCGGGCTCCCGTGATGCCTGAATGCTAGCGATGCCACACTGCCCGCATGACCCCGCGCGAGCGGCTGGCGAACGCCCGCCTCTACCTCGTCTGCGACGCCCGCCCGCGGGCGTTCCTCGACGCCGCGCTGCGGGGCGGGGCCGACCTCGTGCAGCTGCGCGACAAGACGCTCGACGAGGACGGCCTGATCGCCGCCGCGCGCGACTTCCGCGCGGCCGCCGACGCGCACGGCGCGCTGTTCATCCTCAACGACCGCCCCGACCTCGTCGCCGCCTGCCACGCCGACGGCGTGCACGTCGGCCAGGACGACGGCCCGCCCGCCGCGGCGCGCGCGCTCGTCGGCCAGGAGCGCATCGTCGGCCGCTCGACCCACGCGCCCGCGCAGGCCGACGCCGCGGACGCCGACCCCGATGTCGACTACCTCGCCGTCGGCCCCGTGCACGCCACGCCGACCAAGCCGGGGCGCCCCGCCGCCGGCCTCGACTACGTCGCCTACGCCGCGCGCAGCGTCGCCAAGCCGTGGTTCGCGATCGGGGGCCTCGACGTCGTCACGCTGCCCGCCGCCGTCGAGCGCGGCGCGCGCCGTGCGGTCGTCGTGCGGGCGATCACCGAGGCGGTCGACCCTGAGCGCGCGGCCGCGGAGCTGTGCGCCGCGCTGGAGGTCCCCGTTGGGGCAGCGAAGCCGTAAGCGCCGCGCCGAGCGGGCGCCGACCGGGAACGGATCCTCCCCCGCGACGACGAACCTGGAGCGCGGCTACGCGCGCTCCCGCGAGCGCGCCGACGCGGTCCGCGCCTCCCTCGACCCGCTCGCTCCGGGCGAGCGGCCGACGGCCGTCACCGTGGCCGCGATCGTCGCGGCCCTACTCGGCATCGCCAACGTCGTCCTGGTCGCCGCCGACGCCGAGGTCGTCCAGAGCCAGAAGGTCCTCGGCGGGCTCGTGTTCGGCGCGATCATGCTCCTCGCCGCCGTGTTCATGTGGCGCGGCGCCTACTGGGCGGTGCTCGGCTTTCAGGCGCTGCTCGGCCTCTCCGTCATCACCGCGAGCCTCTCGCTGCTGGTCGCCTCCAACGTCGAGGCCGTCGTCCGCTCGCTCGTCGTGATCGCCGCCGCCGGCACCCTGTTCTGGTTCCTGATCCGGGCCATGGCGCGGCTGCAGATGCCCAGCCGCACGCGCTAGGTTCTTCAGCCATGCCTGACTCCTCCTACGACTGCATCGTCATCGGCTCGGGGCCCGGTGGCTACGTCGCCGCCATCCGTGCCGCCCAGCTCGGCATGAAGACGGCCGTGGTCGAGCGCGACGTCGTGGGAGGCCGCTGCCTCAACTACGCCTGCATCCCCGCCAAGGCCGTGCTGCGCGTCGCCGACGTGCTCGCCGAGATCGACGCGGCCGACGACTTCGGCATCTCCGTGCCCGAGCGCAGCGTGGACTTCGCGAAGGTCATGGAGCGCCGGGCGAAGGTCGTCAAGACGCTCACGGGTGGTGTCGCGGGCCTGTTCAAGAAGAACAAGATCGAGTACATCGAGGGCCACGGCTCGGTCACCGACGACGGCAACGTCAAGGTCGGCGGCAACTTCGACGGCACCGAGATCGAGGCCAAGACGGTGATCCTCGCCACCGGCTCGGTCCCCAAGCCGCTGCCCGGCACGCAGTTCGGCGGCCGCATCATCGGCACCGAGGAAGCGTGGGGGCTCGAGTCGCTGCCCGAGACGATGGTCGTGGCCGGCGCGGGCGCGTCGGGCGTGGAGATCGCCTCCGCCTACGGGCGCCTCGGCACGAAGGTGATGCTGTTCGAGGCGCTCGACCGCGTCGTGCCCGCCGAGGACGCCGACATCTCGAAGGTCGTCGGGCGCGGCCTGGGCAAGCAGAACATCACGATCCACACCGGCACGAAGGTCGAGAACGTCGAGACCGGCGAGGACAAGGTCTCCTTCTCCTACGGCGACGAGACCGCCGAGACCGAGTGGTTCGTGATCGCCGCCGGGCGCGGCCCCGACGTCGAGGGGCTCGGGCTCGACGAGGCCGGCATCAAGCTCGACGACCGCGGCATGATCGCCGTGGACGGCGCGCTGCGCACGTCGGTGAAGGGCGTCTACGCGATCGGCGACCTCGTCCCGGGCCCGGCGCTCGCCCACAAGGCCTCCGACGAGGGCATCCTCGCCGTCGAGGACGCCGCCGGGATGGAGACGCATCCGATCGAGTACGTCGACATCCCGCGCGCGACGTTCTGCACGCCGAACGTCGGCTCGTTCGGGCTGACCGAGGCGCAGGCGCGCGAGCAGGGCTTCGACGTCGTCGTCGGCAAGGTCAACTACGGCGCGGTCGGCGCCGGCACGGTCTACGGCGACCGCGGCGGCATGATCAAGATCATCGGCGAGAAGAAGTACGGAGAGCTGATCGGCGGTCACATCGTCGGCGCCCGCGCGACGGAGCTCATCCAGGAGCTCGTCAACGCCCGCGCGCTCGAGGGCGGCTACCACGAGGTCGCCCGCATCGTGCACGGCCATCCCACGTTGTCCGAAGCCGTCATGGAGGCCGCGCGCGCGGCCGACGGCTGGCTGATCCACGGCTGATCGATGGCCGGGGCGCACCCCGAGCAGCCGACGTTCTACTACGACCTGGCCTCGCCCGAGGCCTACGTCGTGGCGGAGCGCTCGGCGGCCGTGCTGGGCGAGGTGCCGGTGTGGCAGCCGGTGCGGCTCGGCGGGCTGCGCGCGGGCGAGGTCGGCCCGTTCCGCTGCGCCGCCGAGATCGACGCCTACCAGGAGGACGTCGGGCGCCGCGTCGCCGCCTACGGCCTGCAGCCGCTGCGCTGGCCGGCCGAGTTCCCGCCCGACACGGAGTGGGCGATGCTGGTCGCGACCTACGCGGGCCAGATCGGCCGCGCGGTGGCGTTCTCGCTCGCCGCGTTCCGGCAGGCGTTCGCGGGCGGCCGCGACCTCTCCGACCCCGACACCGTGATGCTCGCGGCCGCGGCATGCGAGATGCACCCGGTGGCGGTCGAGAAGGGCGCACGCCTCGCGTCGATCCGGCGCCGCCTGGACGAGGCGACCGCAGCGGCGGCCGCCGCCGGGGTGGAGGACGTGCCGGCCGTGCGCGTCGGCGAGCGCGTGTTCCACGGCAACCGCGAGCTCGAGGCCGCGGCGGCGACGCTGGCGGCGGCATGAAGGCCAACCGCGAGTACGAGCTGAGCGTGCACCGCGGCGGCCGCGGGCCGGCGATGCTGGCCGGGCCGGAGCGGGTCGACCACGTCGAGGTCGTGGAGATCGCGACGGGCGAGGTCGCGCTGTTCTGGGACACGCGTCCGTCGCAGACGCGCCGGCTCGCGCGCGGCCTGCGCGCCGACCTCGCCCAGCTCGAGGCCGACGCCTTCATCGCGAAGTGGCGCCGCTGGCAGGTGGCGTGACGTGAGCGGGCTGCGGGCGCGCATCGAGGAGGGCGAGGTGCTGCTCGGCACGTTCCTCGACCTCGGCGCGCCGCTCGCGGCCGAGATCGCCGCGACCGCCGGCTTCGACTGGCTCGTGCTCGACCTCGAGCACGGCGCGGGCGGCCGCGACACCACGCTCGGCCAGCTGCACGCGGCGCGCGTCCCCGTGCTCGTGCGCGTCCCCTCCGCCGCGAGCGATGAGCTCGGGTGGGTGCTCGACTTCGGCGCGGCCGGCGTCGTCATCCCGCGGGTCGAGGGGCTGGCCGACGCCGCCGCGGTGGTCGAACGCACGCGCTACGCCGGCGGGCGCGGGCTGCACGGCGGTGTGCGCGCCGCCGGCTTCGGGCGCGACGCCGGCTACCGCGAGCGCGCCGACGGCGAGCGCGTGGTGGCCGTCCAGATCGAGACGCGCGGAGCGCTCGAGGAGGCCGCGGAGATCGCCGCGCTGCCCGGCGTCGACGTGCTCTTCCTCGGCCCCTACGACCTCGGGCACGCGCTCGGGCTCCCGCCCGGCCCGGAGTCGCCCGAGATGCAGTCGGCCGCCGAGCGCGTCGCGACCGTCGCGCGCGAGGCCGGCAAGGCCGCCGCCGTCTTCCTCGGCGAGCCCGGGCTCGCGCCGCGCTACCGCGAGCTCGGCTTCACGCTGATCGCGTCCGGCTCGGCGGCCGGGCTGCTGGCGGGCAGCTACGCCGAGCGGCTGGCGGCGCTGCGGGGATGACCCGCATCGGGCTGCTGCTGATCCGGATCGGGCTGCCGGCGGCGATCGCCGCCGCCGGCGTCGTGCTGATCGTCGCCGGCGACAACGAGAACGTGCAGGGCGCCGGCGTGACGCTGGTCGGCTGCGCGGTGGTCGTGATGATGCTCAACCTCTTCCTCCGGCTCGGTCTGCGCGACCGCCAGGACCGCGAGCGCGAGGAGGAGGCGCGCGCGCACTTCGGCCGCACGGGTCAGTGGCCCGATGACGACTGAGCGCGCAGCGCGAGCCGCCGCAGCGTCGCGGCGATGACCGGGCCGTAGGCGGCGGCCAGCGCGCGCTCGAGCGGCGCGGGCGCGATGACGTCGATCGCCACCTCGCAGCCACCACTGTCTCGGCCAGAGGCCTCGCCACCGCTTCGCTCGCGAGGCTCGACGCGGTGGACCATCTCGACCGGCCCGACCCGCCACGTCCACGACCGGCCGGGGCGCTTGCCCACGATGCGCGCGGGGACCGGCAGGGCCCCGAACAGCCGCGCGGCGCCGAGCGCGCCCTTGCGCACCTCGGGCGAGCCGAGCCCCCACGAGCCGCGCACGTGCGGCGCCCACTCCGGCCAGCGGCCGGGACGGGCGAGCAGCGGCCAGGCCGCGTCGGCGGGAGCGGAGGACGTCGCGGAGTACGTGCGCATACGAGTCGACCGGGTACGGGAGAGGTGGGCGTCGGGGATCAGCGCTAACGTCCGGAACCCATGGCCGACGCCACCGAGCAGGAGTCCGAGCGGCGCGAGCTGCCCGAGCGCGGCGCCGCGCGCGAGTGGCTCGAGTCGATGATGCTCATCCGGCGCTTCGAGGAGCGCGCCGGCGAGATGTACGCGAAGGCGAAGGTCGGCGGCTTCCTGCACCTCGCGATCGGCGAGGAGGCGACGATCGTCGGCGCCGTCCGCGCGTTGCGCGACGACGACTACCTGATCTCCACCTACCGCTCGCACGGCCACGCGCTCTCGCGCGGCGCGGACCCGAACAAGGTCATGGCCGAGCTGTTCGGCCGTGAGGAGGGCGTGTCCCACGGCCGCGGCGGCTCGATGCACATGTTCGACGGCGAGCACCGCTTCATGGGCGGCTACGGGATCGTCGGCGGCAACCTCGCGCTGGCCGCCGGCATGGCGCTCTCCTCCGACTACCGGGGCACGGAGGAGGTCACGCTGTGCGTGTTCGGCGACGGCGCGTCGAACCAGGGCACGTTCGGCGAGACGCTCAACCTCGCCGCGCTGTGGCGCCTGCCGGTCGTCTTCATGGTCACCAACAACCAGTTCGGCATGGGCACCTCGCTCGAGCGCCACTCCGCGGTGACCGACCTGCACCGCCGCGGCGAGGGCTTCGGCGTCCCCGGGATGCAGTGCGACGGCATGGACGTGCTCGACACCTACGCGGTCATCGGCGAGGCGCTCAAGCAGGCGCGCGAGGACCGCCGCCCGGTCCTCGTAGAGGCGATCACCTATCGCTTCCGCGGCCACTCGATGGCCGACCCGGAGGAGTACCGCACCAAGGAGCAGGTCGCCGAGTGGCGCAAGAAGGACCCGATTCAGGTCTTCGCCAAGCGGCTCGAGGACGAGGGCATGCTCGAGGACGGCGAGGCCGAGAAGCTCGACGAACAGGTCGTGAGCCGCGTGGACGACGCGGTGACCTTCGCCGACCAGGCCCACTTCCCGCCGCCCGAGTCCCTCTACGACGACGTCTACGTGCTCGGCGACCAGGTCCGCGGCTGGTATTCCGTCGACGAGCGCTCCGCCGGGGTGCATCGCGGCGAGCACGAGCGCGCGCTCGCCGAGGCCGAGCGGGGGCCGAAGGAGGAGTACGACAAGGCCGTCGATGCGGCGTCGCGCGAGGACGTCGGCATCAAGAAGCCGACGGACGAGGCGCAGGCCGAGCGGTAATGGCCGTCATGCGCTACCGCGAAGCGCTCAACCAGGCGCTCCGCGAGGAGATGCAGCGCGACGAGAACGTGCTCCTCATGGGCGAGGACATCGGCGTCTTCAACGGTGCCTTCAAGGTGACCGCGGGCCTGCTCGACGAGTTCGGCGAGAAGCGCGTGCGCGACACCCCGATCTCCGAGAACACGATCGTCGGCATGGGCGTCGGCGCGGCGATGACCGGCCTGCGCCCGGTCGTCGAGCTGATGACGATCAACTTCTCCCTGCTCGCGCTCGACCAGATCGTCAACCACATGGCGACGATCCACTACATGTTCGGCGGCCAGGGCCGCGTGCCGATGGTGGTGCGGATGCCACAGGGCGCCGGCCACCAGCTCGGCCCGACCCACTCCCATTGCTTCGAGGCGCTGTTCCTGCACGTGCCCGGCATGCTGGTCGCGGTGCCTTCGACGGCCGCAGACGCCAAGGGGCTGCTGAAGGCCGCGATCCGCGACGACAACCCCGTCATCTTCATCGAGCACGAGTACCTCTATGGCCAGCGCGGCGACGTCCCCGACGACGAGGACACGGTCGTGGACTTCGGCAAGGCCGCGATCCGGCGCGAGGGCGACGACGTCACGATCGTCGGGATCTCGCGGATGGCGCTGACCGCCGAGAAGGCCGCCGAGAAGCTCGCTGACGAGCACGAGATCGAGGCCGAGGTGATCGACCCGCGGACGCTGCGCCCGCTCGACCTCGACACGATCCTCGAGTCGGTGCGCAAGACCAACCGCTGCGTGATCGTGGAGGAGGGCTGGCCGCACGGCGGCGTCGGCGCGAACCTCGCCGCCCTGATCCAGG
>JBDTMF010000198.1:0-7623 GCA_039934455.1 Solirubrobacteraceae bacterium
CGCGTCCAATGGCGCCACCTCGTCAGCTCGCGGGTGGGCGATCAGGACTTCGACCAGGAGCCTCCGCTCGACCGCTTCGCGCGTCCTGGCGCGGATCCGTTCCTGTACCTCGCCGGAGGCAACTGTGCGATGCGCCGCAGCGCGCTCGCCGACGTCGGCGGCTTCGACGAGGAGATCGAGTACAACTTCGACGAGGCGGAGGTCTGCCTCCGTCTGCTCGACCGCGGCTGGCAGCTGCGGTCGCTCGACGGCGCGGTGGTGCATCATCGCAACCTTCCCTCGCACCAGCGCTCCGCACGAGCGTTTACCGATCCATATTTCGAGGTCAAGAACCGCGTTTACTTCTCACTGCGCCACGGGCGGAGGGGCGCCAACACGAGCCTGGCGCTCGCGAGCACCGCCCGCGAGCTCGGGCGGCTCCGGGCGGGTGCTCGTGAGGCCGAGCGCGCAGGGCACCTAACCTCCGACGAGCTGGCCCGCTACCTGGGACGTGCCGACCAGGGCTACCACGTTGGGCTGCAACGAGGCCTCAAGGGCGAACGGCGTGGCTGCGACGTCCCCCGGCCCGAAACCGCAGAATTCCTCGCCTACCCGATCTATGCGCCGCCGCCGGCACGCCGACGGGTCGCCGTCGTGGGGCCGGCGCCGGAGGCGGTCGGTGTCCTGGCGGGTGATGGACATGAGGTGCACGAGCTTGTTCCCCAAGGCCCGGGAGCGAGCTACCGGATCGACTACCGCGCCGGTGCCTGGATCCACGTCGTCCCGGTACGTGCACGCTGGCTGCCCGAACTGGACGGCTCGGCGTTGCGCCCGGAGCTCGAGGAGGCGGTCGCCCTGCGGGCGGCCCTGGCGCCGCTGAGGGAGCGCGAGTCGGTGGAGGTGGAGGTCCCCGCCGGTTCCCAGGCGCTCAAGGACCTGCTCCGGCTCAGCGATCGAGACGCCGAGCGCGCACTGCACGCCCTCCTCAGCGCTCGGGCGGCGCTCGCGCTCGAGCGCGCCGCGGACGTCGCCCGCCGCCTGCTCGAGCCCGAGCGCTTCCCGATCGATTACGAGCACGAACTGCGCCATTGCCTCGGACTGCCAGGCGACGAGGACTTCGTCAGCTGTGCGTACGCGGCGCTCCTCGGACGCGCACCCGATCCGCTGGGCGGCCGGAGCACGCTCGTGGAACTGGGCGCCGGAACTGAGCGCACCGCCGTCGTGCAGCGTATGGCGACGTCCGTCGAGGCCCGAGGGCGGCGGGTCGACCCCGCCTTCGTCGCGCGCCTGCCAGCTGTCTCCCTCGCCGCTGCGAGCGCCGCCCTCCGTGCCGCATGGCTCGAGGAGGATTGCGAGTTCGCCCGGCGCGTCCACTGCATGCTGCGGGGCACGGACGCCGGGGCCGCCGCGGACGTGGGCCGCCTGGCCGAGGGCCTCGCGCAGCAGGCCCTCGTACGGGAGCTTGCAGCGTTGCAGGAGGTCCAGGCACGTGTCGCCGGCGCCGCGGGGCTGCCGCCAGCGGATGTGGTGACTCGACAGGAGCTTGCGGCGCAGCTCAGCGCACTTGTAGGCGTCCCCTTGGACGAGTTCGTCGCAGCGGTCTACCGCCTGCTCTTGGGGCGGGCCGTGGATCCGGAAGGAGCCGTGGCCTACGGGGCGGCGCTGGCCGCTGGCAGGTCACGGGCCTGGGTGGTCGAAACGATTGCCGGGTCAGAGGAGGCACGGCGCCGCGGCTGGCCGCCAGCGGTTGTGCTGGACGTCGTGAGGCGCAGTCGTGCCTACCAACGCGACGCGCTGCGGCGCCGCCTCGGCTCGCGGCTTCGGCGCCTCAGTTCCGTCGCCCGACGCGCGAGCTGAAGCGAGGACGCACGCGCATCCACATCCACGCGGCAAGGGGATAGATCACTGGGAGCCTCTGCACCGAGCCGACTAGGCGGTCGGCAAGGTGGTAACGCGGCGCGTCGCGCCACGCCCATTCAAGGTGCAGCGTCCGCTCTGTCTCTTCGAGCTGGCGCTTGAGCTGTTCCGAGCGTGTTCGCTCCTCGTACAGCTCACGCTCGAAGCGCGCGACGACGGTCGCCGCCGCCGCATCGTGTTTACCATAGATGCCTCGGGCGAGCTGGCGGTTGTTGCGGAAGTACTCCGCGTTCGCGCGCTCGAGGTCGAGCATGTAGCGGTTGTGGCTCGGGGTCGCCACGAGGTTGAGCTCCGACGTGACCGTGGTCAGCCCGTCCGGCTCGAAGCCCACGACGGCGATGAAGTCGTTCGCATACTCTGGCTCGGCGTAGTCGAGCGAGGCGACCCGGCCGCGGAAGTCCACGCCGTCGGCTCCCTCGGACAGGATCACGGAGCCCTCGGCGAACACTTGATAGAGCATCGTGACCTCGCCGAAGCGGCGGAATGCCTCGCGCGCCTCGGCGTAGCCGAAGTCCGTAACGTGAAACGGGTTGCGCTCTCGGAACGCGCGACTGTTGGGCACCGACACGATCAGCCTGGTTCCGGCCTTCGCCAACCGGTCGAGCTCGTCCAGCACCGCCCCGGGATTTGGCACGTGCTCGAGCCCCTCGAACATCACCACGACGTCGACGTCCTCCCGGCCGGCCCGGCGCAGGAAAGCCTCTGCATCCGCCGCCGTGAATCGAAGGCCCTCGCGGGTGCGCGTCGCGACTGCGCGCTCGATAGTCGCCTCGTCGATGTCGACTCCGTGGGCCGAGGCGGCCGTCCCGGCGAGCATCTCGGTGCCGTAGCCGACGCCGCAGGCGAGGTCCACGACGTGCAGGCCGGCGCAAAGCTCGGCGGCCAGCGCGTAGCGGTGCAGGTGAGAAGCAGCGAGGTAGTCGCCGCGCGCGAGCTCCTCTTCGTTCAGGCGTTCGTGGACGTCCATTGCATATCTCCTTCTGCGAGCAGGGCGGCAACCTCACCCTGAAGGCGTTCCCATCTCAGGATGCCCGTGGACCGCAGCATCGAAGACGTGCGGATCCGGTATTGCAGCAGCGCGCGCGGGATAATGGCTCCCTGGTGGCCGGCGCGGCGCAGTTGCAGGTAGAACAGCCAGTCCTCGTAGCTGGTGAGGTCGTGGCTGTAGGCAAATCCGACGTCGAAGAGCCACCGGCGGATCACAGCGCTGGCGCTCCCGGCGACGTTCTGCTCTTCGGTGAGAGACGACCAGTTGCCCAGCGGGGTATAGCCCGGGTTGGCCCCTTCGACGGGCTCGCCCTCCTCGTCGATGTACCGCGACCAGGTCCCGACATAGGCAAGCTCAGGGTCGCGGAGGAGCGCCTCGACGCAGCACTCAACGAAGTCGGGGTCGATCACGTCGTCGGCGTCCAGCGGGAGGATGAAGCGTCCGCGTGCGTGAACGATGCCGAAGTTGCGCGCCGCCCCGAGACCGCGATTGCGCTGCGTCAACAGCCGGATGGGGTAGCGCTCGCTCATCTCCTCGAGCATGCGGTCCTGCTCGCGCAGCGAGCCGTCGTTGACCACGAGCGTCTCGAGGTTCGAGTAGGTCTGCGCCGAGATCGAGCGCAGTGTGTCCTCAACATAGGCGTCGAGGGCGAAGTAGGGCACAACCACCGAGACGAGCGGCGGCCCTGCCGCGGCGGCCCGGACCCGCGGACGCGGCGGCGATACGGCGCGGATCATCGCCCCATACCGCTCCTTGACCATTTGAGGCTCCGCGAGTTCCGTCAGGACGCGCTGCGGCCCGCCGGCGGCGGCGAGCTCGCGCACCCGCTCCGGCTCCCGGACGAGCGGCTCGAGCACCGCTCGCAGGGCGTCGACGGTCGTGTCCTCAGCGAGCCAGCCGCTGACGCCGGGCTGGACGAACGCCGTAAGCCCGCCCACCGGAGTCGCAATCACCGCCCTCCCGTGCAGGAAGGCCTCGCGCACGACGTTGGGCCAGCACTCCCAGAGCGACGGGATGATCACCGCGTCGTGCTCGCGGATGAGCCGGCCGACCTCCGCTCGGGGGACGGGCTCGCGAAAGCTGATCCGGTCCTCGTTGGACGCCATGAACTCGAGCTGGTTCCGCATCGAGGTACCGAGCGGCCCGGTGTCCGTGTCGCCCCCGAGGAGCGTCAGCCTCCAGTCCTCCTGCTCCGTCGAGGTAAGCGCACGGAGGAGGTTCTGCACGCCCTTGCGCCGCTCCATCCGGCCGATGTAGAGGAGTCGCAGCGGCCCCTCATGGGGAGGCGGCGCAGGCTCGTCCACAGCGTTGTCCTCGACAAGGAACGCATCGGGGATCTCGACCGCGTGAGCGAGCTGGTCCGCGCCGTAGAAGCGCCGATAGGTGTCGAGCACGTCGCCCCCTGGCCAGAGGAGGCGGTCCGCGTGGCGTAGGCAGTAGCGCTCCATCTGGTAGATCGCGCGCGACTCGAGATCCCTGGCCTGATGACCGTTGAGCACGCTGACGATTTCCGTCGTGGTGTGCAGCCGCACGGCCACCACCGCGTTGCGCAGTCGCGGGTCTGCTGTCCGCTTGGCCTGCAGCGTCACGAAGCCCTCCGCCAGGTAGTCGGGGAACTCGATGAGGTCAGGGCCGCCGTCCGGGAACGCATCGACGAGGGCTCCGTAGACGCGATGGCCCCACGCCTGCAGCCACGAGTAGAAGTGCCCGACGCCGGGCGGAGGCTCTTCGACGAACAGCACCTTCACCCCGGGGGCGTACAGCGGCCCGTCGGTCGTGAGCTCGCGGTACCGGACGCGATGCGCGGCAGTGGTGATCAGCGTCACGTCGGCATCGTCGGAGAGCACGTCGGAGAGGGCTCGGACGATCGGGGCGATCCCGCCGCCGACGAAGGGGTACAGCTCCCGTGTGACGAGTGCAATGCGGGCCATGATGCGGCGCGCCACGCTAGCAACGGCGCGTTGTGGGCAATGCGTGAAGGCGGTCTAATCTCGCTTGAGCGGTTCGAGCGCGTGAAGGCGGAGGTGGCCTGCGTCGACTCCGTGGCCGTCCAGACGAAGAAGGGGGCTGGCCGTCGGCCGATGACTTCGTGTTCGGCTCGATCGTCTTCTGCGCTCGCTGCGGGGCGTCCTGCGGCCAGCGTCCCGCTGCGGCGCCGTCGTCATCGAGGGCGTGGCGTGAGCGCCCACCTGCTCGTCGTCTTCGCCGGGCTCAGTCGTTCCGCGAGCGGGCCCCGCAGCCGCGAGGAGCAGTGAGTCTCTACTGTGTCGCGCACTGAAGGAGGCACTGATGTCGTCGACGCCGAAAGACCGTTACGCGCTGGCCCAGGAAGTCCAGCCGCCCGCCGAGCAGGACCCCCCGACCGTCGACCGCGACGGGCGGCTCGTCCGCACCCCGATCGAGGGGGTGCGCTATGTCCGGCTGATTTCGCACGTCGACCACCGCGGCAGCCTCACCGAGGTGGTGAACTTCGACAACGACTTTTGGGACGAGCCGGTCGTCTACTCGTACTGCTTTACGATTCGCCCAGGCCGCATCAAGGCGTGGGGCATGCACAGGAAGCAGGCCGACCGGTACTTCATCGCCTCCGGGCACGTGCGCGTCGTGCTGTACGACGGGCGCACGAAGTCGCCCACGTGCGGGTCGTTCGGCGAGTACCACCTCACCGAGGAGGCCCGGGCGCTCCTGCTCATCCCGCCGGGCGTCTGGCACGGCGACCAGAACTACATGCAACGTGACGCGGTCGTCCTGAACTTCCCGACGCGGCCGTTCGACCGCGATGATCCGGACAAGTACCGGATCGATCCCCAGTCCGGGCTCATCCAGTTCGACTGGAACCTCCCGGACAGGTGAGCACGCCCGATGTCTCAATCATGGCGCTGGCGACGCGCGACCCTGCGCTGATCCGCGCCTGCCTGGACTCGATCCGGGCGACCCAGGGCGACCTCGACGTCGAGGTCATCGTGGTGCTCGGACAGCCGAGCGAGGAGGTGCGCGATGACGTGGCGCGTACGGAGGGCGTCCGGGTCATCGATTCGGACGTGAACACGGGCACCGCCGCGGCCTGGAACCTCGCGTTCGACCTCGCGCGGGGCCCGTTCGTCTTCGGGCTGCACGAGGACACCGAGTTGCGTCCCGGCTGCCTTCAACGGCTGCGCGAGACCGCGGAACGGGAGCCGCGCGCGGGCGCCCTCGGCACCCGCGTGCTCAACCCCGACGGCTCGCTCCAGCACCTCGGCGCGGTGATCTGGGGGACCGGCGACCTCACCGCGCTTGGTGAGCACAACGCCCCGCAGCTTGCGGCGGCGGATAGCGCGTTCCCGGTCGGCGTTACGGCCGCCTCGGCGATGTTCGTGCGGCGCTCGGCGTGGGAGGCAGTCGGAGGCTTCGACGAGCGGTTCTTCCCCTTCACGTACGTCGACGCGGACTTTTCGATCGGGCTGCGCGCGCACGGCTACGACGTGGTCGCCGACCCGGTCGCCGTCACGACGCACCGACGGGGCGCGTCGCAGGCCGAGGGGGGCGGGGCGCTGGCCACGCTGCGCTTCCGGGACTGGGTCTACGGGCGCCACCGCGAGCGCCTGCTCGCGAAGTGGGCAGACGCCGTGACCGACCTGCCGACGCGGCCGGAGGGCGTTGCGAGAATGGCGGCGACCGCCGAGATGGTCGCCGAGGCGCTCCCCCCGCGCGTCGACGGAGCGCGGGATGGCGCGCCGCGCGCGACGCGGCTGCTGACCGGCGGCGAGGATGCCGACCCCCCGGCGGAGGGCCCGCTAGCCGAGGGGGTACGCCGCCGGCTGATGGACGCCGAGCACGAGGTGCTCGCCGAGTTCGCCGCCGCGCAGGTCGCCGAGCGCGAGGCGCGCGAGGCGGACGTCGCCTCGCTGTGGAGCGCCTACGAGGAGACCCAGGCCAGCGCCGGGGCGCTCGGCGCCGAGCTTGCCGAAGTTCGTGCCCGGCTCGAGCGTGTCGAGGCGGGCGAGCCGCCGCGCCGGTCGGGTCTCAGGCGCCTGCTACGCCGACCGCGCTAAGCAACGGCGGCTCAACAGCACGCCTCGGAGTTCGGTCACCCGTTAGGCCACGTATCCGACGAACGACACCGTGGTCGGTTCGGCGGCCCGGATCTCGTAGCGATTTGCCGGCTGCGGGAAGTTCAGGTCGAGCGGACGATCGTTCCCCCTGGCGGAGCCCTCGAGGCTGATCCCGTGGGCCGGTTGGTGGACCGTAAGCGCGACGTCGCGGTCAGTGCCGCCGGCCGTGATAACCAGCCGTCGGCTCGGACTTGGCAGCACCACGACCAGCGTCGAGTCACTTGAGTTGAGGAGCACGACCTCCGTGTCCGAGTAGACGACACCCGCTTGCGCGCTGGAGCTCGTCTCAAGCCGCCACGGCCGGACGTGCGGCGGTGGACGCTCCGCTGGACGCGCCGTCAGGATGATGTCCAGCCAGTACCGGGAGAAGGCCGGCGGCAGGTCCGGCCGAGCCGTGTCCAGGATACGTTGCAAGGCGAGCTCCTCGCGATAGATCTCGCGCTCGCCCAAGAGTTCCGGCTCCCAGCCGCCGCGGACTACGTGACGCGGCAGATCGTCGAAGATAAGCTCGAACTCGTGAAAGCTCATCCCGCGGCCCCAGCGAACGAAGGCATCCTGTAGGGCACTGCCGCCGAGTGCCTCAGCCTCGCGCCATTCGGCGACGAGCTGAGTCCGCTTCGACCGTTCGTAGTAGCGCAGCGCGAGCAC
>JBDTMF010000199.1:0-7614 GCA_039934455.1 Solirubrobacteraceae bacterium
GTGGCCGACCGACATCGGCCCCGTCGACCTGATGTGCCGCGACGACGACGACGGCTGGATCGCGGTCGAGATCAAGCGCGTCGGCACGATCGACGGCGTCGAGCAGCTCACGCGGTACCTCGAGCGCATCCGGCTCGATCCGGCGCTCGGGGAGTGCCGCGGCGTGCTCGCCGCCCAGGTCGTCAAGCCGCAGGCGCGGGTGCTCGCGGAGGCGCGCGGCCTCGCCTGGGTCGAGGTCGACCTCGCGGTGCTGCGCGGCGAGCGCGAGCCCGCCCTCACCCTGTTCGGGGCATAGGCTCCGGCACGAGGCGGGCGGTCTCGAACGAGTAGCGGGCGTCGCGCGGCGTCCAGCTCTGGAGCGTCGCGAGCTCGCCGCTCAGCCCCGTGCGGTCCGTGACCGCGCGCAGCGCGGCGGCCAGCTGCCGCGTCTCGGACCGGACCGGCGCCGCCTGCAGCCGCGAGAGGAACTCGGACCAGGGCACCTCCGGCGGCTCGGCGAGCAGCGCGCCGAACGCCTGGGTCGCCGCGCCGGGCGTCCCGACCAGCGCGGCCAGCAGCGTCAGGACCGCGCGGTGCTCGCCGAGGAACGCGCGCTCCGCGGGCTGGACGCGTAGCCCGGCCGGGTCGGGCTCCTCGGCCTCGAGCGTCGCGGCGCCCGAGCCCGCGCTTGCCTCGCCCGCCGACCTCGCGCGGCTGGTCGGCGACCTGCTGCCGCGTCGTCCGCCAGCGCAGCCGGCCGGGGCGGCTGCCACGGGGCGCGAACTGGGCCTCGAAGTGGTGCTCCAGCGAACCCAGCAGCCAGCGCGGGTCGACGCCGACGACGACCACGAACAGGTCGAGCGCGAGCAGCAGGTGGACCGCCTCGAGCACCTCGACCACGCGATCCGCCGGGCAGCGGTCGAGGTCGTCGACATAGAGGACGATGCGCGCCACGTCGGGTCCCGGGCGGTCCCCGTCACGCAGCCAGCCGCGCAGGTCGCCGAAGTCGCGGCGCACGGTGGAGAGCAGCCCCATCCGCTCTCGGTAGTCGGCGGCGCCGGCGCGCTCGGCGAAGTAGTCGTGCACGACCCGGCCCGACGCGATGCGCGCGAGCTCCTCCCCCGCCGCGTCGCGCTCGGCCCGGGCCGCGGTGAGCGCCTCGCGCTCCTGGGTCCGCTCGGCCTCGACGCGGTCCCCGACCTCCTGGCGGCCCGCGGTCAGCGCCTTCTCGGCGTTCAGCGGCGGCTTGACCGCGCCCACCACGCCGGCCGCGGCCGCCAGCGCCGCGAGGATCGACTCCCACTGCCCGAGCGGTCGACGCGCTGTCGCCGGACCAGGGGGCCCGCCGGGTTGAGTATGGATCGAGGTGCGCTGACGGCCATGGCGCCTCAAGGCCAACCCTAGGCGGGCCCCACCGGTCAAGGCAAGGTCAGGCGGGCTGCGGCTGTGCCTCCGCGCCGGGGATCAGCCGGTCCAGCCAGCGCGGCATCCACCAGTTGCGGTCGCCGAGCAGCTGCATCACGGCCGGCACGAGCACCATCCGCACGAGCGTCGCGTCGATCAGGATCGCCGAGGCCATCCCGATGCCGATGAGCTTGAGGAAGACCTCCGGGCTCAGGGCGAAGGCGCCGAACACGGCGACCATGATCAGCGCCGCGGCGGTGATGACCCGCGCAGTCCGCGCCAGCCCCTCGGTGACGGCGCTCGCCGTGCTGCGGCCGGCCAGGAACTCCTCGCGGACCCGGCTGAGCAGGAACACCTCGTAGTCCATCGACAGCCCGAACAGGATCGCGAACATGATCACGGGGATGAACGGCGGCACCGGCGTCGGGGTGTCGATCCCGACGAGCTGCCCGGCCCAGCCGCCCTTGGCGAGGTAGGCCACGACGCCGTAGGCGGCGCCGATCGACAGAAGGTTCATGACGCCCGCCTTCAGCGCCACGGTGACCGAGCGGAAGGTCGCGGTCAGCAGCAGGATCGAGAGGATCACGACGCCGCCGATGAACAGCGGCAGGCGGGTCTGGGTGACGTCGGCCTGATCCACGAACGACGCCGTCGTGCCGCCGACGCTGATCGGCATGCCCGCGCTGGGCAGGACGTCGGAGCGCAGATGCCGGATCAGGTCGCCGGTCGCGGTCGACTGCGGCGACGTGGTGGGGGTCACCATCAGCACCGCGGTGTCGCCGGCCGCGTTGACCGTCGGCGTCCCGACGGCGGCGATCCCGGGCTGCTCGCGCAGCCGGGTCGTCAGCGCGGTCAGCTCGGGGCGATCGCCGGGCCCGCGCAGCTCGGCCGCCAACACGAGCGGGCCGTTGGCGCCCGGCCCGAAGCCCTTGGACACGAGGTCGTAGGCCTGCCGGGTGGTCGTCGCCGCGCGATCGTTGCCGGCGTCCGGGAAGCCGAGGCGCAGCCCCAGGAACGGCGTGGCGAGCACCAGCAGCACCGCGGCGGCCACCAGCGCGGCGGCCCACGGACGGCGCTGCACGCCGAGGCTCCAGCGCGCGGCCGGCGTCGTGTCGGGGTCGGCGGCCGCGGCGCGGGCGGTGCCCGGGATCCGCAGCCGGTCGATCCGGCGCCCGGCGAAGCCGAGCAGGGCCGGCAGCAGCGTCACCGACGCGGCCATCGTCACGAGCACGGCGAAGCTCGCCGACAGTGCGACGCCCTGCAGGTATCCGAGGCCCATGAGGAACAGGCCGAGCAGCCGAGATGACGACGGTGGTCCCGGCGATCAGCACGGAGTGCCCGGCGGTCGAGACCGCCTCGACGACGGCGGCCCGCGGCTGGAGGCCCGCTGCCAGCGCGGTGCGGTGGCGCGTGAGGATCAGCAGGGCGTAGTCGATGCCGACGCCGAGGCCGATCATGCTCGCGACCGCGGTCGACCAGTCCGGCACGTCCATGACGGCGGCCAGCAGGCCGACGGCGGCCGAGGAGATGCCGAGGCCGAAGAGCGCGGTCACGATCGGCAGCCCGGCGGCGATCAGCGTCCCGAAGGTCAGCACCAGCACGAGCGCGGCGATCATCAGGCCGACCGCCTCGGAGGACAGCGCGGCCTGCTGCGCGTTGGTGATGACCTGGCCGCCCATCTCGACGCGCAGCCCGTCCCGGCCCGCGTCCTGCGCGAGCGAGATCAGGCGCTTGCCGGTGGTGACCGGCACGCTGTCGGGCCGCTCCGTGAGCGACAGGCGCGACACGGCGATCGTCCCGTCGCGGGAGATCTCGGGCGGCGCGGCGGCACCCATGCCCTCGAGGCGCGAGGCCGCGGTCAGCAGCGCGCCGGTGCGCTCCTGAACGTCGGCACGCTTGACGCCGCCCTTCGCCTGCCACACGACGTCCACGGTGTCGGACGACGCGGTGTGTTCTGTCCATCACTCACGTTGACCTCGCAAAGGTTGCGTCGGAAACTTTTGACGCCGCAAGGCTGTCAGGTAAGAGTTGACTTGTCAACCGTTGCCGATACAATTCTGCCCCATGGGACTTCACGGAGAGAAGAAGCCGTTCCTCGCGTGGTACGCGATGCTCCACGCGAACACGCGCCTCACCGAGCGGATCAACGCCGAGCTCGAGGCCGAGGCCGGCATTCCCCTGTCCTGGTTCGAGGTGCTCGCCAAGCTCAGCTGGGCACCCGAGGCGTGCGCGCGCATGGGCGCACTCGCCGACGACCTGCTCCTCTCGCGCGGCGGGGCGACGCGCCTGATCTCCCGCATGGAGGAGGCCGGGCTCGTGCGCCGCGAGGTCCCTGCGCACGACCGCCGGGCCACCTACGCGCACGTGACCGAGAAGGGGCAGGCGGCGCTCGACCGCGCCGCCCCGATCCACATGGCCAAGGTCGAGGAGTACTTCCAGCAGCACCTCAGCGAGGAGGAGGTCGAGGTGCTGACCCGCGCGATGGGCAAGATCCTGCGTGGGCTCGGCGCCGACGCCGACTGGCTGCTGGCGGACCTCGAGGCCGCCGCACCGCAGTAGTCTGCCGCCCCGCATGGCAGAGGAGGCGGTTCTCACCGAAGCCGACGGCGGCGTGCTCCTGATCACGCTCAACCGTCCCGACGCGCGCAACGCGGTCAACGCCGCGCTGGCCGCCGGGGTCGCCGCCGCGCTCGACCGCCTCGACTCGGACGACGACCTGCAGGTCGCGATCCTCACCGGCGCCGGCCGCGGCTTCTGCGCCGGCATGGACCTGAAGGCGTTCGTCCAGGGCGAGAGCCCGCATGTCGAGGGCCGCGGCTTCGCCGGCATCGCCCAGGGCCCGCCGCGCAAGCCGATCATCGCCGCGATCGAGGGCTTCGCCGTCGCCGGCGGCCTCGAGATCGCGCTCGCCTGCGACCTGATCGTCGCCGCGCGCGGCGCCAAGCTCGGCATCCCGGAGGCCAAGCGATCGCTGGTCGCCGCCGGCGGCGCGCTGCTGCGCCTGCCGCGGCGGATGGCCTACCACCTCGCGATGGAGATGGCACTCACCGGCGATCCCATCAGCGCCGAGCGCGGCGCCGAGGTCGGCCTCGTCAACCGCCTGGCCGAGCCGGGCGAAGCGGTCGCGGTCGCGCGCGGGCTCGCCGCTGCGGTCGCCGCCAACGGCCCGCTCGCGCTCGACGCCAGCAAGCGCATCCTCCAGGCCCAGGGCGACTGGAGCGAGGACGAGGCCTGGCAGCGCCAGGGCGAGATCGCCGGCCCGGTCTTCGGCTCTGAGGACGCCCGCGAGGGCGCGACCGCCTTTGCCGAGAAGCGCGCCCCGGTCTGGAAGGGGCGCTAGCTGTCAGCTTCGCGATTCGCCCCAGACCGTCGCGAGCAGGCGGCGGCCGGACGGCCGGTCGCGGTGCTCGCACAGGTAGATCCCCTGCCAGGTGCCGAGCGCGAGGCGCCCGTCGGCGATCGGCAATGACAGCGAAGGCCCGAGCACCGAGGCCTTGATGTGGGCGGGCATGTCGTCGGGACCCTCGTCGGTGTGGGTCCAGTAGGGCGCATCCTCGGGGACCGCCTCGTTGAAGTAGGACTCGAAGTCCCGCCGCACGTCGGGCGACGCGTTCTCGTTCAGCGTCAGCGACGCCGAGGTGTGCAGCATGAAGAGGTGGAGCAGCCCAACCCGCAGCTCGCCGAGCTCGGGCAGCGCGCCGACGACCTCACGCGTGACGAGGTGGAACCCGCGCCCGGGCGGGCGCAGCGAGATCTCGCGCTGGAGCCACACGGCCCCGCACGCTACTTCTTCGAGGTCTCGGGCAGCGCGGTCGTGAGCGCGGACTGGGCGGCGACCACCGCCGTCTCGAGCCGCCGCAGCAGGACCTTCGCGGAGCCCAGCTCGCCCGTCTCCGCGACGGCCTGGAGCTCGGCGGAGATCGCCTCGGTCCGGGCGGCGCCGAGCTGGCCGCTCGAGCCCTTGAGCGCGTGGGCGGCGCGGGCGACGCCCTCGGCGTCCTTCTGGCGCAGGGCGTCGGCGACCTGCTTGAGGCCGCGGCGCGAGTCCTCCCGGAAGAGGCCGGCGAGGTCGCGGATGAGCTGGGAGTTCTCGTCGCCGCCGGTCTCGGCGGTGATCTGGCGCAGCACGCCGAGGTCGAGGTCCGTCTCGGAGCTCCCGGTGGGTGCGGGCGTCGCCGGGCCGAGCCGGGAGCCGGCGCGCCAGCGCTCGATCGCGGCGGCCAGCGCCTCGCCGGTCACCGGCTTGGCGAGGTGGTCGTCCATCCCGGCCGCGAAGCAGGCCTCGCGCACGCTGTCGAGCGTGTCGGAGGTCATGGCGACGATCGCGGTGCGCGGGCCTTCGCGCTCGGCGCTGCGGATCGCCCGCGTCGCCTCGTAGCCGTCCATGATCGGCATGTGCAGGTCCATCAGCACGACCGCGTAACGGTCGCGCCCCGCGGCGGCGACGGCCTCGGCGCCGTTGCGGGCGACCTCGACGCGGTAGCCGCGCTTGCGCAGCATCTCGGCCGCGACGGTGCGGTTGACGGCGTTGTCGTCGACGACGAGCAGCGCCAGCGCGTCGCCGTCGGGGCCGGGCGCTGCGGGCGCCGGGGCGCTCGCGCCGACGGCGGCCGTGGCGACGAGGCCGAGGTCGGCCGTGAACCAGAATGTGCTGCCGCGGCCGAGCGCGCCCGTGGCGCCGATCTCGCCGCCCATCAGCTCGACGAGCTCGCGGCAGATGCTCAGCCCGAGCCCGGTGCCGCCGTAGGTGCGGGTCGTGGAGGAGTCGGCCTGGCTGAAGGGCTCGAACAGCCGTTCGGCCGCGCCGGGCTCGATCCCGATCCCGGTGTCGGTGACCTCGAAGCGCACGCACTGGCCGCTCGCGGTCGGCTTGCCCTCGGTCACGCGCACGGTGATCTCGCCCTCCGCGGTGAACTTGACGGCGTTGGAGACGAGGTTGGTGAGGATCTGCTGGAGGCGGAAATGGTCCCCGACGACCCGCAGCGGCGCGCGCCGCTCGATGAAGGCGCGCAGCTCGATGCCCTTGGCGCGGGCGTTCTCGGCGAGCATGTCGACGGCGGCGTCGACCGCCTCCGAGAGCGTGAACTGTGCGTGCTCGAGCTCGAGCTTGCCGGCCTCGATCTTCGAGAGGTCGAGGATGTCGTTGATGATCTGCAGCAGCGCGTCGCCGGAGCTGCGCACCATCGAGGCGTAGCCGCGCTGCTCGTCGGAGAGCTCGGTGTCGAGCAGCAGCTCGGCCATCCCGATCACGCCGTTCATCGGCGTGCGGATCTCGTGGCTCATGTTGGCGAGGAACTGGGACTTGGCCGTGGTCGCCGCGGTCGCTTCCCCCATCGCGGCATTCAACTGGACGTTGACTTCGACCAGCTCCGAAGTACGCCGCTTGACCTCGGCGCCGAGATTCTGGCGGTGGAGCTCGAGCTCTGCGTCCTTGAATTCGATCTCGCTCAGCATGCGATTGAAGGAGTCGATCAGCTCGTGGGTCTCGTCGCTGTTCTCCAGAGGCGAGAGCGTGCGGGCGCGCACGGAATAGTCGGCGTCCTGGCTGACACGCCGCGCCGTCATGGAGAGATCGAGGATCGGCGCCGAAATGCGCGCCTGCATGCGGCGCGCCAGCCACCATGACAAGGCAAGACAGGCGAGGAAGCCTCCGGCGAGGATCCACAGCAGGCTCTTGAGTCGCACGTAGACCGGCGAAAGGTCGCTCTCGATGCACATCGTGCCCACGCGCTTTTCGTCGCGCAGGATGTCGTGGAAGACGCGCAGCGTATCGTCCTCGATCTCGCCGTTGTCCGAATCCTCGAGGTGCTCGGGGAGCCCGCTTGCTTTGTGTCCCGGCTTGGACCATTCGGCGAACAGGGATCCGTCGCTCGCGTACAGGCGCGAGGCCAGCACGTTCTCCTGATTCGAAAGCTTCTTCAGCTCGTCGGCGGCGAAGCCGCGATCATCGAACTCCAGCGCGGAGCGCAGGTTCGTGCCCAACACGTCGGCGACGAGGTGCAGATCGCCCACCAGCGCCTGCTTGGCCTGGCTCCAGTCGTACATCGCGAAGAACAGCGCTCCGAGGAGCAGCGCCAGGCTGCTCGTGGCCACGATGATCCTCGTCAGACGCGCACCGAGCGAAGAGCGCTTCACGAAACGATTCATTCGAGCGTCATGGCTGGACTCTTGACGATCTTCGCCAGCTTGAGCAACTCGGAGCTGACTTCGAGCCGGGCGGCTTTCGCGGCC
>JBDTMF010000200.1:0-7581 GCA_039934455.1 Solirubrobacteraceae bacterium
GTTCAGCCGGTGCCGACCGCCGCGCCGCGCCCCGTCCCGCCCGCTCCTCGCAGCGCGCCCGCGCCGAGGCCGAAGCCGGCCGCACCGAGGCCCACCCCGGCCCCGACGTCGCCCCCGCCCTCGGGCTCGTTCGACACGTCGGGCGAGTCATGAGCGTGTCGAGCGCATCCGCAGACGTGCGGCCGGTCGAGCGGCGCACCGCGTCTGCCGCCGTGGTGTCCATCCTGATCGCGATCGCGGTGATCGCCGGCCTGCTGCTCAGCCGGACGCGGGACGCGCCGGCGCCGCGACCCGTAGCGGTGCCGCGGTCGATCGTCCACGCGGGCCTGCGGGTCCCGCTCCCGAGCGGGTGGGAGCGGGCCGAGGTCGTGACCGTCCCCGGCTTCAGCCGGCCGCTCGGGCTGCATAACGCGGATGCGGGCCTGCGCGCGAGCGTCGAGCGACTGCCCGCGACATCGGCGACGCTGCTCCCCGCGGCCTTCGTGCGCGCGCTCGAGGGCGCGCCCGAGCGCCCGGACCTCGTCCGGCTCGCCTCAGGCCGGCAGGCATGGCGCTACCGCTTCCCAGGCGGCGACGGCTCGATGACGCTCCTCTACACCGCCCCAACGACGAGCGGCGTGGCCACGGTCGCCTGTACAAGCCCGCTCGAGGATCGCGTCCCGCGTGCCTGTGACGCGCTCGCTGCCGCGGTCACGGTGCCGGGTTCGGACCCGCTGACGCCGAGCCGGAACGCGGCCTTCTTCAGCAGGTTCCCAGGCGCCGTGCACGACCTGAACACCTCTCGCACCAAAGGTCTGGACGAACTCGCTGCTGCGACGCGCCCGACCGGCCAGGCGCTCGCCGCCGACCGGCTGGCCCGCGCGCACAGGGCCGCCGGCGCTGCGCTCGCGCCGGTGAGTGACGGCCGCGGTCTGCCCGGCGCCACGGCCGGGGCACTGACCGCGACGGCACAGGCCTACGCGGCGCTCGCGAGCGCGGCGCGTGCCCGCTCGCCTCAACCCTACGCCGAGGCGAGCCGCGCCGTCACCGACGCCGAGACCGGCCTCCGGCGGACGCTGACCAAGGCCGCGGCCTCGCTGTCGCTCTCAACCAGCACGGCGACGCGGGCGCCGGTCGCGCCCATGAGCACGCCGGCCGCGACGGCGAAGCCGCCGCCGCCGAAGCCCGCCGCGAAGCCGAAGACGCGCACGAAGCCGGCCTCGACCAAGCCGGCGGCGAAGGCGAGCCCGGAAGCCCGCACCTCACACGGCACGTTGAGCTTCGCGCCCATCATCCTCGGCCTGCTCGCCGTGGTGGGGATCTTCGCCACATTGGCCGAGCGGGCCACACGACCGGCGAAGGCGCCATCGCGCGATTCAAGGCCCTGAGGACACGGCGGCTCGCCGCATCCGGGCGATCGGGCGTGCGTTGGTCTGACCGGCGTTTCGCCCACGATCGAGCGGCAAGCCTAAGCTGCTGCGCGCGGTGCCCCCGGCTGCCTCCATCCTCATCCCCACCCGGCGCCGCCGCGACTACCTCGCGGTCGCGCTCGCGTCCGCCGCGCCCCAGGCGGCCGAGCACGGCGCCGAGCTGATCGTGGTCGAGGATGATCCCGCCGACCTGGAGACGGCAGCGCTCGCCGCCGCGCACGGCGCGCGCTACGAGGCGCACGGCGAGACGCGCGGGCTCAACGCGGCGCGCAACACGGCGATCGCGCTCGCCGAATCCGATCTCCTGTGCTTCCTCGACGACGACGCGGAGGCCTGGCCCGGCTGGCTCGGCGCGCTGATCGCCGCGGCCGCTTCGGAGCCGGACTACGACGCGTTCGGCGGCCCGATCCGGGCGCGGCTGGAGGGCACGAACCTGCACGCCTGCGGACGCGAGCCGCCACCGGTGACCACGCTCGACCTCGGCTCCGACGACCGCGACGCCGAGTTCGTGTGGGGGGCGAACCTGACGCTGCGCCGGGACGCCCTCGACCTCGCCGGCGGCTTCGATCCCGGCCTCGACCTCTACGGGGACGAGGAGGACTGGCAGCGGCGGCTGAAGAACGCGGGCGGCCGGATCCGCTACGTCGCCGCCGCGGGGGTCGACCACCGCCGCACCGGCGCAGACGCGCGCATCCGCGGGCTCTCGCGCGCCGCCTACGGGCGCGGGCGCAACTCGCGCCGCTACGACGCGCGCAAGGGCGTCGCGCCGCCGGTCGCGGCCGAGCTGCGGACGCTGGCCGGCTGCGCGTGGCACGTCTTCCGCCGCCGCTGTGGCAACGGGATCGTGCTGACCGCGCTCACGCTGGGGCGCCTGCGCGAGGCGCTGCGGCCCAAGCGCGTGCCTCCCTCGACGCGCGACCCGGACTACCTCAGCGGGCGCTCGGGCACGCTCGGGCGCCGCGGCCTGATCGCCGGGCGGCTGCGCGACACCCGCGCGAACGTCGGGACCTCGCGCACGCGACGGCGGCTGGCGAAGCACGCGCGCCAGGAGCCCAAGCGGCGAGTCCTGGTGCTCTCGGTCGTGCGCCCGCAGCACGCCCGCGCGGCGGCCGAGGTCGGGCGCGAGCTCGGCGCCTCCCACCACGACGCGCTGATGCGGATCGTGCCGGCCGCCGAGGGGGCCGGCAAGTGGGCCAACCTCAACGGGGCGCTGATCGCCCACCCGCCACGCGGCTTCGACTGGCTGCTGATCATCGACGACGACGTCGAGCTGCCGCGCGACTTCCTCGACGTCTTCATCTCGCTGGCCGAGCACCACGGCTTCCGCCTCGCCCAGCCGGCGCACGCCTTCGCCTCACACGCGGCGTGGGAGGTCACGCGCCGGCGGCCGGGCCTGGCCGCGCGGCGCACCCGCTTCGTCGAGATCGCGCCGGTGACGGCGATCCGCGCCGACGCCTTCGACGCCCTGCTGCCGTTCCCCGACCTCCAGATGGGCTGGGGGCTCGACGCCCACTGGGCCGCGCTGGCCGAGCGGCGCGGATGGAAGGTCGGCGTGATCGACGCGCTGCCGGTCCGCCACGTGCGGCCCGTGGCCGCCGAATACCCGCGCGACGCGGCAATGGCGGAGGCGGACCGCTTCCTCGAGGGCAAGCCCTACGTCACGCGGGACGAGGCGGCCGAGGTGCTGGAGGAGTACCGGGACTAGGACGTCAGTACTCGCACGCCCGCCGCGTAGAGGAAGGTAGTGCGTCCGCGCCGGCAGGTTCACCCGCTCGTCGTCGCCCCGGTGAAGCCGGCGTTCCGCTACTCCCAGTCGCGGGACGCGTATGTCCTGCGGGTCGGCAACGGCCGGCGCGGTCCCGTCCGGGTCCCCAGCACCCAGACGCGCCGCCACGCCGCCTGAGGCCGAAGGGGCCGTCCTCCCGCGCCGTAGTCTGGCGCCGGAGATGCCCCGCCGGCCCCGACCTCCGTTAGGCGCTCGGGGCCACGCGCTGAATGAGCGCCTCGAGCATTGCCGAGACATAGTCCAGGTCCGCTCTCGCCAGCGGCAGCCCAGGCGCTCGGCGCAACAACTCGGACGGTTCGACAAGACCTTCGCGAATCGCATCCTCGGCGTAGCGCCAGTCTCGGTCCCGCCCTGCCGCACATTTCGCGAGCACGAGGTCGTGAGCGTCCATGCACCATCCCGTGACGACACGTCCTCGCTTGAGCAGAACCTTCACGGCCACAAGGCGTTCCTCCCAGCCCTCCGGCGCCTTCGCCGTTTCCGGCCCGACGCCGTGCGCGTAGTACCCAAAGGCCTCGTGGAACGCCGAGCCATCGCCCAGATTGCCGTCGATGGCCGTGGCCCGCTCCGGATGGTTGCGCGGATAGACGTCCGCGTCCTGCGAGACGAGCAGCGTCGGTGGCGCGTCAGGGAAGGTCGCGAGGATCGCTTGACTCCCCACCACGACGATCTCGTCGTCGTCCGCAACATCCGCGGCAGCTCGGATGATGTGTTCCAGGTGCTCTCGCCTCAATGCATGCCACTCGTGGCTTCGAGCACGCGGCGGCGATCGGGCTCAGTGAGCGCTCCGGCGAATGGGGAGTTCTGGCGCAGGTCCCGCGCCCTCTGCCCGTTCTGGCTGATCACTCGCTTGATCGTCGGTAAGGGACGATGGAGCAGCCGCTCCCATGCGTCGGCGTACCGCGCGTAGATCTTCTCTTCGGCCCTCCAGCGCCGGAGGCGATGGAGGGCGTCGTCGACCATCTCGGCATTGAGGCGTTGCGCCACGACGCGGTGATATGCGAGACCTTGAAGTTCGGCATGGCCATGCCCCCGCGTCGCGGCCTCGCGACGGTACCGTCGCGGAAGGATCGCCTCGGTGTCCAGATCGTCAGCCGCAGCCTGCTGACTGCGGATGAGGCCCGCGACCGGCCGCGCTTCGTTGCGAGTACGACGGCGCTCCTCGACGCCTTCGACGAGATCGATCAGCGCCGACAGCGGAACCTCGCGACGTCCACGCGGCGTTAACACGCCGGGAATCGCACCTTGCTCGATCCGACGGTCCAGCGCTGTTTGACTGATCCCCAGCAATCTCGCGGATATCGCGCGCGACACGGTAGAACCGACGGCGCGCTCCAGATCGCCGCGAACCGCCACGATAGCGTGGGTTTCCGGGTTGGTCCGCTCGGCGCGGCGAAGCCGCACGATGTTCCGAACCATCTGCTCCCGCTCTGCAATGAGACCCATGTGGTCAGTGTAGAGAAGTTGAAGAAAATTATAGTTTTCCATACCCGAGCGGTCACTGCCCGAGGAGCGCGAGCGGGACGACGGCGATGCCGTCCTCGCCGGAGACGCTCGCGCCAGCTTGACTTCGATGGCCACGACGCTGCCGTCGGCGCGCGCGACGATGAGTCGACCTCGTACGCCGCTCACAGCGAGACCCGGTGAGCAGAAAGCTCCCGGGCGGCGCTCCGTTGTCCACGGCGCTGCGCACGAGGTCCCACACTTGTCCTAGGCGCTGCCACTCGTCAACGAGGACTGGTCGCTCACCCTCCGGCAGGCGGGCTGGGTCGGCCTCGGCGACGGCCAACTCGCCGGGGTCATCCAGTCACCGTGAAAGGGTCGCGTGCGGCAAGATGAAAAGGTCGATTGCGGCAGATTGTAAAGGTCTGCTACGGCAGATCCTTGGGGCTCCAACGTGTCAGCCGGCGCACGGGACGTCCGGGCCGCCGCCGCGCGCGGCGCCTCTCCCGCCCTCCGGAAGCGCGCAGGATGCGCGTAGGGTGACCGCGTGCGCGTGGTCGTCGTCGCCGAGTACTACCCGCGCGCCGCCGACCCGGTGCTCGGCGTCTGGGCGCACCGGCAGGCGCTCGCCGCGCGCGACGCGGGAGCCGACGTGCGCGTGCTCGTGCTCCACCGGCCGGTGCCCTCGAAGGCGGCACTCCGGGCGCGCGAGCCGCGGGCGTTGATCGAGCCGCTGCGCCAGCCGTTGCACGCCACGCTCGACGGGATCGAGGTGACGTACGTGCCGTTCCTCGCGCCGCCGCGGCCGCGCTCCTACGGGCGCTGGGGCGCGTGGGCCGCGCCGAGCCTCGCGCTCGCGCTCCGGAACCTGCGGCGCAGCTTCCCGTTCGACCTCGTCCACGCCCACTACGCCGCACCCGCCGGGGACGCGGTGCAGCGCGCGCAACCCGGGGTGCCGGTGGTGATCTCGGTCCACGGCGGCGACGTGCTGTCCGTCGTCCGCCGCGCCGGGGGCCGCGCAGCCGTGACGAAGGCGCTCGCAGCGGCGAGGCTCGTGCTCGCCAACTCCGCCGGCACACAACAGAGCGCGCGCGTACTCGGGGCGGCGCGGACACGCGTCGTGCACCTCGGCACGGACGTCCCGCTGGAGCGAGCCCGCGAGCCCGCGCTCCCGGCGATCGCCACCGTCGGCCACCTGGTGGCCCGCAAGCGCCATGCCGACGTGCTGCGGGCGCTGTGGCTCTTGCGCGACTCCCACCCCGACCTGCGCTGGGTCGTGGCCGGCGACGGCCCGGAGCGCCCGGCGCTCGAGCACATGATCCGCGAGCTCCGGCTGGGCGGCCGGGTGAAGCTGCTCGGGCAGCTCGCGCCGGCCGACGCGCGCGGAGTCGCGCAGGCGGCGACCGTGTTCGCGCTGCCGAGCGTCGACGAGGCGTTCGGGGTCGCCTACATCGAGGCGATGGCGGCCGGGGTGCCGGCCATCGGCTGCGTCGGTGAGGCAGGGCCGGAGGAGATCGCCGCCAGCGGATCCGGGATCCGGCTCGTCGCGCCCGGCGACCCCGGGGCGCTGGCGGAAGCGCTGCGCACGCTGCTCGACGACGCCGCCTATCGCCGCGAGCTCGGCGACGGCGCCCGCGCGACCGTTGAGCGCGCGTTCACCTGGGAGGCCTGCGGGCGCGCCACCGTGGCCGCCTACGAGGAGGCGCTGCGGTGAGCCGCCCCGTCCTCTTCGTCACCAACCACGCCCCGCCGTTCCGCCTCGGCGCGTTCGCGAAGCTGCACGAGCGCGAGGACGTGACCTTCGCGCTCGTCGGCGGCGACGTGCGCCACGGCGGCGGGGCGGGTGAGGAGAGCGGTGCGTTCCCGGTCCTGCGGGTGCGTGAGCGCGACGTCTACGCACTGGCGGCGTCTGGCGACTACCGCGCGGTGATCGCCGGGCTGTCGGGCCGGCTCGCGCTGCCCTCCGCGTACGCCGGCGCGCGGCGGGCGAAGGTCCCGTTCGTGCTGTGGGCGACGATCTGGGCGCACCCGCGCACCCCCGCCCACGCCCTCTCCTACCTGCCGCTGCGCCACCTCTATCGGCATGCGGATGCGATCGTCACGTACGGCCCGCACGTGTCGGCCTACGTGCGCGCGAAGGGGGCGCGCCAGAGCGTCGTCGTCGCCCCCCAATCGGTCGACAACGGGTATTGGAACGGACATTCGACCCCGATTCGGCGTGCGGAGTTCCAGGCGGCGTTTGTGGGTCGAATGGCGCGGGAAAAGGGATGTCAAGTGCTTATCCGGGCCTGGAGGACATCGGGTCTGCCGGCACTGAACGCCGCGCTGGTTCTGGTCGGCGGCGGCCCGATCCGAGCCCGGGCCGTCGCCACCAGCGCGGTGATGCCCGAAGGCCCGCGCAGCCCCGCCGAAGTACGCAACTTCTACGCCGGGAGCGACGTTGTGGTCCTACCGTCGGTTTCCACTCGCGACTTCCGCGAGCCGTGGGGCCTGGTGGTCAACGAAGCCTTCAACCAGGGAGTTCCCGTGATCGCCACCGATGCCGTGGGCGCCGTCGCCGGCGGGCTCGTCGTGCACGAGCGCACCGGCCTCGTGGTCCCCGCGGGGGACGCCGATGCGCTCGCTGCGGCGCTGCGGCGGCTGCACGACGAGCCGGCGCTGCGGGCGCGCCTGGGGGCCGCCGCGCGCGAGGCCGTGCGGGCCTACACGCACGACGCGTGGGCCGCCGGCGTGTCAAGCGCGCTTGCCGGCGTGGGAGCGTCCCGTTGCTAGCGTGGAAGCCCATGGTTCGTCTGCTGACCCTCAGCGGATTGATCCTGCTGCTCGCTGCCCCGTCGGCGAGCGCAGGCGTCCGCGAGAAGATCCTGCGCGAGTGCCAGAACGGCCGCATCACCGGCAACTACACGCCGGGGCAGCTCCGCGACGCCCGCAAGAACATCCCGA
>JBDTMF010000201.1:0-7578 GCA_039934455.1 Solirubrobacteraceae bacterium
CCAACGCGATCCTCTTCTTCGACGAGGCCGACGCGCTGTTCGGCAAGCGCTCCGAGGTCTCCGACGCGCACGACCGCTACGCGAACATCGAGGTCGCCTACCTGCTGCAGAAGATGGAGGGCTACCCGGGCGCCGTCATCCTCGCGACCAACTTCCGCCAGAACATCGACGACGCGTTCGTGCGCCGGCTCGACTTCGTGATCGACTTCCCGTTCCCCGAGGCCGAGGACCGCAAGCTGATCTGGCGCCTGCTGCTGCCCGAGGAGGCGCCGCTCGACGACGACGTCGACCTCGAGTTCCTCGCCACGCAGTTCAAGCTCTCGGGCGGCGCGATCCGCAACTGCTCACTGGCCGCCGCGTTCCAGGCCGCCGACGAGGGGTCGTCGATCACGATGCGCCACCTGATCCGGGCGGTGGCGCTGGAGTTCGGCAAGCAGGGCCGGCTGACGCTGCAGACGGACTTCGAGCACTTCCACGAGCTGATCGGGCCGGGGCGCTAAGCGCCGCGAGACGCCGGTAACGGCAACTGCGCATCGAGGGGAAGCACGGGAGGGAGGCGGCGGGGGTGTGCTGAGTTTGTGGGAATTATTGCCATGAACTCAGCACACCCCCCGAACCCTCCCCTCAATGAGCCGTTGCCGTTCCCTGGCCGGCGCCCCGACTCAGGCGTGGAGCAACCCCAGCTCCGCGAACTTCGCCAGCGCGGCATCCAGCGACGGAGCGTCGAGCGCACCCGGGAACGCCTCCAGGATCGCCGCCCGGTCGCGCGTCCCGTCGAGCAGCTGCAGCAGCGCCGCCGTCGGCTCGTCCGTGATCCGCACGACCTGGTTGCGCAGCGTCGTCACCACCGCCCCCGGCTGAGCCTGCGAACGAGCCAATCCGCTCGCCCGCGGCCGATCTCCGGCCACCGGCGAAGCCGGCGACGGAACCACCGAGAACGCGATCGCCCCCGCGTCGAAGCCGTGCACCAACGCCTCCGCCAGTCCATCGGCCCCCACCCCGAGCCGTTCCCGCAGCGTCCCGAACGGGATCGGCCCATCGAGAAGAGCGTCGCGGATCTCCTCGGGCGCGGCGTCTCCGTCCAGGGCGACGAGCAGCCGCTGGACCGCCGCGCGGTCCACCCGCGGCGCCGGCTCGCGGTCGACGTGACAGACCAGCGACGAGCGGAACCGCCGCATCACGAGCAGGTCGAAGTACTGCTCGCGGGCGACGCGGTCGCCGGCGGCGGCCTCGTCGACGAAGGCGGAGACGGCGGGCGACCACGGCGGCTCGCGGCTGCTCTCCGGTGAGGCGTCGCCGACGTAGGCCATCCCGTGCCGCGCGATCGCCGCGGCGAACGCGGTGAACCACACGGGCTCGTAGGTCGGGCCGAGCAGGTCGTGCACGAGCATCGAGTCCGGCGCGCTGGCGAGCGCATGCACGTCCTCGCCCACGACGCCGGCGTAGAACGACGGCCCCTCGGACTCGCCGAGCCGGTCGAGCAGCGCGAACAGCCCCCGCGCGCGGTCGGCGCGCGCGAGCGGCTCCTGCAGGTCGCGCGCGTGCCACTGGGCCATCTCGCGCAGCATCTGGCGCATGTGGCCGCCCGGGTGCGCGGTGTAGGAGAGGTAGGCGATCCCGTGCGGCGAGAGGTGGCTCCGGCACGCGGCGAGCACCGCCTCGCGCACGGGCTCCGGCGCCCACGCGTAGAGGCCGTGGACGATCACGTAGTCGAACTCGCCGAGCTCGCCCTCGGTCAGCGCGAGCACGTCGGCGACGTCGAAGGCCACGTTGTCGAGCCCCGCCGCCGCGGCGGTGGCGCTGGCGACGTCGACCGCGGTCGGGGCGAGGTCGACGCCGACCGCACGCACCCCGGGATCGGCGGCCGCGATGCCGGCCAGGTTCGCGCCCGCGCCGCAGCCGAGCTCGAGCACGCGCGCCTCCCGCGGGTCCGGCGGGGTCAGCCCGTGCAGCGTCGCGACGGTGGCCAGGACCGCCGGCCGCGTCTGGGCGAAGGGGAGGTTCGCGTAGGGGGTCTCGTCGTAGGCGGTGACCATGGACACAATCTTTTCCCACGCGAGCGCGCAGCGCGTTTAGGGTCGCCTCAGTGCCGGCCGTAGTCGACGTACCCCTCAACACCTCACTGGCGGATCTCGACGAGGCGCTGAGGACGCTGCTGCGCCGCGAGCTCGAGAACCACGGCTTCGAGGGCGTGGAGATCGCGTTCGACGCCCCGGCCAGCGACTGGTCGGCCAAGCTCACCTCGCCGACGGTCAACCTCTTCCTCTACGACCTGCGCGAGAACCTCGGCCAGTCCGAGGCCACCCCGCGCAACGTGCGCGTCAACGGCGCGGCGATGTCGGCGCCCCCGCCGATGCGCCTCGAGGTGACCTACGCGGTCACGGCGTGGACCAAGGCGGTCGAGGACGAGCATCGCCTGCTCTCCCAGGTGCTGGCGATCCTCTTCTCCTACGGGTCGCTGCCCGCCGACCTGCTCGCCGGCCGCCTCGCGAGCGCGAGCCAGTACCGCACGATCGAGACGGAGGTCGGGCGCCCCAAGGAGGAGAAGGCGGATTTCTGGACGTCGATCGGCGGCCGCTACAAGGCCTCCATCGACTACGCGATCCGGCTCGAGGTCGAGTCGGGGCTGATGTTCACGCGCGGGCCCGAGGTTCGCTCGCAGACCATGCGCCTCGAGCTCGACGGCGTCCGCCGCACGATGGAGGAGCTCCAGCGCTTCGGCGGCGTGGTGCGCGACTCGAGCGGCGAGCCGGTGGCCGACGCGTGGGTCGTGCTGCCCGAGCTGGGCAAGATGACCAGCAGCGACCGCGAGGGACGGTTCCTCTTCGACGGCCTGCGCCCCGGGGACCACCGCGTCGAGGCGCGGACGGCGTCCGGGGAAGAGGCGAGCGGAGTGGCCACGGTGCCCGGCGGGGGCGTCGACCTGGAGCTGGGCGGATCCCGGCGCCGGTCGGCATCGAAGCGCGGATGACCAGTCGGGCAAATCAGGTCTGCCCGAACGGGTGCCCTCCGTCCTCTATCGCGTGCCGCGGCCGATCGGCGATGGTCGGCCCGTGGATCACCACCACGACGCGCCGCGAGTGCTGCTGGGAAATCTCTCCCCGATCATGGTCATCGGCATGGCCCGCGTCCTCACCGAGGGCGGTGCCGACGTGATCGGCCAGGAGCGACACCCCAGCAGCATCGTCACCACGGCCGGGCGTACCCAGCCGGATGTGGTGGTGCTTGACATCAGCACGGAGGGATCGCGCGAGCTCGGAGCGCGCGTGCAGCATGTGTCCCCGGACACGAAAGTGATCTTCTGCGACAGCCGCGAGGGCGCGATGGAGGTGCTCGATCCGGGCGCCGACGAGCCTCGCGTGGTGACCGTCGACACGTCGGAAGGTCTTCGAACGGAATTGGCTATGAGTCGAGTTAAGGAGTGATATGCCCACGTACCTGACGCCAGGCGTCTACGTCGAGGAGGTCCCCTCCGCGAACAAGCCGATCGAGGGCGTCAGCACCTCGGTGGCGGCCTTTGTCGGCCTGACCCCCGGCGGTCCCGTCAACACCCCGATGCGGATCTCGAACTGGACCCAGTTCGCGAAGATCTACGGGGATCCGGCGAACCCCGACAACGGGCCCTTCATGGAGGGCACGTACATGGCCCACTCCGTGTACGGCTTCTTCCAGAACGGCGGCTCGAACTGCTGGATCGTGCGCGTCGGCGAGGAGAGCGGCGCCGGCACGAGGCCGCAGGCCGCGCTGCCCGCCGCGACCGACAAGAGCGTCGAGGCCTTCCGCGCGCAGGCGCTGCCCAAGGTCGACGGCACCGTCGACGTCGAGCTCACCGAGGAGCCCAAGGCGGGCGAGGGCGACTCGACCTACAAGCTGGTCGTGTCGGCCGGCAGCGAGAGCGAGGAGTACGACGGGCTGACGCTCAAGAAGGGCCGCAACAACCTCGCCACCAAGGTCAACGCCTCCTCGAAGCTGATCAAGATCGAGGAGACCGGCGCGTCGCTGCCCGAGGCGCAGCGCGTCCCGGCCACCGGCAAGTACACCCTGTCGGCGCCGGCGCAGGAGCCGGCCGACATCAAGCCGACCCACTTCTCCGGTGACGAGGCCCGCCGCAAGGGCATGGGCGCGCTCTCGGCCATCGACGAGGTGACGATGGTCCTGATGCCCGACCTGTGGACGATCGACAACGACACCCAGGTGCGCGATCTGCAGGGCAAGATGATCGCCCACTGCGAGAACATGGGCGACCGGATGGCGATCCTCGACGCGCCGCCGGACCTGCTCCCGCAGGAGATCCTCGAGTGGCGGATGAACACCGCGGGCTACGACTCGAAGATGTCGGCGCTCTACTACCCGTGGATCGAGGTCATGGATCCGCTGACCAACCGGCCGGTCAACATCCCGCCGTCGGGTCACATCGCGGGCCTGTGGTGCCGCGTCGACGAGAGCCGTGGCGTGCACAAGGCGCCGGCCAACGAGGTCGTCATGGGCGCGAACGGGCTGGCCTTCCAGGTCACCCACCCGGAGCAGGGCGGCCTCAACAAGGTCGGCATCAACTGCATCCGCGCGTTCCCCGGCCGCGGCATCCGCGTGTGGGGCGCCCGCACCCTCTCGAGCGACCCGGAGTGGCGCTACATCAACGTGCGCCGGCTGTTCAACTACATCTCCGAGTCGATCATGGAGGGCACGCAGTGGAGCGTGTTCGAGCCGAACGACCAGTTCCTGTGGCTCCAGCTGCGCAACGCGGTGTCGAGCTTCCTCACCCGGACGTGGAGGTCGGGCGCCCTGTTCGGCAACTCGCCGGCCGAGGCGTTCTTCGTCAAGTGCGACGCGGAGACCAACCCGCCCGACGTGATCGAGGCCGGGCAGGTCGTCTGCGAGGTCGGGATCTCGCCGGTGAAGCCGGCCGAGTTCGTGATCTTCCGGCTGAGCCAGTACAGCGGCGGCGGCGGCGCAGAAGTCTCCGAGTAGTCACCCCGAGAACCCAACACACCTACTGAGAACGAGGAGAACAACGCTCCATGGCCGACGACCAGAAGACAGAACCGATTAAGTACTGGAAGGTGCAGGCCGATGGCCTCGCCGACCTCGGGATGTTCTACCAGTGCAGCCTCCCGTCGATGAGCCTGACGACCCAGGACTTCAAGGTCTGGGACGACCAGTCCAAGCCGAACCCCCTGCCGGTCGGGGTCCAGGCGACGTTCGGCGACGTCACGCTCAGCCGTGGCGTCGACGCCCAGGGCGAGCTCTACAACTGGATCTCCAAGATCGCCCAGAAGGGCGCGAGCCCGGACACGGTCAAGGACGTCACGCTGCTCGCCTGCGACGCCGAGGGCAACCCGGTGCAGACGTGGCTGCTCAAGACGGCCTACCCGTCGTCCTACCAGGCCTCGGGCCTGGCGGCCGGCGGCACGGACGTGCTGACGGAGTCCGTGTCGATCCACTACACGGAGGCGCAGCTCGACGGCAAGGGCGGCCTCACGGGCACCATCGACTAGGCGGCAAGCGGCCGGAGCTGAAGAGCGATGAGAACCGAGATCCCCTTCACGCTTCCGCGCGGACTGCTCGACGACGAGGGCGGCGTGCATCGCGAAGGCGCGATGCGCCTCGCCACCGCGCGAGACGAGATCGAGCCGCTGCGAGACCCGGAGGTGCGCCGCAACGAGGCCTACCTCTCGATCCTGCTGCTGTCCCGGACCGTCACGCGCATCGGCGACGTGACCGAGATCACGCCGGAGGTGATCGAGGCGCTGTACGCAGCGGACTTCGATCACCTCCAGCGCCTCTACGAACGTGTGAACACGGACGGCGAGGCGGTCGGCGTCGTGCACTGCCCGGAATGCGCGAATGAGTTCGAGGTCGATCTGACGGACATCGAGGACGGTCGATTGGGGAAATGACGCGGCCGTCTTCGCCGGAGTGCATCGCGGAGACGGCCCGCCTCGCCTATCACCTCCACTGGCCGCTGGACACGATCCTCGACCTGGAGCACCGAGACCGCAGGAACTTCCTCGCGGAAGCTGACGCGCTCGCCGGCGTGGTCGCCGAGGGCGACTGGTCCGACGAAACCACCGAATGGGCCCTAAAGGGCTGAGATGGAACCCAACGACCGCACATCCACCGGCGAGGAATCCTCGCGCCGCGGGCGCCCGCCCGTGCGGCTGGCTGCCAAGCCGGCCCGCCTCGGCGCGACCGGCCGCCTCGGGGGCGAGGTGGCCTCCGCGCGGGTGCCCGCGCGCGTCCTGCGTGCGGCGACGAGACTGAGCACGCCATCGCCGGGCGCTGCGAGCGAGCCGGCTCCCGAGGCTGAGATCGCGCGCAGCCCGGCCGAGCCCCCGCCGCTCCCGCCCGCCCCGTCGGCCCCGGCCGTCTCCGACACCCCGGTGGGGATGGAGGACTGGCAGGCGGCCTGGATCTTCGGGGGCGACGCCGGGAAGGCGATCGCGTTGTCGGAGGAGTCCGTCGCCCGGGAGGCCGCCAATCCGGGTCAGAGCGGCCGGCGCACGAAGCTGCAGCGGAGCCGGGGGGCGAGGATCGTCGAGGGGCGTGCCTCAGGAGTGCCGGAGCCGACCCCGCCGAGCGGCTCGGTCGCCCGCCAAACGGCGGAGCCGACCCTCCCGCCGATCCCCGGCGCCGACATCCCCGAGACGCCTCCCGCCGCGCGCAAGCGCGTGGCGCGCAGCCCCGCCGGGTCGGCCCGCTCGGAGCCCGTCCCCGATTCCCCGATGCCGTCGGTGCAACCGCCTTCGATCATGCGCAGCGCCTCGCCGGTCCAGCCGGCGACCCCGCGCGGAGTCGAGCGAAGCGGTGACGAGGCCCGTGGCCGCGGCAGTGTGCCCGGCTCGGACGGGGAGCGCCCGGCGCCCGTGCGGATGGCGCTTCGGCGCCGGGAGACCGCCCCGCCGGCCGCAGCGGTGCGGCCGCGCATGCAGCCCGCGGCCCGCGGCTCCGTGCACCGGCCCGCCGCGTCCGCGCCCGCGCCGGTGGCCGACATCGTCGTGGCCCCGCCCGCCGAACGCGGAGTCTTCCGCCGGGCGATCGACGCCCTGACCGGCCGCGGCCCCGCCTCCGTGGACATCAACGCGCCCGCGGCCGGCGACGCCCTCGCGCCGGCGGCGAGCGAAGCCGGGACGTCGGCCGAGGCAACGGCGCCGACGCCGCCGTCGGTCAGCGGGCCGCAGTCCTCCGCCGCGCCCTCGCCCCGGGTCAGCGGCCCGCAGTCCGGCCGGATCTCCCGCACGCCCGTGTCGGGGCCGCGGTCATCCGCCTCGCCAGCGCCGCCGGTCAGCGGGCCACGCTCCTCGGCCGCGCCGTCCGCTCCTGTCAGCGGCCCAGGGACGTCGATCCAGATCCCCGCACCCGTCGAGCCCCCTCGGTCCTCCGCACCTGCGCCCGAGCCGGTGTACGGCCCTGACTCGGGCGGCGCCGCTGTCTCCCGAACGCCGATCACGGGCCCCCGGTCCGCCGCAGCGCCCGCGCCGCCGGTATCCGGCCCGCAGTCCTCGGCCGCGCCCGCGGCGCCCGTGCAGGGCCCGCAGTCGTCGGCCGCGCCCGCGGCGCCCGTGCCCGGCCCGCAGTCGT
>JBDTMF010000202.1:0-7437 GCA_039934455.1 Solirubrobacteraceae bacterium
CGACCAGCGGCAGCTCGACCGCCGCCCCGATCAGCTGCAGGGCCGCGAGCAGGCCGAGGTCGGCGCCCGGCTCGTCCTCGAAGCCCCCGCGATGCCCGCCCGCCTCGACCCCCTGGACGACCAGCGCGTGCGCGCCCGCGTTGCGCGCGAGCGCTGCCTCGGCCGGTGTCGTCACGGTGACCCAGATCTCTGACCCGGCGTCAGAAAACTGGCCGATCAGCTCCGGCGGCGGGCAGCCGAACGTGAACGACACGACCGGCACCCGCTCCTCGAGCGCCAGCGTCAGCTTCTCGGCCCAGGCGTCGTCGTCGCGGCGAGGCGCGCCGAGCGGGATCCCGCGGCGCTCGCTCTCCTCCCGCAGGCGCGCCGCATAGGCGCTGATGGCGGTGGGATCGCCGGCCGTCGCAGGCGGCACGAACAGGTTGAGCCCGAACGGCCGGGCGCTCAGCGCACGCAGGGCCTCGAGGTCGGCGCGGACGGCGCCGGCGGGCTTGTAGCCGGCCGCGAGGAACCCGAGCCCGCCGGCCTCGGAGACCGCCGCGGCGAGTGCGGGGGTCGACGCGCCGCCGGCGAGCGGCGCCTGCACGATCGGATGCTCGAGCTGGGCCAGGATCGGCATACCCGCTCCCAGTATGAGGCAGCGTCGCGAGCGCACACGTATGATCGCGCGCATCCCCGGCTCGGAGTTCAGCGTCGCCGTGCATGCGGAGGGGTCCATGGAGATCGTCGTCGTGCGCGGCGAGATCGACATCGCCACCGCGGATGCCGTGCGGGCGCAGCTGAACGACGCGTGCGACCGCGCCGGCCACGTGGTGCTCGACCTCCGCGAGGTCTCGTTCATGGACACGCAGGGGCTGGCAGTGGTCATCGAGTCGGAGCGGGACTGCGCCGCGGACGGAACGCGGTTCGCGATCACCCGCGCACCCGACCACGTGCAGCGCCTGTTCGACATGATCGGGTTGACGCCCCGGCTGACGGTCGTCGACGACCCCGCCGGCGCAGCATCGTGAGTGACGTCCGCGCCGCCGCCGCCCACCTGAACCCCCACGACGACCCGGGCCGGCGCTGGGCGGCCACGGCCGTCTCGCTGCTGCTCGTGATCGGGCTGACCGTCCTCGACGCGTCGTGGGACGAGCTGATCTCCGCGACGGTGGTGGTGGCGCCGTTCCTCGCCGCGTCGTTCGCGAGCGTGCGCCAGACCACGGGCGTGGCGTCCGCCGCGATGGCGAGCGCGCTGCTCAGCGCGATCTGGAACGACAACTTCGGCGACGCCGGCTACGAGGTCCGCACCGCGATCGTCCTCGTCGGCGGCATCTTCTCGGTCCTCGCCGCGCGCACGCGCGAGGAGGCGGTGCGGGCCGAGGCCCTCGGCGAGCAGCTGACCGCCGCGCTCAGCAACCTCGCCGAGGCGGTCGTGGTCCAGGACCACGACCAGCGCCTCGTCTACGCCAACGACGCCGCCGCCACGACGCTCGGCTTCCCCTCGGTGGACGCGCTGCTCCGCACCGACCCGGCGGACCTGGCCTCGCTCGCCGACTACTACAACGAGGACGGATCGCCGCTGACGCCGGAGCAGTACCCCGCGCACCGCGTGCTGCAGGGCGAAGAGGTGGCGCCGCAGCAGGTGCGCGTCATCAACCGCGCCACGGGCGAGGAGCGCTGGCGCGTCAACAAGGCGCGCGGCGTCCGCGATGCGCGCGGCGAGATGCGGCTTGCGGTGACCGTGATCGGGGACATCACCGAGCAGCGTCGCGCGGAGCTCGCACAGCGGCTGCTCGCGCGCGCCGGCGCGGCGCTCTCGTCCTCGTTGCACTACGAGAGCACGCTGCAGGAGGTCGCCGACCTCGCCGTGCCGACCCTCGCCGACTGGTGCGGCGTGAGCATCCCGGACCGCCACGGCGTCATCAAGCAGGTCGCAGTCGCCCACAGCGATCCCGAGAAGGTCGCCTTCGCGCGCAGCTACAGCGAGCGCTTCCCGCAGCGCACGAGCGACGAGGGAGGCGCGGCGCAGGTGCTCCGCGACGGCTCCTCCCAGCTCATCGCGGACATCCCCGACGAGCTGCTCGACCTCGCGGTCGAGGACCCCGAGCAGCGCGAGCTCCTGCGCGGCGTCGGCATGCGATCGGTCATCATCGCGCCGATCACCGCCGCGTCCGGGTCGCCGATCGGCGTCATCTCGTTCGTCAATGCCGAGTCCGGCCGGGTCTTCACCGAAATCGACCGCGAGCTGTGCGAGGAGCTCGGGCGGCGCGCCGGCATCGCGGTCGAGAACGCCCGCCTCTACACGGAGCGCTCGCTGATCGCGCACACGCTCCAGCGCGCGCTGCTCCCGCCGGCGCTGCCGAACATCCCCGGCTTCTCGCTATCGGCGCTGTACCGGCCGGCCGGAGAGGAGAACTGGGTCGGCGGGGACTTCTACGACGCGTTCGCTGTGCGCGACGGCTGGGTTGCCGTCGTCGGCGACGTGGCCGGCCGCGGCGCCCAGGCGGCGGCGCTCACCGCCTTCACGCGGCACGTCTTCCGGACCGCCGCACAACTCCACGACGACCCGCTCGACGCCATCGGCTACCTCAACCAGCAGCTCTACGACCGGCCCGGGTCGGCGCTGTGCACCGTGTGCTGCGTGCATCTCCGGGCGCGCGGGGCGAACGCCGAGGCGACGATCTCCTGCGCCGGCCACCCGCTGCCCTACGCCGTGCGCCAGGGCGGGGAGGCCGAGCCGATCGGCCACTGGGGCCAGATGCTCGGCGCCTGGACGCCCGGCGAATGGTCGCGGACCACCACGACGCTGGCGCCGGGCGACGTGCTCGTGCTCTACACCGACGGCGTCATCGACGCGACCGGCGCCGAGGACCGCTTCGGCGACGGCCGCCTGCGGGCGGTGCTGGCCCGATCGAGCGACGCCGAGGACGCGCTGCGGCGCATGGCCGACGGCCTCGCCGACTTCGAGACCGGCGAGCAGGCGGACGACACCGCCGCGCTCGCGATCACCCGCTCGCTCCCCGCCGCGAGCGCGGCGAGCGGCGATCAGCTCGGCTCGGCCGCGTAGACCTTCAGGCCCTTGGGCGCGCCCTTCGCGCTGAAGCGCCAGCGGCGCTTGAGCTGGACGCTGTCGCCCTGGACCTTGCCGTGGACCGCGTCGGAGATCAGCACCTCGCCGGCGCCGGCCGCCTCGGCGACGCGCGCGGCGACGTTGACGTCGACGCCGAAGTAGTCGCCCCCGAGCCGGCGCGGGCGGCCGGTGTGGACCCCGGCGCGAAGGCGCGGGCTCATGCCATCGATCTCCACCCGCTCGAGGGCGCGGGCGGCGGCGTGGGCTCCCTCGATCGCCCGGCCGGGGTCGTCGAAGACCACCATCAGCCCGTCGCCGAGCCGCTTGACGATCTCTCCGCCGCGCGAGCAGAGCTCGGGCTCGATCGCCTCACCGACGTCGCGCAGCAGCGCCAGCGCCCGGGTGTCGCCCGCGTCGAGCGCCCAGGTCGAGAAGTCGGCGAGGTCGGTGAAGACGATCGTCAGCTCGCGGTCGCCGCGGCCGCGGCCCTGGGCCTCCGAGACCCCCTGCCAGACCTGCAGCGCGCTCATCCCGACCTCGCGCAGGGCACCGGGCCGCTCGGAGGTCAGCGCCGACAGGCGGCGGCCGAGCACGGCGGGCGCGCGGTCGCCGGTGAGCGAGAGCGGATCGCCGTAGCGCGCGTCGCCCGGCAGCCGCGAGCGGCCGAGCCGCACCAGCTTGAGCAGCCGCGGGTCACCGTCCAGGCGCTTGAGAGCGCGGGCCAGCCGGTTCTGCGTGGGGGGCGAGGCTCCGTTCTCGCTCATGCCCGCTGCATGCTAGGCGGCTCTAGCGTCTGAAGGCGTCGACCACGAGCTGCGCGAGGCGCCGCCAGACGGCGGGGTCGCGCTCCTCGGCGGTCGCAAGCGAGCTCGCGACGCCGCTGAGCAGGACCTTCAGGTCCTCGGGCCTGGCGTCGGCGCGCATGGCGCCGGTGGCGATGGCGCCGTCCATCAGCTCGCGCAGCGCCTCGTGCGCGTCGGCGCGTGCCTCGAGCAGCTCGGGCAGGTCGAGGCCCTGCGACATCGAGAAGATCATCCCGCGATCGCCGCAGTGGGCCTCGGCGAGACCGGCCATGAACGTGCTGAACGCGGCCCAGGGATCGGGGTCGGCGGCGGCCGCGCGGGCGCCGCGCTCGAACCAGCGCGCGCGCTCGATCGCGACGGCGGCGACGAGGTGGTCCTTGGTCGGGAAGCAGCGGTAGACCGTGCCCTTGCCGACGCCGGCGCGCGCCGCGATCTCCGGGACCAGCGCGGCCTCGCCCTTCTCGGCGAACACCGCGGCGGCGGCGTCGATCACAAGCGCGCGGTTGCGCACCGCGTCGGCGCGTGTGCGTGCGGCCGGGACGGCCATGGTCACGCGGCCTGGGTCACCGGCTGCGCGTGGGCCATGCGGCCGCTGCGGCTGGGGATCAGCGCAGCGGTGATCGCGGCGAGCAGCGCGACGCCGGCGCCGACCAGGAACGCCGCCGTATAGCCGGCGTCGGTCGGCAGGCCGGCGCCGACCGCGGTGCCGGCGAGCACCGCGGCGGTGACCTGCGCGCCCAGCGAGGCGCCGACCGATCGCACCAGCGTGTTGACGCCGGTCGCCTGGCCCGTCTCCTCAGGTGGGACCGCCTCGAGGATCAGGTTGGGCATCGCCGCGAAAGCGAGCCCGATGCCGATCGACATGACGACGTTCCACCCCACCATCGCGCCCTGGCTGCCGTGAACGAGGGCCATCATGAGCAGGCCGAACGACGTGGTGGCGGCACCCATCGTGAGCGGCAGACGGCTGCCGTGGCGGGTGCCGAGGACCCCGGAGAGCGGGCCCGCGACGAGCATGACCAGCGCGCCGGGGAGCATCAGCAGGCCGGCGCCGGTGGCGGTGAGGCCAAAGCCGTAGCTCGTCGACGTGGGCGCCTCGACGAGCTGCGGGATCAGGATGAAGGAGCCGAACATGCCGAAGCCGACGAGCAGGGTCGCGAAGTTGGTCATCAGCACGGGCGGCTTGGAGAGCGTCTCGATGTCGACGAGCGGCTCAGCGGTCCGGCGCTGGAGCAGGACCCAGCCGGCGAGGACGACGAGCCCGAAGGCGAACAGGCCGAGCGTGCGATCGTCGAGCCAGCCCCACTCGTTGGCGCGCGAGATCGCCAGCAGGGGGGCGGCAAGGCCGACGGCGAGCACCAGCGCGCCGCGGACGTCCACGCGACCGGGTGTGCGGACCGGCGATTCGGGGACGAACAGCTCGGTCATGATCGCGGCGGCGACGCCGGCGATCGCGCCGAGCCAGAAGATCCAGTGATACGAAGCGTGATCGGTGATGAGGCCGCCGAGGATCAGGCCGGCGCCGCCGCCGATCCCGAACGTGGCCGAGATCAGGCCGATGCTGCTCGCGACCCGCTCGCGCGGGAACTCGTCGCGGATGATCCCGAAGCAGAGGGGGAAGATCCCGCCGCCGGCGCCCTGCAGCACCCGGCCGAGGACCACGACCTCGAGTCCTGTCCCGAGCGCGGAGACGACGGAGCCGGCGGCGAACAGCCCGAGCGCGACGACCAGCAGCCGGCGCTTGCCGAACATGTCGCCGAGGCGGCCGAAGATCGGCGTGCAGACCGCGGCGGAGAGCAGGTAGCCGGTGATCGTCCACGCAACGCCGCTGGCGTCGGTGTGCAGCGAGCGGGCGAGGTCGGTCAGGGCCGGGATCAGCATCGTCTGTGCCAGCGCGAAGGCCAGCGCCGAGAGCGAGAGGATGAAAAGGCTGCGCATCGGGTGGGGGCGGGGGTGCGGCATCGCGACCAGGCTAGCGAACCGGACTCGCGAGTCCGTTTCTCTTTCGGTTGCCTTTCCCGCCGGCTTCCGGCAGAGTCCGTCGTGAGGCATCTGAGTGCACGACCGCGAGCACGCCCAGGACAAGTCACCGGACACCGCCCCCGAGCGGGCCCCGGCCGCGGCGCCGCAGGCGCCGGCCGCGCTCGCCCTGCAGCGCAAGATCGGCAACCGCGCCTTCGGCCGGCTCGTCGCCCGCGCGACGCCGGAGGAGTCGGTCGAGCTGCTCGACCCCGCGATCAACGGCGCCCACGTCGACGTCGAGCAGATCAGCCGCACGTTCCTGCCCTTCTCGAAGGACCAGGAGAGCTTCGACACGATGGCCAAGGCCTACGAGAAGAAGATGGAGATGCCGCTCAAGGGCGCGCTCGAGGCGCGCCTCGGGGGCGACGAGCTCTTCGAGGTCAACCAGCGCGTCCCGTGGAACGGCTACCCCGCGCCCGAGGAAGCCGGCGGTTCCGGAGGCGGCGCGGCCTGACGAAGCGCGGTGGCGCGGTCCGGCGCTACTGTGCCGGGCGTGGGCGCTGCCGTACCGGATTCCTTCCGCGCGCTCGTGGCGGAGAAGCGCGACGATGACGTCGCGCGCGAGCTGCGAACGCTGAGCGCGGACGACCTCGGCGAGGGCGATGTCGTCGTCCGGGTCGACTGGTCGAGCGTCAACTACAAGGACGCGCTCGCGGTCTCGCCCAAGGGCAAGGTCGCGCAGATCTCGCCGCTGATCCCCGGCGTCGACCTGGCCGGCACCGTCGTATCGGGTGACGGCGAGGGCGACCAGGTGATCGTCCACGGCCACGATCTCGGGGTCGCGCACCACGGCGGCTTCGCGGAGTACGCGCGGGTGCCCGGCGACTGGGTCATCCCGCTCCCCGACGGGCTGAGCGCGCGCCAGGCGATGGCGCTCGGCACGGCCGGCTTCACCGCCGGGCTGTCGGTGCAGCGGCTCGAGGACCACGGCGTGAAGCCGGACGACGGACCGGTTCTGGTCCTCGGCGCCTCCGGCGGCGTCGGCTCGACCGCCGTCGGCATCCTCGCCGCGCGCGGGTTCGAGGTCGCGGCCGCGACCGGCAAGCCCGACGAGGCCGACTGGCTGCGCGAGCTCGGCGCGAGCGAGATCCTCTCCCGCGACGAGACCTCGGCGGAGTCCAAGCGCCCGATGGAGAAGCCGCGCTGGGCGGCCGTCGTCGACCCGGTCGGCGGCACCTCGCTGGCCTACGCGCTGCGCACCACGCGCTACGGCGGCGCCGTGGCGGCGAGCGGCCTGACCGGCGGCACGGCGCTCCAGACGACGGTCTTCCCGTTCATCCTGCGCGCGGTGTCGCTGCTCGGTGTCGACTCCGTCAACACCCCGACCGACATCCGCCTCGCGGTGTGGGAGCGGCTCGCGGGCGACCTGCGGCCCAACGGCCTCGACGAGAGCATCACCCGCGAGGTCGCGCTCGACGGCGTGAACGCGCTGCTCGACGACGTGCTGGCCGGCAAGGGCGTCGGGCGCACCGTCGTCCGGGTGGGTGGCTGAGCCGTGCCCGAGCGCCCGAAGCCCGACCTCGACCGCACGCGCGAGGCGCTGCGGGAGCACGACGCGCG
>JBDTMF010000203.1:0-7394 GCA_039934455.1 Solirubrobacteraceae bacterium
GCCGGGCGGCGCGCTGAGCGGTATTCCAGTGCAACGCCAACGCGGCGAGCAGGTACTCACGCCGCCCTGGCAGCACGACACTGGAGCTCGATGACGCGTCACTCAGCCCGCAGCACGCGTGCGGGCTGGGTGCGGGCGGCGGTCGTCGCCGGCAGCGCGGCCACGAGGTTCGCGATCAGGGCCGCGGCGGGGACGACGAGGGCCGTCGCGCCGACGGCGGTGACCGCCTCGGGCACCACGCCCAGGTCGGTCGCGAACAGATGCCACGCGAAGCGGCCGACGCCGACGCCGACTCCGAGCGGCAGCCCTGCCAGCACCCCGACTCCGGCGACCGTCGCAGGCGCCGTCAGGCGCGGCGCCCGTCCGCAGCCACCGGCTGACCGACCTCCGCCGGGGCGGCGTTCGAGCCGCCCCGGCGACTGTGCTTACTCCCGCGATCGCCGGCGAACTGGCGACTAGCCCCGCTCGACTGCCGCCGCCTGCTCGGCGTGCTCCTGATCGGCAAGGTGCTCATCCTGCTGCTCCTCGACATGCACGACGGCCAGGTCACTCGACACGCGCGAGCGCAATGCCGAGCGACCGCGAGCGACGGCGACAGGTACGCGATCACCCGAGGCACCGATGCCTACGCCGGCGCTCGGCCGGTTGACTGGCGTACCGGCCGCAAGGGGTACGCGCTTGCGCTTGGCGGAGCGCAGGACGATGGGCCACATGAACCCGATCGTCGGAATGGCCGACGACAACGACGCCGCGGGAGACCGCGAAGGCCCGACCGACGTCAAGTCCTGGCGCATCGGCCAGACGTTCCTCGTCGGCAACGGCAAAGACCGCTTCTACAAACGACCCGTCCGATGCGACCCGACTCTACCTCGGCTTCGCCGCAGGGCGATCTCTACGTCGGCCACCCCGGGTGGTACGGGAACAACGCCGGCGAGCTCCCCGTAACGGTGACGATGGCAAGGAGGACAGGATGAGAACGCGCATGAAGATCATCGTTGGAGGGGCACGGTGCATGCTCGCCCCGGTGCTCGGCCTCGCCGTCGCCGTGCTCGTGGCCGCCCCGGCCCGCGCGGCGTTCCCGGGCGCTGACGGCGCAATTGCCTTCGACAGCGACCGGGCGGCGCCCGGCGTGCAACTCGACATCTTCAAGATGCGGCCCAACGGAGGCGACGCGGTGAACCTCACTGCGAGCCCGGCCCAGGACCAGCAGCCGAACTGGTCGCCCGACGGACGCCGGATCGCGTTCGCCGGCGATCGCGACGGCGACTTCGAGATCTTCGTGATGAACACCGACGGTTCAGACCCGCGGCAAGTGACGTTCAACGGGACGGGCGACTTCGATCCGAGCTGGTGCCCGGACGGCCGCCACCTGGCGTTCGTGGCCGTACGCGACGGCAATGCCGAGGTCTACACCATGCGCGAGGATGGCTCGATGCAGCGCAACCGGACGCGCAACGCCGCCGACGACCTCGAGCCCGCCTGGTCTCCGCGTGGGTCGCGCATCGCCTTCCAGAGCGACCGGATGCCGCACGCGGGCGACGTCGAGCTCTACGGCATGGCCCCAGACGGCTCGGACGCCGTGCGACTTACGGCTGCGCAGGGGTTCGACGGTGAGCCGAGTTGGTCGCCGAGCGGTGCGCTGATCGCCTTCGACAGCGAGCGCTCCGGCAACGCGGAGATCTACCGTATTCGAGCCGACGGCAGGGGCGCGACGCGGCTTACCCACCACGCCGGCGTCGACATTCGCCCTGCCTGGTCCCCAAGCAGCGAGAGGATCGCGTTCAGCAGCGATCGGGCGGGCGGGGAGTTCGAGATCTTCCGGATGCGGGCGGACGGGAGCAGGAGCGTCAACCTCACCGGGAGCCCGGCTTTCGACTTCTCGGCCGACTGGCAGCCGCTGGGCCAACGCCATGAGCAGGGGACTTGGAGCGATGACGCGGAGTGATCTACCCCGACCTCGTCGACGGCGATCTGCACCCCGGTGTGAGGCGCACGTTGTGGCACAGCACCTGCCCAAGCTCCTCGTGCGCGTAGTAGTAGGGGTGGGCGTCGCCGGCTCAGCGCGGTGACTGGACCTGATCGCAGCCAACGACCGCGGCCTGCAGACACTGCCGCAGGACCTCGACTTCGTCGACGTGGATGATGCAACTGTCGTTCGCAATCAGCGCCGGAGCCGAGATCGCAGCCGCGACGGTCGACCCTCACCGCAACCATCGTCCGACACCACGCCCTCAGGACACGGCGTCAACCTCGAGACCCGGCGCTCCCGAAGCGGACAGCCAGCGCATTCGCGCACCCGCCGCATCAGCCGACAGCGCGACCTAGGAGCATTAAGCGCCAGGTGGGTATCAAGGAGGGAAGACCCCCTCACCCAATCAGGATGCCCACGGTGAACCCGACGCCGGAAGTCTCCGGGGTAGCGGCGGATCATCGGCAAATGGAATGTCATTCCAGGCCGCAGCTCGCGGTCAGCGTTCGGCATCGTGTGGACGGATCTCGAGCGCCTCGAGAAACCGCGACACCATGTTGTACGCCGCGATCGTCGCCGTGAGCTCGACCACCTGACGAGTGTCGAACTCGGCCCGCATGGAGTTGAAGATGTCCTCGGGCACCTGGATCGCCGAGGTCATGGCATCGGCGTAGGCGAGCGCAGCTCGTGCACGGGAGTCGAACAGCGGTGAATCGTGCCAGTCTGTGATGGCCTCGATCTGCTCCGCGGAGAGGCCTTCCCGCCGCGCGATCGGTGCGTGCTCGCGGGCCTCGTACGGCGCCCGGTTCACGTGAGCGATGCGCATGATCACGAGCTCGCGGATCCGCCCCGGGAGGCTGCTGGCGCCCCGGATGCTCGTGAGGTACTCGAGCCACCCGGCTGCAACCGGAGGCGCGTGCAGAAGTACGTGGTAGAGCTCCAGCAGGCTCCCGCGCTCGGACACGATCCGCTCGACGAGCGGCTCGACGTCGGCTGCAGTCGGGTCGGGAGATGGAACGCGCGCCATGCTCAGGCCGTGGCGGCTGTGAGTCCGCCGTCGACGCGGATCTCGGTTCCGGTGATGTATCGCGCCTCGTCAGAGGCCAAGAACAGCGCCGCGTGCGCGACGTCCCAGGCGTTTCCCATGTGGCCCATGGGCACCTGCGCCTCGCGGCGTCGTCTGAATCCCTCCAGATCCCCGCCGGCGTAGAGGTCGGCGAGGCGCTGCACCAGCGGCGTATCGATCAGTCCGGGAACCACGCAGTTGAGGCGCACGCCCCGGCTCGCGTAAATGACCGCCGTCGTCCGCGTGAACTGCATCAGCGCGGCCTTCGCGGCGGCGTACGCGACCTGCGGCTTGCCGATGTAGCGGAGTCCGGCCACCGACGCGATATTGACGATCGAGCCGCCGGCCTGCCGCTCCATCAGCGGCAGCACCTCGCGGCACATGAGGTAGGCGCTGGTCAGGTTGACGTCGAGCTGGTCCTGCCAGGCGTCGGGCGCGAGCTCGACCGGGCCGCCGGGAGCGGAACGGCCGACGTTGTTCACGAGCACATCGATGCGGCCCGACAGCGCGTGGCACTCCTCGACGAACGCGCCGATCGTGTCCGCGTCGGTGACGTCGCCGACGGTCGCGTGGAAGCTGCCGCCCTCGCTCTCGACCGCCCGCCGGGTCTCCCCCAGCGCCTCGTGATCGCGGTCGATGCCGGCGACGCCGGCGCCCTGATGTGCGAGCAGTACCGCGATGGCCTTGCCGTTTCCCCACCCCGGCGGCCGCGTGCCGCAGCCGGTAACCACGGCCAGCTTCCCATCGAGGCTCAGCACGCGGCGGCGAGCACGTCGGCGAGCGCCGCGAGCAGCTGATCCGCGTGATCGCGGCCGAACGGCAGCGGCGGCCGCACCTTGAGCGCGCTCGCCGTCGCCCCGGCGGCGCTGATCAGCACCCGCCGCTCGCGCAGCCCGTTCACGACGCGGCTCGTCGCCCGGGCGTCCGGCGCGCCCGTCGCGGGGTCGACGAGGTCGGCCGCGACATAGAGCCCTGCGCCGCGGACGTTGCGCAGAACGGTGTGCTCGCGGGCGAGGCCGGCCAGTCCTGTGCGCAGGTGCGCGCCGGCCTCGCCGACGCGGGCGACGAGGTCGTCCCCCTCGATGACGTCCAGCACCGCAGCCGCGGCCGCGATCGCGATCGAGTTGGCGCCGAAGGTGTTGAAGTAGCGGACCTCGTTGCCGAAGCGCTCGAGCAGCTCGGGCCGCGCCGCCACGCCGGAGATCGGCACGCCGTTGCCCATCGGCTTGCCCATGGTGACGAGATCCGGCTCGATGCCGTGGCGCTGGTAGCCCCACATCGCCGCCCCGGTGCGCCCGAAGCCGGCCTGGACCTCGTCGGCGATGAACAGCGCCCCGGCCGCGTGGGCGACGTCGGCGACGGGCCGCAGGAACCCGGGCGGATCCGGCACGAGGCCGTCGCTCGAGAGCAACGTGTCCATCAGGACCGCCGCCGTCGCCGTCCCGTGCCGGCGCAGATCCACGATCGCCTCCTCCACCCGCAGGGCGAAGGCCGCGCCCGCGTCGGTGTCCCCGGGGCCGGGAGGCGCCACGGTGCGGACGTGCACGCCCAGCGGCTCGTTCGCGCCGAGGCTCGGCGACACCTCCGCCGCCGCGGCGGTGACGCCGTGGTAGGCGTTCGCGGTCACGACGACGCCCTTCGCGCCGGTCGCGTGGCGGGCGATGCGCAGGGCGAGGTCGGTCGCCTCGCTGCCGCTGCAGGCCAGCATGACGCTGCCAAGCCCTTCGTGGTGGGTGGCGAGGAGGCGCTCGGCGTAGTCGAGGAGCGGCTCGGCGAGGTAGCGCGTGTTCGAGTTCAGCGTCCCCGCCTGGCGGGCGATCGCCTCCACGACGTGCGGGTGGCAGTGGCCGACGCAGGGCACGTTGTTGTAGGCGTCCAGGTAGGCGTTGCCGTCGGCGTCGAAGAGGTGCACCCCCTCGCCCCGCACGACCTCGATCGGCTGCTCGTAGAACAGCTTGTACCCCGGGCCCAGCAGCCGCCGGCGCCGTGCGACCAGCGCCCGGGCCCTCGGTTCGAGGGCGTCGGCCCGGGTCGGGTCGAAGCTGTTCGGCATCGCGCCGTGCGTCGGCATGGTGATCCTCCTATCGGAGCCCGCAGGCGTCCTTCAGCCTGCGAGCGGCGTCGTGCGCCCCGGACGCGGGCATGGCCCTCAGAAGGGCCCAGGCTCCGGGCGTGTTGCGCATGATGTACTCGTAGTTGTCCGGGAAGCGCAGCGAGCGCCACTCGGTGACGACGATCCGGATCGTGATCCGGAGCCGCACGAGGTTGTAGAGAAGCGCGAGCTCGGGTTCGGTGAGCGCGACCACGCGGTGGTAGCCCCTCACGAGGTCGAGCGCCGGAGCGAGCGGATCGCCGTCCGGCGCGAGCTGGTTGGTGACGGCGACCGCGACGTCGTTGATCAGCTGCGTGACCACGGCGTCGCCGAAGTCGAGGATGCCGGCGACGGCGACGCCGTCCTCGGCCACGAGCACGTTGTCGGCGCTCATGTCGTTGTGGATCATCTGCCGGCGCAGCGGCGCCATCCGTGGGCGGATGTCCGCCTCGAAGTGGTCGAGGCTGTCGACGAGGAGCTCACGGCCGTCGAGCGGGTCGAGCTCGTCGAGGAGCAGCCGGACCTGATCGGCCTGCCAGAGATCCCAGAACAGCGGCCGGCTGCCCGCCGCGTGGCTGAAGCCGCTCAGCTCCTGCCCCAGGCGCGCCAACACGCGGCCGAGGTTCTCGCGCAACGGCGCGCTCGACGGCACCGCACGGAGCATGCGTCCCTCGAGGAAAGACGTCATCCGCGCGCGCCGCGTGGACCCGTCGGCCGTGCGGACGACCAGCTCGGCGTCGCCCGCGGTCGTCCGGATCACGCGCTGCACGGGCACGTCGGCGATGCCCTCGAGCGCCAGGAGCGCCGAGGTTGCGAGGTTCGTGACGTCGGCAGGCTCCTCGGGATGGGCGATCTTGAACAGCCAGGTACCGGCGCCGGCGGTCAGCGCGAAGTTGTCGTCCTTCTCGCCGGCGAGCCGGCGCGCGCTCGCGGCGATCCCGTAGTGCTCGGCGGCGATCCGCTCGGCGTCGTCCTCCGGCACCCGCACCGCCGCGGAGGTGAGCGCCCCCGCGGCCGGTGGCGTGGTCCGCCGCGCGCTCATCCCGTGACCGGGGGTCGCCGCTGCGCCCACGGCCGCGCCGCCTCGAGTTGCGCGGCGAGCCTGATCAGGAGCGCCTCGTCGCCGAACGCGGCGCTGAAGTGCACCCCGATCGGCAGCCCCGCGTCATTCCAGTGCAGCGGGACCGACATCGCCGGCTGGCCGGTCGCGTTGGCGATCCACGTGAAGGCGGCGAAGGCGGCGTCGATCTCCAGCGTCCGCGACGCGTCACCGGGTGCGGTGGCGAAGTGGCCGAGCGGCACCGGCGGCGCGGCCAGGGTCGGCATGAGGACCGCATCGTAGGACTGGTGGAACGCCGCGATGCAGCGCGCGTCGGCCTGGACGGCCTCCTGGGCGAGCAGCAGCGCCGACGCGCTGTGGGAGCCGCCCAGCTCGGCCAGGGCGACGGTGAACGGCTCGAGCTCTCCCGCCTCGGGGTCGCGGCCGAGCTCCCGCCGCCAGGCGTCGAGCCGCCACGCGGTTCCCGCCGCGTAGATCACGAAGAACGCCTGCTCCAGCCGAGCGCCGTCGACGGCCGGCGACGCCGCCTCCACCGTGTGGCCGAGCTCCTCGCAGAGCTCCGCGGCGCGTTCCACCGCGGCACGGCAGTCCGCGTGCACGGGCACGCCGGTCGGAGCGTCCACCGGCACTGCGATGCGCAGCCGCCCGGGGTCCGCTCCCACCTCGTCGAGGAACGGCCGGCCCGCAGGCGGGGCGTGATACGGATCGCCGGGCATCGCCCCGGCGGTGATGTCCAGCGCCGCCGCGCTGTCGCGGACCGAGCGCGTGACGACGTGCTCCACCCACAGGCCGCCGCCCATGTCCCCGTACGCAGGCCCGAGGGGATTGCGGGCGCGCGTCGGCTTGAGCCCGAAGAGGCCGCAGCACGACGCGGGGATCCGGATCGAGCCGCCCGAGTCGTTGGCGTGGGCCACCGGCACCGCGCCCGCGGCGACCGCGGCGGCCGAGCCGCCGCTCGAACCGCCGGTCGTCCGGCTGGTGTCCCATGGGTTCCGGCACGGGCCGTAGCGCTCCGACTCGGCGGTGGAGAGCAGCGCGAACTCGCACGTGGCGGCCGTCCCGAGCGGCACGAGCCCGCCGCGCTTGTAGCGCGCGACCAGCTCGCTGTCGGTCGCGGGCGTGAAGTCGCGCAGGTAGCGCGAGCCCGACGTGTGGCGGACGCCGGCGCACGTGGCCAGGTGATCCTTGAGGAGCATGGGGACGCCCG
>JBDTMF010000204.1:0-7328 GCA_039934455.1 Solirubrobacteraceae bacterium
GCCCTGGACGCACTGGAGCTGCGGGGCACCGAGCTGGAGGAGCGGGTCGCGGCGCTGGCCGCCGAGCGCGACGCGCTGGCCGAGCAGGCGCGCGCCCTCGAGCAGCAGGTCCCGCGCGACGAGCGCCAGCGGCGCGCACTGGCGGACGCGCTGGCCGCGGCCGCGGCCGCGCGGCGCGAGGCGCGCGAGTGGCGGCTGCGGATGCGCACGGCCGAGGTGGCGCGAACGAGCGACTCCGTGCGGCTGCGCGTGCTCGAGGGCCGCGAGGTCTCGACCGCCCCGCTGCGGACGGAGCGAGCGGAGCAGGCCGCGGCGCTCGAGGTCGAGCGCGGGCGGGCCCAGGAGCTGACCGCGGCGGCGCTGCGCGCCCGTCGCCAGGCGATGGCGGCGGCCGCCGACCTCGACGAGGTCCGCCGCGACATGGGCCGCCGGCTCGACGCGGGCGCGCGTTCCGCGGCCGAGTGGGAGGGCCGGGCGACCGAGGCCGAGTCCGCGCTCGGGCAGGCACGCGGCGAGCTCTCGGCGCGCGAGGCCGAGCTGGCGGACGCGCGGACCGAGCTCGAGCGGGTGCGCACGGCGGTCACGGAGCTGTCGGCCGACCTGGAAGCCGAGCGCGTGTCGCGCGCTGCGGCGGTCGCCGAGCTGTCGGCCGACCTGGAAGCCGAGCGCGCGGCCCGCAGCGTCCTCAGCGATGCGCTCGACGCGGAGACCGACGCGCTGGCCTCGCTGCACGTCGAGCTCAACGCCGAGCGCGCGGCGAGGGCGGCCGATCGGGGCGAGCTCGACGACGAGCGCGCGGCAAGGGCGGCGGAGCAGGGCGAGCTCGAGGCCCTGCGCGACGCCGGTCCCGACCCGGGGCTCCAGGAAGAGCTCGACCGCGAGCGGGGGGCCCGCCACGCCGACCAGTCCGCCCTCGCCGCGCTGCGCGATGACCTGGCCGCGGAGCGGGCTGCGGCGACGGCGCTGCGCGAGGAGGTCGCCCGCGACACGACGGCCGAGCTGCGCGCCGAGATGGAGTCGGGGCGCGAGGCCGACCGCGCGGTGGTCGCGAGCCTCCGCGCCGATCTCAACACCGAGCGCGCCGCCCGCGAGCGCGACCGGGCCGAGCTCGCGAGCCTGCGCGCGGAGCTCGAGGCTGCGCAGTCCCGGCTGACCGAGGCCGGAGCCGCCGACGAGGGCGGGCTGCTCGACCGCGTGGCCGGCCTGGCCGACGAGATCGAGTTCCAGCGCCGCGCCCGCGAGCAGGCCGAGGCCGCCGCCGCCCACGTTCCCGACGCCGGGTCCCGCCGCGTCGTCGCCGATCTCGACGCCGCCGCGTCCGCGCTGCGCGAGCGAGCCGGCAACGGGATGGCCGTCGGCTCGGCCGCGACCCCGGCCGAGGACGCCGTCCCCGCCGCCGCGCCCCCCGAGCGGGCTCGGCGCGACATCGTGTCCGCTCCCCGCCCGCCCAAGCGCGAGCACGCGACCGGCCGCTCGGCGCGGCAGTACCCGTGGCTCCGCGGCGCGCTGGTCAAGCTCGCGCACGACGATCCCGAGACGGCCGGGCGGATCATCGCCGGGCTGCTGCCGGTCCAGGCCGTGATCGTGCAGGGGCCGGTCGACTACGACCTCACGATCACCGAGATCGGGACCTTCTCCATCTCGCTCAACAGCGGCCGCGCCTACGTGCAGGCCATCGCGGCGCCCCGCGGGCGGCGCGAGGCCGAGTTCCACCTCTCCGCCGACGCGCTCACGCTCGCCGAGCTGATCGCGGGCGTCCCGCACCGGATCGGGCGCTTCCGCGGCCCGGCCCGCGTGTCCGGCCGCAAGCGGCGCACGAAGCCGCTGCAGTCGATCCGGACCGCCGGACTCTCGCTCGCCGAGGCCGCTCGCGCCGGCGCGCGGCTCGACCCCGGCCTCGTCTTCCGCACCTTCCCCTACGTCGTCCACCCCGCCTGGTCGCGGCACCAGTCCTTCACGGTCGCCCAGCAGATCCTCGGCGACCCGCCGGAGACCTGGTACCTCGTGGTCGGCAACGGCCGCGGGATGCGGGTGCTCAGCAGCCCGCCCGAGGAGGGCGCGGACGCGACGGTGACGATGACGCCCGAGGCGTTCGGGCATCTCCTGCGCGGCGAGCCCGTCCCGGCGGGGCACCGCCCGTCGATCCGCGGGGACCGCGCCGCGGTCGCGCTGCTGAAGCGCTGGCTGGACCGCGCCCAGGGACTGTGAGCGCCATTTCGCCCAGGGTGCGGGCAAGGGCGCAGCGCCGTCCGGCCGGGCCCCTATGTTTGGACGCCCTGTGAGCACACCAGCCTGCGCGCATCTGCACGTCCACTCCGAGTACTCGCTGCTCGACGGCGCCGCGAACATCGAGGGCCTGGCCGCCCGCGCGGCCGCCTTCGACCAGCCCGCGATCGCGCTGACCGACCACGGGGTCATGAACGGCTCGGTCGAGCTGTACAAGGCCTGCAAGGACCACGACATCAAGCCGATCCTCGGTCTCGAGGCGTACTTCGTCGACGACCGCACGGTGCGCGAGGGCAAGATCGAGCGCAACCACCTCACGCTTCTCGCCGCCAGCGACGAGGGCTTCGGCAACCTCGTCAAGCTCTCGAGCGCCGGCTTCCTCGAGGGCCTCTACCGCGGCAAGCCGGGCGTCGACCTCGACTGCCTCGCCCGCCACGCCGAGGGCGTCATCGCGCTCACCGGCTGCCTCGCCTCCCGCTCCAGCCGCCGCATCGTCGAGGGCCGGCTGCCGCAGGCGCGCGCCCACCTCGACGAGCTCGTGCAGGTGTTCGGCCCCGAGGACGTCTACTTCGAGGTCCAGCGCAACGGCATCGCCGAGCAGGAGCAGGTCAACGAGGCCATCGCGAAGTTCGCGCAGGAGATGGGCCGCCCGCTCGTCGCCACCGCCGACGTGCACTACCTGCGCAAGGAGGATTACCACCACCACGCCGCGCTGCTGTGCGTGCAGACCAAGTCGACGCTGGCGCAGCCGAAGATGTCCTTCGACACCAACGAGTTCTATCTGAAGAGCTCGGAGGAGATGGCGGAGTCGTTCGCGGATATGCCCGGGGCGCTCGCCTCGACGCTCGAGATCGCCGAGCGCTGCGACACCACGATCGCGCTCAAGCAGCAGCTGATCCCGCGCTTCGACACCCCGAACGGCGAGTCCGAGGAGGCCTACCTCCGCGCGCTCGTCGACGAGGGCCTGCGCAAGCGCTACGGCGACCCGATCCCCGCCGCCGCCCGCGAGCGCGCGGACATGGAGCTCGGCGTCATCGGCAACATGGGCTTCAACGCCTACTTCCTGATCGTGTGGGACTTCGTCGCCTACGCGAAGGCCAACGGGATCGCCGTCGGCCCGGGCCGCGGCTCGGCGGCCGGGTCGATCGTCTCCTACACGCTGGGGATCACGGACGTCGATCCGCTCCGCTACGACCTGCTGTTCGAGCGCTTCCTCAACGCCGAGCGCGTGTCGATGCCGGACATCGACATCGACTTCTCCGTCCGCGGCCGCGACCGCGTGATCCGCTACGTGACCGACAAGTACGGCGCCGACCGCGTGGCCCAGATCATCACCTTCGGCCGCATGTTCCCGCGCGCCGCGACGCGCGACGCCGCCCGCGTGCTCGGCCACGACTACGGGGTCGGCGACCGGCTGGCCAAGCTGATCCCCGATCCGCAGCAGGGCCGCCCGCCGTCGTTCGAGGACTGCATGCAGCCGGGCGCCGAGCTCGCTGCCGAGGTCGCCCGGGACCCGGTCGCCAAGCAGATCGTCGATGTCGCCCAGGGCCTCGAGGGGATCGTGCGCAACGCCTCGATCCACGCGGCCGCCGTCGTGATCTCCGACCGCCCGCTGACCGACATCGTCCCGCTCCAGCTGGCCGACGCCGGCGTGGGGGAGGACGGCGCGAAGATCTACCGCACGGTCACCCAGTACTCGATGAAGCCGATCGAGGAGATCGGGCTGCTCAAGATGGACTTCCTGGGCCTGCGCAACCTTGACGTGATCGAGGACGCGCTGACCATCATCGAGCGCTCGAGCGACAGCCGCATCGACATGGCGGCGCTGCCGCTCGACGATGCGAGGACCTACGAGATGATGGCCCGCGGCGACGCGGTGGGCGTGTTCCAGTTCGAGTCCGAGGGCATGCGCGAGGCGCTGAAGAAGGTCCAGCCGACCGAGTTCGAGGACCTCGTCGCGCTCGTGGCCCTCTACCGCCCGGGCGCCATGGACCAGATCCCGACCTACGCGCGCGGCAAGCGCAACCCCGAGTCGATCACCTACATCGACGACCGCCTGCGCCCGATCACCGAGGCGAGCAAGGGCGTGATCCTGTACCAGGAGCAGTCGATGCAGATCTCCAAGGCGCTGGCCGGCTTCTCCGGCCCGCGCGCGGACGACCTGCGCAAGGCGATCGGCAAGAAGAACCGCAAGGCGATGGCCGAGCTCAAGCCGGAGTTCTACGAGGGCTGCCGCGTGTCGGGCACGAGCGAGCAGGTCATCGAGGCGCTGTGGCTGACCAACGAGAAGTCCGCCGACTACTCCTTCAACCGCTCCCACGCCGCCTGCTACGCGCTGATCGCGTACCGCACGGCGTGGCTCAAGGCCAACCACCCGGCCGAGTACATGGCGGCGCTGATCTCCTCGGTGATGTCGACCAAGGACAAGGTCCCGTTCTTCGTCGCGCGCTGTGAGGACATGGGGATCGAGATCCTGCCGCCCGACGTGAACCTCTCCGACCACGAGTTCATGGTCGTCGAGGGCAACATCCGCTTCGGGCTCGACGCCGTGAAGGGCGTCGGCTACGCCGCCGTCGAGGCGATCAAGCGCGCCCGCGACGAGCGAAGCGGTGACGAGGGCTCCGCCCGAGGCAGTGGTGGCCCGTTCACCAGCCTGTGGGACTTCTGCGAGCGCGTGGACTGCCGCACGGTGAACAAGAAGTCGATCGAGGCGCTGATCAAGTGCGGCGCGTTCGGCTCCACCGGCGCCACGCGCCGCGGCATGCTCGACGTGCTGGAGGCCGCCCAGGGCGCTGGCTCGAAGGCTCAGCTGGACGCGCAGATCGGCCAGGGCTCGATCTTCGACCTCGGCCCCGCCGACGGTGGCTCCTCGCCGTTCGCCGCGCCCTCGCACCCGCCGATCCCCACGCACGAGTTCGAGCGCCCGGAGATGCTGGCGATCGAGAAGGAGTCGATCGGCCTCTTCATCTCCGACCACCCGTTCAAGCGCGTGCGCGAAGCGCTGCACGCCAAGGCCGACTGCTCGTGCGCCGACGTGATGGACCGCAAGGACGGCGAGTGGATCACGGTCGGGGGCATGATCACGGCGGCGAAGAAGATCCGCTCACGCGCGGGTGCGCAGCTCATGTTCGCCACCGTCGACGACCTCGAGGGCTCGGTCGAGCTGATGGTGTTCGAGAAGACGCTGGTGGCCGCCGAGGCGGCGCTCGAGCTCGACGAGATCGTGCTCGTGAAGGGCGTCGTCGACCACAAGGAGGGCGGCAAGACCTGCGTGATCGTTCGGGACGTGCAGCGCTACGACCCGTCCGACGCCGAGATCGAGAAGGCCCGCGAGCAGGCCGTCAAGGACGCCGAGCCGCCCAAGCCGCTGCGGCTCGTGGTCGACGCCGTGCGCCTGCCGGCGACGGTGATCGACGACCTCAAGCAGATCTTCGAGGAATTCCCCGGTGAGCACCAGGTCGAGCTCGAGGTGCATACGAGCACCGGGTCGCGGCTGCTGAAGTTCGGCGACGGCTATCGCGTGGCGGCGCGCAACGCGTCGCTGAAGGCCGAGCTCGACCGGCTGCTGCCCGCGCCGCAGCCCGTCGCGCGCGCGCTGACGCCAGCCTGATTAGAGTCGCGGCCATGACGCCGCCGACGACGAAGTACCTGCTCCCCGAGGAAGCGATCCCGACCCATTGGATCAACCTGGCGCCGGACCTCCCAGGCGAGCCGCTGCCGCCGCTGAGCCCACGCACGGGCGAGCCCGCCGGGCCCGACGACCTGACGCCGATCTTCCCGATGGGCCTGATCGCCCAAGAGGTCTCGACCGAGCCAGAGATCGCGATTCCCGACGCCGTCCGCGACGCCTACCGGCTGTGGCGGCCGACCCCGCTGTATCGCGCGCGCCGACTCGAGCAGGCGCTCGATACCCCTGCGCGCATCTTCTACAAGTACGAGGGCGTGTCCCCGGCGGGCTCGCACAAGCCCAACACGGCGGTCCCGCAGGCCTACGAGAACGCGCAGGCCGGCATCAAGAAGCTCTCGACCGAGACCGGGGCGGGCCAGTGGGGCTCGGCGCTCGCCTTCGCCTGCACGCTGTTCGGGCTCGAGTGCGAGGTCTTCATGGTCGGCGCGAGCTATGACCAGAAGCCCTACCGGCGCTCGATGATGCAGACGTGGGGCGCGACGGTGCACCGCTCGCCCTCGGACCGTACCGAGGCCGGGCGCTCGCAGGCGTCGCACCCGACCGGCTCGCTCGGGATCGCGATCTCCGAGGCGGTCGAGGTCGCCGCGCAGGACCCGGCGTGCAACTACGCGCTCGGCTCGGTCCTCAACCACGTGCTGCTGCACCAGACGGTGATCGGCCAGGAGGCGATCGCGCAGCTCGAGATCGCCGAGGCCGTGCCCGACGTGATCATCGGCTGCGTCGGCGGCGGCTCGAACTTCGGCGGGCTCGTGTTCCCGTTCCTGCGCGCGGGGAGCGACGTGCGGATCGTGGCCGCCGAGCCGGCGGCCTGCCCGACCCTGACCCGCGGCGTCTACGGCTACGACTATGGCGACACCGTCGGGATGACGCCGCTGATGCCGATGTACACGCTCGGACACGACTTCGTGCCCGCGCCGGTCCACGCCGGCGGCCTGCGCTACCACGGCGACGCGCCGATGGTCTGCGCGCTCGTGCGCTCCGGGCGGATCGAGGCCCGCGCCTACAAGCAGAACGAGACGTTCGAGGCGGCTGTCCGCTTCGCGCGCTCCGAGGGCATCATCCCGGCGCCCGAGCCGGCGCACGCGATCCGCGCGGTGATCGAGGAGGCCGACGCCGCGCGCGAGGCGGGGGATGAGCGCACGATCCTGTTCGGGCTCTGCGGCCACGGCAACTTCGACCTCGCCGCCTACGACGCCTACCTGGCGGGCGAGCTCGAGGATCCCGAGTTCTCCGAGGCCGAGCTCGAGGCGGCCCTGGCGAGCCTGCCCGAGGCGCCGGCGATCGCCTAGAGGAGTCAGGACATTCGGGATCGGCCTCGCGGTCATCCTGGCCGCGGGATCGGTGGTGGCCTCCGGGCCTGCCGGCGGGCGCGGCGGCTACGGCGGCGGTGGCGGTGGCGGTGGCGGTGGCGGGT
>JBDTMF010000205.1:0-7218 GCA_039934455.1 Solirubrobacteraceae bacterium
GAGACAGCCGCGCGGCACGCCGGGGTCCGGGAGCAGATCGAGGCGCGCGCGAGCGCGTACGACGCGTTCGACCGGTCCATCCGGCCCGACCGCGCAAAGCCCCAGTCCTGAAACGGGGCTCCCGGCACGCACCGCGGTGCGCCTGTATCCTGCCGCGGCCGGGCAGGCAGGGAGTCTGTCCGCTCAATCCTCGGGAGGGATTCGAATGCGTAAAGTGCTGCCTGCAGCGCTGCTCGCGTGCGCCCTGGTGGGCGTGGCCGCGAGTGCGGACGGGGCGCCGACGGCGCCCAGGGAGTACGTCGTGGTCTACGAGCACGGCGCCAGCGGCAAGGCCGCCCGCGCGGCCATCGCCGACGCCGGCGGCCGGCTCGTGAGCGAGAACGCCGACATCGGCGTCGCCACCGTCCGGTCCGCCGACGGATCGTTCGCCGGCGACGTCGCCCGTAGCTCCGCGATCGTCGGTGCAACCACCAACCGCGTCATCGGCAGGGCGCCGCGCGACGCCGTCAAGCGCGACCGGATCGAGAAGGACGTCGGCTCGCAGCGCGGCTCGGGCTCCAAGGGCCACCAGCCCCACCCCGGTGACGATCCGCTCGCGTCGCTGCAGTGGGACATGCGGATGATCCACGCCACCTCGAGCGGCTCCTACGCCCGCCAGCAGGGCTCCAAGGCCGTCCGCGTCGGCATCATCGACACCGGGATCGACGGGAGCCATCCCGACATCGCGCCGAACTTCAACGCGCGCCTGAGCCGCAACTTCACGGTCGACGACCCGTCGATCGACGGCGCGTGCGACACGGATCCGGATCAGTCCTGCCAGGACCCGGCGAACGTCGACGAGGACGGCCACGGCACGCACGTGGCGTCGACGATCGGCTCGCCGCTGAACGGCATCGGCATCGCCGGCGTCGCGCCGAAGGTCGAGCTGGTCAACCTGCGCGCCGGCCAGGACTCGGGCTACTTCTTCCTCGGCCCGAGCCTCGACGCGCTCACCTACGCGGGCGACCACGGCATCGACGTGGTCAACATGTCCTACTACATCGATCCGTGGCTCTACAACTGCGCCGCCAACCCCGCCGACTCGCCCGCCGAGCAGCGTGAGCAGCGGCTGGTGATCGAGGCCACGCAGCGCGCGATCGACTATGCGCGCGACCACGGCGTGACCACCATCGCGGCGGAGGGCAACGGCCACACTGACCTCGGCAAGCCGGTGTCCGACGACAGCTCGCCGGACTATCCGGTCGATGCGGACGGCAACCCGTCCGGGGCGCGGCCGCGCACGATCGACAACTCGTGCAAGTCGATGCCCACCGAGGCCGACGGCGTCATCGGCGTCACCTCGGTCGGTCCGTCGACGCGCAAGGCCTACTACTCCGACTACGGCCTCGAGCAGGCCGACGTCGCCGCCCCCGGCGGCGATTCGCGCGACACGCCGGATGGCACCCGCAACATCCAGAACACGATCCTCGCCGCCTACCCGTACGAGGTCGGCATCCGCGAGGACCGCGAGGGCGACGGCAAGCCCGACATCGACCCGGTGACCGGCGAGCCGACCAGCCCGGCGGTCGTCAAGCAGGGCGGGGCCTACTACCAGTGGATCCAGGGCACGTCGATGGCCTCACCGCACGCGGTGGGCGTCGCCGCGCTGATCGTGGCGCAGTACGGCCAGCGCGATCGGCGCAACGGCGGGCTGACGATGCGGCCCGACCGCGTCGAGCGGATCCTGAAGCGCACGGCCACCGACACCGCCTGCCCGGCGCAGGAGCCGTTCACCTACCCGTGGGCGCCGACGCCGCCCTCGACGGACTACAGCGCGACGTGCGAGGGCACGCCACGGTTCAACGGGTTCTACGGCGACGGGATCATCGACGCCCTGGCGGCGGTCAGCCGCCACGGCCACTGAGCCCGCGGGGCTGACGACGACCGCAGCGTCTTCGCCTGGGGCATCCGTCCCAGGCGGAGACGGGCCCATGTCAGCGCACGTGCACGTTCGACTGACCCGCCCGGGGTCTGCAGCCGCGCCGAGTACGGTCCCCCGGACGCATGGACCTCGTCTACAACAGCTTCGCGGGCGCCTACTCGGATAACCCCCGGGCGATCTTCGAGCGGCTGCGCGACGAGCCGGGCCACCGCCACGTGTGGCTCGCCTCGGACCGTCACGCCACCGCGTTCCCGCCCGGCGTCGAGACGCTGCCCTACGGCTCCCCGGAGGCGGTTGCGGCCCTCGAGGCCGCCGACGTCGTCGTCGCGAACACCCACACGGACTTCGAGTGGAGCAAGCGGCCGGACACCCTCTACCTGCAGACCTGGCACGGCACGCCGCTCAAGCGCGTCCACAAGGACATCCTGTGGAGCCCGCCCGGCCTGCTCGACCGCCTGCAGCGCGACGTCGACCGCTGGGACGTCCTGCTCTCCCCGAACCGGGCCAGCACGCCGCGGCTGCGCCAGGCGTTCCGCTACGAGGGCGAGGTGCTCGAGCTGGGCTATCCGCGCAACGACGTGCTCGACGCGCCCGACCGCGACGAGCGCCGCGCGCAGGTCCGGGCCCGGTGCGGGGTCCCGGAAGGGGTGACCGCCGTCCTCTACACACCGACGTTCCGCGACGACGCCGTGTTCGCCGAGCGGCCGTTCGAGCTCGCTCTCGACGTCGGCGCCTTCACCGCCGCACTCGGCGCCGATCACGTCCTGTTGCTGCGCCTGCATTACATGATCACGGAGCAGCTCCGGCCTCTGGGGCACCCCGCCGTGCGCGACGTGTCCCTGCACCCCGACGTGAGCGAGCTCTACCTCGCCGCCGACGTGCTGGTCACCGACTACTCGTCGACGATGTTCGACTTCGCGGTGACCGGCCGGCCGCTGGCGTTCCTCGCCTACGACCTCGCCGATTTCCAGCACCGCCTGCGCGGCTTCTACTTCAACCTCGAGGACGAGGCGCCGGGGCCGCTGGTCGAGACGACCGCGAAGCTGATCGGGATCCTGCGCGACCTCGAGGCGACCGAGGCGGCGTACGCCGATCGCTACGCGCGCTTCCGCGAGCGCTACTGCCACCTCGAGGACGGCGGCGCGACCCAGCGCGTGCTCGAGCGGCTGGCGCTCCACGGTGCCCCCGTTGGCTGAGGTGATCGCCCACCGCGGCGCCTCGGGCGACGCGCCGGAGAACACGCTCGCGGCGTTCGACCTCGCGCTCGCACAGGGCGCCGACGCGCTCGAGCTGGACGTGCGCCCGGCCGCTGACGGCAGCCTGGTGACCGTACACGACCCGACCCTGGCCCGCACCACGGGCGACGAGCGCGCGGTCGAGGCGCTCACCGCCGCGGAGCTCCGCCGCCTCGACCACCCCGCCGGCCCGACGACGCTCGACGCCGTGCTCGCGCGCGACGGCGCGACCACGCGCTACTTCATCGACCTGAAGGATCCGGCGCCCGCGTGGGAGCACCGCGTGCTCGACGCGGTCGAACGCCACGACGCCGCCGAGCGCGTCACCCTCCAGTCGTTCGACGCCGGCGCGCTCATCCGCCTGCACGCGGCGGCTCCGACGCTCGCCTACTCGACCGTCTACCGCCGCGCGGACTCCGTCGAGATCGACCTCGACGCCGTCCCGCGGTTCGCCACGGCAATGGCGCCGTGGCACCCGCATGTGGACGCGGACCTGGTCGCCCGCGCCCGCGCCCGTGGCCTCGCGGTCCGTCCCTGGAGCGTCGACGACGCCGCCGAGGCCGAGCGCCTGCTCGCCCTCGGCGTCTCCGGCCTGTTCACCAACCTTCCGCGCGTGGTGGTCCCGGCGGCCCGCCGCGCGAGCCGAAGGTGCGCGAGTGATCTAATTCAGTGATGCTCCGACGTGTGCTCGCCGTGCTCGTGCTCGTGATCGTCGCGGCGATCGCGCTCCGGATCGCCGTCGGGCTCGTGGCCGGCGCCGTCATGGCCGTGCTCTGGATCGGCGTCGTGATGGCGCTCGTCGCCGCCGGGCTGTGGGCGCGATCGACGCTGAAGGGCGCGAAGCGCAACCGGGCCGTCAAGCGCGGCCCCGGCGGCACGGTCGCCGCCGCGCCCGCCGAGGACCCGATCGAGGCCGAGATGCGCCGCATCACCGAGCAGCTGCGCGAGCAGGGCCGCTAGCCCACCCGGCCTTCAGCGCGCGAGCGCAGACTCGATCTCCGCGGCCTCGCCGGCGCGGAGGCAGGCGGCCAGCGCGGCGTCGTCGTCGCCGAGCGCCTCCTCCAGCCGTGCGAGCTCGAGCAGCAGCGTGACGCGGTCGCCCGCCGCCGCGGATCCCTCGCCGAGGAGCGCGATCGCCGCCAGAGTCCGCCGGCGGCCAGTGTCAGGCCCCACGTCGCCGCGAAGAACGCGTACACGCCCACGACGGCGGGTGTGCGCCTGCGGCCCTCGGTCAGCCGCAGCACGAACAGCTGGGCGGCGCCGATGGCGATCGTGTTGGCGGCGTTCGCGATCGCGAGGACGCCGGCCCCGATCCCGCCCGCGCAGGTCGCGAAGGCGGGGAACGCCGCGTCGACCTGCGCGTAGCCCACGGTCACCAGCAGCGCGGTGAGCAGCCAGACGCGCACGAAGCGCCGGTCGCGGACGATCGCCCGGTAGACGACGAGGCAGGGCAGCGTCAGGCCGGTCCCGGCCGACGAGAGCGCGCCCCCCGCCAGGACGACCCACGCCTCCCGCGGCAGCGAGCGCACCGGGCGAGGCGTGGGCCGAGTGCGGCGCGCTAGTCGCCGTCGATGACGGTCAGGTTGCTGTTCGAGGCCAGCCGCGGGCGCACCACGGTCTGGTTGCTGTTCGCCGAGAGCCTGAATCGCTGCACCGTGATCTCCCGGGTTGGGGTGGGGACGGGGTCAGGCGGGCTGGCCGGCGGCCAGCGCGTGGACGGCCTCGGTCGTCAGCGAGTTCCCGCCGATCGCCCAGTCGCCGCTCTTGACCTCGTCGATGACGCACCAGGTGACGCCGCGCATGTTCTCGCCCTCGACGCTGACCATCGCGTCGGTGAGCCGCTCGGCGATCTGGACCTTCTGGTCGGGCGTGAAGACGCCCTCGATGACCTTGACGTTGATGAGGGGCATGGTTCCTCCTGTGTGGAATGGGTCGGTCAAGCTGACGCTAGATACGGGTTGGCCGCCTCGCGTCAGGGGGCCACCTAGTCGTCGCTGCTCGGTGTGGGCCCACGATCCACCCGGCCGGTTGCAGGTCGCCTGCAATCCTGCGTCGGCGTCGCCGGCCAGCAGCGCGGTCAGCGCGAGGTTGCCGCGCACGAGCATCCACGGGTGGGGTTGTCGAGGCGTTGCGCGATCGGCAGCGCGCGGCCGACGAACTCGCTCGCGTCCGCGAGGTCACCCAGGCCGAGCGCGGCGTACGCGGACGAGGCGAGCAGGCCCGCGAGGTGGAACAGATTGCCGGCCCGCTCCAGGAGCGTGCTCGCGCCGGCGACGCGATCGTGAAGCTGCTCGCTGCCCCGCGCGGCCATGGCGCCGGCACGCGCGGCCATCGCGATCGTCCAGTCGTCCCCCGCCCGCCTCGCCCAGGACAACGCCTCGTCGGCGAGCCGATCGGCGGCGTCGGGCCGGGCGGCGACGGCCTCGAAGAGAGCCCGCATCCAACGGCCCACAGCCCCGAGGCCTCGAGCACGAGCACAGGGATGCAGAGCTGTGGATGGTCATCGGCGCCCGGTAGGCTCAGCGCCTGCCGGCTCCACTCCGCGGCGTCCGCGTGGCGGTCTCGGATCAGCCATACCAGGCGAGTGCCGCGCACAGCGCGAGTGCCGCCTCGGCGCCACCGTCGCGGATCGCCCAGCCGAGCGCCTCGTGGAGATCGTCGGCCCGTCCGGGGTCCGGCGGCGCACCAGGAGGCTCTTGGCGACCAGTGAGTCGAGCGTGTCGAGGCCGGCGCCGGTGATCGCCTCCGCCGCCTCGACGGTCGGCGCTCCCGCGAACACGGCGAAGCGAGCGAAGCTCGCCTGCTCGTCGCCGGTGAGCTGCTCGTAGCTCCAGTCGACGGTCGCGCGCAGGGTCTGCTGGCGTGCCGGCGCGTCACGCGGCCCCGTGCCGAGCGCGCCGAGCGCGGCGTCCAGGCGCGCGGCGATCTCGCGCGGCGACAGCAGCCCGCAGCGCGCGGCGGCGAGCTCGATCGCGAGCGGCAGCCCGTCGTGGCGCCGGCAGATCTCGGCGACCGCGGCGGCGTTGCCCTCGTCGAGCCCGAACCCCGGGTCGTGGGCTCGCGCGCGATCGCAGAACAGCGTGACCGCGCCGACCCCGGCAAGGGCCTCGAGCTCGTCGCTCATGCCGATGCCGGGCAGTGGGAGCGGCGCGACCGGAAGGCGCTCCCCGGCGTGCAGCGCGAGCGGCTCGCGGCTCGTGACGAGCACCGTGAGCGCGGGGCAGCCGGCGAGCAGCTCCGCGATGAACGGCGCCGCGCCGAGCACCTGCTCGAAGTTGTCGGCGACCAGGAGCAGGTGCTTGGCGGCGAGGAAGCGCTCGACCGCGCGCGGCGCGGACTCGCCCGGCAGCAGGCTGATGCCGAGCGCGCCGACGATCGCCGCGGGGACGTCCTCGGCGCGCCGCACGGAGGCGAGCGACACGAACCGCGCGCCGTCGGCGAAGCCCGCCTCGAGGGCGCGGGCCACTTCGAGCGCGAGTCGCGTCTTGCCGACCCCGCCCGGCCCGGTCAGCGTCAGGAGCCGCGGCGACCCGGCCCGCAGCCGAACGCTGACGGCGGCGAGCTCGCGCGTGCGACCGACCGTGCGATTCCCCGGCGCGGGAAGCCCGTGGCCGGCCGGCGCCGGGGTGCTCGCCGGCTCCGGCACGGCGAGCCCGGGCTCGTGGCCGAGGATCGACTGATGCAGCTCGTGCAACTCGGCTCCCGGGCTCGATCCCCAGCTGCTCGACGAGGGCCTCGCGGGCGTGCTGGTAGGCCTCGAGCGCTCGGCCTGCCGCCCGCCCGCGGTAGAGCGCGAGCATCAGGTGCCCGTGCAGGCGCTCCCGGCCGGGCGCGCGTCGCGGCGTAGCCGGCGCCGCGCGGGGTGTCGGCCGACACCCCGCGCGAGTAGGCTGCGGCCGGACGCATGGCCTTCGATCTGGTCATCGACATCGAGAACACGCCCGGCGCGCTGGCGCAGGTGGCGGCCGCGATCAGCGACGCCGGCGTCAGCATCGCCGCGGCCACGTGCCTCGGCGCGGGCGACCGGGCCGAGTTGCACGTGCTCGTCCCGCACGCGGAGGC
>JBDTMF010000206.1:0-7156 GCA_039934455.1 Solirubrobacteraceae bacterium
CTCCCAGGCGACGGGGCGGATCTCCTTCATAGCGAAGTCGTGCGCCATCTCGCGCAACGCCTTCTGCTCGTCGGTCAGCGTGAAATCGACCACTTTGGGTTCGCTCCAGTGTCCAGATTGACTGGTCAGTCAACAGCGTCACAAAGCATACCCCCTCGGCGCAACAAGAGAACGTCCGTTCGGGGTCGGTCAGCCGAAGACGACCCAGGCCACGAGCGCGATCGAGCCGATCAGGACGATCGCCGTGACGAGCGCGAGCGCGTACTGGCCCGGGAACAGCAGAGGCCGCCGGGGGGCCATGGTCCGGCGTCGGAGCCGTCGCCACATGGGACCATGGTGAGGGATGCAGGACGCCTTCGGCATCGTCATCTTCGCGGTGGTCGGGATCTCGATCGTGCTCGCGGTCGTCTCGCTGTTCTTCCGCGGGCGGATCTATGACGAGATCGGGCGCGGCGGCATCGGCGACGACCGGGAGATCAAGCCCGCCGCGCCGAGCGGCGGCTCCGTGGACGTCGCGGAGCGCGATGCCGAGATCCGCCAGATGCTCGGCGCGCGCAACGCCCGCGCGGCCGCCCGCGGCGAGCCGGAGCTGGACGTCGAGGACGAGTTGCAGCGACTGACCGCGCCGGCCGTCGACCCCGGCCTGCGCGAGGAGGTGCGCGAGTTGGTGGTGGCGCGCAACCGCCGCCGCGAGGCGCGCGCCGAGGCGGCGCTGGACGTCGAGGCCGAGGTCGAGCGCCAGCTGCGCGAGTTTGGCGCCTGATTCCGCCATCTGTCCAGGAAGTCAAGGGGTTTCTGGTGCGGGCCGATGGAGCTGCAATGACCTTCCCTCGCTCAAGAATCCTCTTTGCCCTGCTTCTCGTGACCCTCACCGGCGCGCTCGTGGGCCCGGCCGCGTCGCACGCCGCCAAGCGGCCCGGCACCTCCGCCGCCGCTGCCAAGAAGAAGCACAGGCTCGCTCCGCGCAAGGGTGGTCACATCCGCAAGGCGTGGCCCGCCAAGCGCCGCGGCGTTCGTGCCGCCCGCCCAGACCGGGTGCTCTCGCGCTTCCTCGCCAGGCAGGTCGGGCCCAAGCCCGGCACGAAGCACCTCAAGGCCAGCGCCTCCACCGCCGGCCCGCTGCTCGACTTCCTGCCCACCGGCAAGCCGGGCTCGCTGCGGCTCGTTCGCTCCTTCGACGTCCCCGCCGACGATCCGGCCGCCGCGCGCATGTCGAACCTGTCGTGGACCTACGACTCGGCCGTCGCGGCCGTCGCGCTGATGTTCGCCGGTGAGAAGGCCCAGGCCGAGCAGCTGCTCGACCAGCTCGCCGCCGTCCAGCGCACAGACGGCTCGATCGACTTCGCCTTCAACGTCGCCGACGGCTCGAGCCTGCAGCAGTTCCGCTCCGGCTCGATCGCCTGGATCGGCCTCGCGGCCGCGACCTACCGCAACCTCTACAAGTCCACCAAGTACGCCACCCTCGCCGGTGGCGCGGCGACATGGCTGCTGGCCCGCAGGCAGTCCACCGGCCTGGTGGCCGGAGGTCCCGACGTCTCCTGGGTCTCGACGCAGCACAACCTGCTCACCTGGTTCTTCCTCAACTCGCTCGATGACAAGGTCGTCACCGGACTCTCGAGCAAGGACCTCAAGAAGGCGACCGACACACTCGCCGACGCGATCGAGAGCAAGCTGATCGTGTCCGTCGACTCGACGCACAGCGCCTTCACGCAGGGCATCAACGACGCGAGCCGCCCGCTCGACGTCCAGGCGCTCGGGCTGCTGTTCCTCGAAGGCGCCGACAAGGGCAAGAGCGGCAAGCCGTCGACGCGGGACAAGGTCCGCGCCTACCTCGGCTCGGCCTACGCGGTCAGCGGCCGGTCGATCGTCAAGTCCAGCCTCCCGCCGACCTTCAACCAGACCTATGCGGCCGCCGGCCCGTTCTCGGGCTACCGGCCCTACGCGGAGGGCGGCAGCCCGGACGTGATCTGGGCCGAGGGGACCGCCGAAGTGCGCTTCGCGCTCAAAGCGCTCGGCGAGAGCACCACCACGCTCGACAAGTCGATCACCGAGTGGGGCGCCGTCACTTCGGGGCGCGGCGAAGGTCCGCTCGGTGCGGACCGCACCGCCGTCGGCCAGGAGATCAACGAGTACCACGTGTGGCCCGCCTCGGCCGCCGCGAGCTGGACCCTGCTGGGCTCGTCGTCCAGCGTCTGGGGCATCTAGCCCGAGAGAGACTGCGCGCGCTCGTCGCGTTTGGCGTCGGCCTCCGGGTCGCGCCGATCCGCGACGAGCGACGCGACGATCCCGATCGCGAACGCCGTGAAGACGATCGCGAGCGTGAGCACGGGACCGGCCTTGTAGAGGTCCTCGATCAGCAGCTTGACCGCGACGATCCCGAGCACGATCGCGATCGTCTGGTCGAGGTAGCGAAAGCGACGGATCAGCCCTTCGACGAGCACGAACAGCGCGCGCAGGCCGAGCAGGGCGAAGATGTTGCCCATCCAGATCAGCACGGAGTCGCGCGTGATCGCGAACGCCGCCGGGATCGAGTCGATCGCGAACGCGATGTCGGCCGCCACGATCGCCGCGAGGCAGACGAACATCGGCGTCGCGAAGCGCCTCCCGTCCTGCCTGACGAACCAGTGCCTGTCGTGGAACTCCCCCGTGACCGGGAACACGCGGCGCACGAGCTTGACGACGAAGTTGCCGTCCGGGTCCACGTTCTCCTCGACCCCGCTCAGGATCCTGTAGGCGAGGAACAGCAGCAGCACGCCGAGCACGTAGATGAAGAAGTGCAGCTCCGCCAACAGCGCGACGCCGCCGAGGATGGCGAGCCCCCGCAGCACCAGCGCCGCGGCGATGCCCCAGAACAGCAGCCGCGCCCGATGCGCGCTCGGGACGCCGAAGTAGGCGAACAGGAGCAGGAACACGAACAGGTTGTCGACCGACAGCGAGCGCTCGATGAAGTAGACGGTCAGGTAGGTGATCGCGTCGTCGGTGCCGTGCGCGTCGAGGAACAGCAGCGTCGCGCCGGCGAGCAGCGACACGACGAGCCAGCCGATGCTCCAGTAGACGCCCTCGCGGAAGCTCGGCTCGCGCCCGCGCGCGAAGAACTGCAGGTCGACCCAGAGCAGCGCGACGGTGACGGCCGCCAGTGCCGCCCACGGGAGTGCCGCGCCGATCATGCGACGAAGTAGAAGGTGATCCCGAACACGACGTAGACCGAGAGCAGCTGGAAGCCCTCGAACCACGTCGACTCACCCTCGTAGGTCACGGCCTGGGCGACGAGGATCGCGATGAAGAGCGCGCCGAGCTCGAGGCCGTTGAAGACCAGCGACATCGGGAACGGGCCGACGAACAGCGACACGAGCACGAGCAGCGGCGCCGCGAACAGGGCGATCTGCGCGCTCGAGCCGATCGCGATGTTGACCGCCAGGTCCATCTTGTCGCGCATGGCGAAGTAGATCGCCACCCAGTGCTCGGCGGCGTTGCCGACGATCGCCACGACGATGATGCCGACGAAGAACGGCGACAGGCCGATCGACGCCGACGCCTCGGTGATCGAGCCGACGAGGATCTCCGACATCACGCCGACCGCCACCCCGGCGCCCGCGAGCATGCCCACCGCCCTGCGCACCGACCACGGCTCGCCCTCATGCCCCTCCGCCACGTCCGGCGGGTTGAAGAGGTCGCGGTGCGTCCGGAGTGAGAACACGAGGCCGGCGATGTAGGTGATCAACAGGACGACCGCCACCGCGACCGAGAGGTGCTCGACGTCGCCGCTGAAGTCCTTGGCCTTCGCCTCCGGGCGCGGCAGCCCGCCGCCGTGCACGAGCTGGAAGATCGCCGGCATCGCGAGCGCCGCGGCCGCCAGTATCAGCATGATCGCCTGCACGTTGGCCGCCGTGCGCTCGAAGGTCTGGCGCTCGCGCCTGAGGCCGCCGAGCAGCATCGCCGCGCCCATGACGAGCAGGATGTTGCCGAGGATCGAGCCGATCAGCGAGGCCTTGACGACCTCCTGGAGGCCCTCGTGGAGCGCGAAGAGGGCGATGATGATCTCGGGCGCGTTGCCGAAGGTCACGTTGAGGAAGCCGCCGATGCCCGGGCCGGAGCGCGCCGCAAGCTGCTCGGTCGCCTGGCCCATCAGCGCCGCGGTCGGGATCACCCCGAGCGCGGAGCAGACGAAGATCACGCTCGGGCTCGCATGGCCGAGGTCGAGCGCGATCGCGGTCGGGATGAACGGGACGAGGAGGTACGGCCACCCCTCGCCGCTCAGGAGGAAGCGGCGCGCTCGCTGCACGTCGCTCACCTTACATAAGCGACGGGCTTCTAGACTCTCGCTCGATGCGGCGTCGGACCTTCGGCAACACGGACCTCGAGACCTCTGCGGTCGGCTTCGGAACCTGGGCCCTCGGCTCGGACTGGTGGGGCGAGCACGAGGCGCCCACTGACCTGGTTTCCCGCGCGCTCGGCCTCGGCATCACCTTCTTCGACACCGGCGACACCTACGGCCAGGGCATCAACGAGGAGCTCGTCGGCGAGGCGCTCGAGCGCTCGGGCCGCCCCCGCGACGCCTTCGAGCTGTCGACCAAGTTCGGCTACGTGCTCGACGCCGAGCGCCAGGGCAACCAGGAGTCCGAGCGGCCGCACGACTGGTCGCCGGAGCACACCCGGCGCGCGCTGGAGAACTCGCTGCGGCGCCTGCGCACCGACTACGTCGACCTCTACCAGCTCCACAACCCGCGCATGGACGGCATCGCGGCCGACGAGCTGTTCGCCGAGCTCGAGGCGCTGAAGGCCGAGGGCAAGCTGCGCCACTACGGCATCGCGCTGGGACCCAAGATCGGCTGGCGCGACGAGGGCGTGCATGCGCTGGCCGAACGCTCCGGCCTGACCTCGCTGCAGACGGTCTACAACCTGCTCGAGCAGGCGCCCGGCGCCGAGTTCCTCGAGCTCGCCGAGGCCTACGGCGTCGGCGTGATCGCGCGCGTGCCGACCTCTTCGGGGCTGCTGGAGGGCCACCTGACGCCGGACCACACCTTCGAGGGCAACGACCACCGCCGCCACCGTCCGCGCTCGTGGCTGATCGAGGGGCTGCGGAAGGTCGACCAGCTCGACTTCCTCACCCGCGGCGGCGAGCGCACGCTCGCGCAGGCCGCGTTCAAGTACGTGCTCGCGCAGCCGGCCATCGGCTGCGTCATCCACACGGTCAACACCGTCGCCCAGCTCGAGGAGTGGGCGGCCGCGGGCACCGACGCCGTGCCCGACCTCGACGAGGACGAGCTCGCGCGCGTCGACGCGCTCTACGCCGCGGGCTTCGGCCTCGGCGCGCCCGTCTGAGCGGCGCCGTGAGGCTCGGCCTCGGGACGCTGGGCGAGGTCGCCGGGCCGCGGGTGGACCCGCGGGGCCTGGAGGTCGGCGTCGTGCATCTCGGCCTGGGCGCCTTCCACCGCGCCCACCAGGCCCTCTACACCGAGGACGCGGTGGCGGCCGAAGGCGGCGCGTGGGGGATCTGCGGGGCGAGCCGGCGCAGCCGCGGCGTCGTCGACGCGCTGGCTGCGCAGGACGGGCTCTACGGCGTGCTCGAGCGCGGGCCGGAGGAGGATCGCGTGCGGGTCGTGGGGGTGCTGCGCGAGGCGCTCGTGGCCACCCAGCAGCCGGACGCGCTGCGCGACCGGCTGGCGGCCGCGAGCACCCACGTCGTCACGCTCACCGTCACGGAGGCGGGCTACCGCGCGGACGACGCGCCCGGGACGCCGGTGGGGATCCTCGTGCGCGGGCTGGAGGCGCGCCGTGCCGCGGGGGTCGACAGCCCGCTCGCGATCGTCTCCTGCGACAACCTCCCCCGCAACGGAGAGGTGCTGCGCGGGCTCGTGCACGCGTTCTGCGCGGACGCCGGCCTGGCCGACTGGATCGCTGCCCACGCTGACTTCCCCTCGACCATGGTCGACCGGATCGTGCCCGCGACCACCGCCGCCGACCGCGACGTCGCGAGCCGGCTCATCGGCGCCCGCGACGAGGCCACCGTGGTCGGCGAGCCGTTCAGCCAGTGGGTGATCGAGGACGCCTTCCGCGGCCGCCGGCCGGCGTGGGAGGCGGCCGGCGCGATGCTCGTGCCCGACACCCGGCCCTATGAGGCGATGAAGCTGCGGCTGCTCAACGGGGGCCACTCCGCGCTCGCCTATCTCGGCCTGCTGCGCGGGCACGAGACGGTCGCCGAGGCGATCGCGGACCCCGAGCTGGACGCGTTCCTGGAGCGGCTGCTGGCGTCCGAGCTCGCGCCGACGCTCGGCCCCGTCCCCCGGATCGACCTTGACCGCTACCGCGCCGGCCTGCTGGCGCGCTGGAGCAACCCGCGCATGGCCCACCGGCTCGAGCAGATCGGCATCGGCGGCGCGATGAAGCTGCCGCCACGGCTGCTCGCGCCCGCGCGCGAGCTGCTGGCCGAGGGCGGAGAGCCCGCCGGGATCTGCCTCGCCGTGGCGGCGTGGCTGCGCCGGCTGGAGTCCGCAGCCCGCGGCCCGCTCGAGGAGGAGGTCGCGGCCGCGGTGGCGGGTGCGGGCAGCCCGGCCGCCGCGGCCGAGCGAGCGCTGGCGGTCAGCGCCGTGTTCGGCGAAGATCTGCGCGAGAACGAGAGGTTCCGCGACCTGCTCGCCGACGGGCTCGCGAAGCTCACGGCGGCGCCGACTGTCGACTGAGTCGGCGTCAGCCTGACGCAGTCGACACTCGCGTCACCTCCCCGAGCGCCCGTCGAGCGAGGACCCGGCGTAGAAGAAGAACCAGATCTCGAAGGCGGCGATGGCGAGGATGACGACGGCGACGACCACGTAGTCGGTGGCGCCCAGCGGCGGCGCCTGGCCGCCCTTGCCGCGTGTGCGCTGCCCGCTCATGGGCCTCAGCCACGTCGTCTGGCGGCGGGCCACGGGGCGGCCGCCGATGCGGGCGTAGGCGAGCTGGAGCCGGCCGAGGATCTGCAGCAGCGCCCACGCGGTGACGCCGATCACGACCGCGATCACGAAGACCGCCAGCATCGAGATGCCCGAGTCGGGCGCGACGCGCGAGCCGACCCACAGCCCGAGCAGCGGCGCGCCGGTCCAGAGGTTGAGCGTCACCACGCCCATCGCCGCGACGATCCCGACCCGTTGCAGCCGCGCCCGCACGGCGCGAGCCTAGC
>JBDTMF010000207.1:0-7109 GCA_039934455.1 Solirubrobacteraceae bacterium
CGGCACCCGTCTGTACTACGCGAACATCGCGACGAACTTCTCCGCGGTGCGCTCGGAGGCCGGCATCAAGGGGCAGGGCGCCATCGCCGTCTCCCATACCGATGACCCGCAGTTGGCCGCGACCGGCGCCAACAGCGCGTGGAGCAAGCCGGTGCTCGCCTCCCAGCGCCAGAGCACGACGACGTTCGCCGACAAGGAGGACCTCACCGCCGACAACGCCGCGTCGAGCAAGTACTTCGGCAGCGTGTACGTCTGCTTCACGCAGTTCCGCTCCAACGGTGGCACGGCGCAGCCCATCCAGGTGGCCACCTCGCGCGACGGCGGACAGAGCTTCGGGCTCCAGCGCCAGATCACGGCGTCGGCCGGCAACCCGCGGCAGTTCGGCCGCCAGGGCTGCTCGATGAAGACCGACTCCAACGGCGTGCTCTACGTCTTCTTCGAGGGTGCCGAGAAGAAGGTTCCCTCTCAGATGCTCGCCCGGTCCTTCGACGGCGGCACGTCCTTCGAGCGGCCCCGCGCGGTCTCCACCGTGACCGACTGCGGCGGGCTCGACGTCGTCGGCCGGGGTGACCTCACCCTCGACGGCCAGGCCGGTGCGCGCAACTCCTCGTTCCCGCTGGCCGACGTGGCCAACGGAGCGCCGAGCGGCGTGGGCGCGCCCAACACGATCGCCGCGGGCTGGTGCGACGGCCGCAGCGGGCTCAACCACGAGCACGCGCGCGTGGTGGTCTCCGTCGACGGCGGCGGGACGTTCGCCGCGAGCAACCAGGAGCAGCCCGGCGACCGGCCCGGCTACGTCTCCCTCGCGCTCGCTCCGGATGGCACGGACCTGTACCTGACCTACGACGCATTCCTCGACCCCTTCCGTCAGACCACCGCGCCCCCGCGCCGGATGCAGGGCGTCGTGCGCCACGCCGATCTGGCCGGCGCGAGCACGAGCAACCAGGCGACGCTGCATCGGGGCATAGTGGGCGACGCCCGCGGGTCGAGCGCGAACTCGCTCACGAACGAGTTCCTCGGCGACTACACCGGGGTTGCGGCCACCGATGACGGTGCAGTGGCGGTCTGGAACGACGTCCGCGAGGCGACCGTTTGTCCTGCCATCAACGCCTACCGTCAGTCGCTCATCGACGGCAACCCCATCCCCGCCCCGGCGCCGACCACGGATTGTGACCCGGGCTTCGGAAACTCGGACATCTTCGGAATCGCGGTGCCGGACCCGACGCCGTAAGCGGCCCGCCGTGTCGCACGCCGCCGCTCGCGGCGTGCGGGCCCGGCCGGGCAGCCCAGGGGGCGCGGCGCCGGCTGGTCCGGCTTTCGTGCCCCCGCATCAACGACGAGCCGTCCGGGCGGTCGCCTGTGAGTGAGTGTCGTGAGGGATCCCCGCGTTGGCCGGGCGCCTCGTCCCGTACCGCGCTACGTTTCGCGTCGTGCTGCGCGGAATCCACCACTGGTGACCAAGTTCCGGCACATGGCGAAGGGCATCGCGACGATGGTGCCGCCGCTCGAAGCGGTCCGGCGCGCCCGCTCGCACACCGGGGGCACCGTCTCCGCCCGCTACTGCTACGGCGTCTGGCTTCGCCACCTCGTCCGCGCACACGACGCGGGGCTCGACTCCGCGCCTGCCTCGGTGGGAGAGCTCGGGCCCGGCGACTCGCTCGGGATCGGGCTCGCGGCGTTGTTGAGCGGCTGCCGGACCTACGTCTCGCTCGACGTCGTGCGCTACGCGAACGTCGAGGGCAACCTCAGCGTGCTGGACGAGCTCGTCGAGCTCTTCGAAGCCCGTGCGCCGATCCCCGATCACGAGGAGCTGCCGGGGGTCTGGCCGCGGTTGGACAGCTATGACTTCCCGCGTCACGTGGTCGACGACGACCGGCTCGCGTCAGCGACCACCGCGGGTCGCGTCGAGCAGATCCGCCGCGCCGTGGAAGGCCCGGACGGCGACGAGCAGCTGTTGCGCTACATCGTGCCGTGGCACGACGAGCACGTCCTCGCCGATGCGAGCCTCGACGCCGTGGTGTCGCAGGCCGTGCTCGAGCACGTGGACGACGTGCCGTTCACCCACCGGGCCATCTACCGCTGGCTCACGCCCGGCGGCTGGGCTTCACACAGCGTCGACTGCCGTTCGCACGGCTGGGCGGACGGCTGGAACGGCCACTGGTCCTACAGCGACATCGAGTGGAAGCTCGTGCGAGGAGCCCGCCCGTGGATCCTCAACCGGTACTCCTGCTCCCAGCACGTCGGTGCGGCGACGGACGAAGGGTTCGAGGTCGCCTCGGAGGTGGCGCGCCTCGTGCCGCCTGAGGATGCGATGCCTCGTGAACGCATCACCTCCCGGCTCCGGCCCTCCTTCACCGAGAAGGACCTGCGCTGCGACGTGCTGTTCCTCCAGTTGAGGAAGCCGGCGGCTCCGACGGCCGCCCAGCGCTAGGGGCCGGCGCGCCCCTACGGGCGCGCCTTGCCGATCGAGATCCGCTCGATGTTCACGGCGTCGAAGTCGGCGACGATCCACTGCTCCGTCTCGCCCGACGCGTCCGCCGCGTAGTCCTTGATGTGCGCGTTCCTGAACGTGACCTTGATGAAGGTGTTCTCGCCGCTGACCGACGTGACCTCGATGGCTTCGACGCGGGTCTTGCCCTCGGACATGCGCTTCAGCTCGTCGGAGCTCTTCTTGCCCTTGGCGGTCGTCACGGTGAGCGTCTCGGGGTTCTTCTTGCCGATCCAGTCGGCGATGTTGCTCTCCTTGATCTCGATCGGGCCGAGCTTGCCGATCCGCACGCTGTTCGCGAACGTCCCGGTGCCGTTCTTGCGCGCGAGCACCCGGGTGGTCCCACGGTTGCCGATCAGGCGCTGCAGCGCGAGGACGGGGTGGACGCTGCGACGGCGCAGATCCGAGTGCGGCCGAGTCTGGCCTGGTGCGGTGCCGCGGTGGTGATGCCGCTGATCCATGGCCTGCGGGCGACCATACCTGAACCACCCTCGGCGGGAAATGCCCATCGCGCTCAGGCCAGATCGCGAACGCGCAGGACCGCGAAGTCGTTCACGCCGTGGCCGGCCTCGAGCCTGTTCTTGACAGGCTCCTAGGGCCGATGCGGCCGCGTCTCGATCGCCTCGAAGGCGAGGCGCCGGAACAGCGCCTCGGCCGGTCGCCTGGCCGCCGGCCAGTTGAGCACGCCGCGCAGCGCGCGGCGGTCGCCGGCGCGGAAGCGGCAGTAGTCGATCTCGCGGTTGACGAGGTCGGCGTTGCGGCCGAAGGTGGCGTGGATCTCGCGCGCCGGGCGGTAGACGGTCCAGCGGTCGATCCACTCGAGCTTCTCGATCGCCCATTCGCGAGCGGGGCGCTCGTCCTTGAAGGTGCCGAGGCCGGCCCGGCGCAGGGCGGCCGTGTAGGCGAGGCGGAGGCGGCCGGGCGGCAGGCGATGCGACAGCGGGATGCCGATGTGACCCTCCCTCCACACCGACCGCGACGGGAAGTGGTGGTAGGTCACGCCGCCGGGGCGGAGCACCCGCTCGATCTCGCGCAGCGACTCCTCGAGCGGGACGACGTGCTCGAAGACCTGGTCGCTGACGATGACGTCGAACGTGTCGTCTTCGAACGGCAGCGGGCCGCCCTCGTCGTAGTAGCGGAGCACGCCCTGGCGCCCGAGCTCGCTCTCCTCGAGGTCGCCGGTGTCGTGCCCCGGCCAGCGGATGTCGACCCCGTAGGCGTCGTACCCGGCGGCTCGCAGCATCTCGACGACGACCCCGGCCCCACAGCCGTAGTCGAGCACGACCGCACCGGGCGGCGCGACGGACTGGACGTAATGCGCGAAGTAGCGGCGGTTGACGTTCTCGGCAGGGAGCATCCTCGACCTCAGATGACGGTCCGCAGGACCTCGAACGCCTCGGCGCTCTCGACCCCGATCTCGGCCCCGCGGATCGTGGCGAGCGCACGCACGGACTCGAGGCTGCGGATGTGCGGGCTCGGGCGGAACATGGTCGCATAGCGGCGGATCGCCTCGAGCTTCGTCTCCAGCACGTCGCCGATGTCGCAGAACGCGGCCGCGCGCGGCAGCGGCTCGTCGGCCCATTGGAGCTTGGTCATCTCGTAGGCGAGGATGTGCGGCGTCAGCCACTTGCCGAACACCTCGGCGATCGGCCGGGCGGCGGCGTGCGCGGCCCTGAAGGTCGCGATGTGGTCCTGGTCGTAGTCGTGGCCCGACGGGATCAGCAGCAGGTCGGGCCGCTGCTCGTTGAGCACGTGCTCGAAGCGGTCGACGAGGTCGCGACGGGGCAGCGAGTCGAGGCGCTCGATCATGTCCTCGCCCGCGTAGGCGATCTCGTACGTGCAGCGCTCGCCGAACAGCGAGAGCACGTGCTCGATCTCCGCGACCCGCTCCTCGAGCGTCGTCTCGCGCTCGATTCCGTAGTGGTGGAAGCCGTCGACGGCGAGATAGAGGACGTGGAGCCTCGCGCCGGCGGCGGCGAGACGGGCCATGAGCCCCGCGCACCCCATCGCCTCGTCGTCGGCGTGGGGGGCGATGATGAGGGCGCTGCCGACGTCCTCAGGTCGCAACTTGCTGGCGCGGATCGGCCGGCTGGAGCCGGGCGTCCACGTGCGTGCGGTAATGCGCCGCGGTCTCGTCGATCAGCGCATCGAGCGTGATCTCCGGGTTCCAGCCGACCGACGGGGCGGCGTCCAGGACCGGCAGCTTCTCGATCGACTCCGCCTCGAAGTAGTGCGGGCCGTAGATCTCGGTCGCGTCCACGTGGACGATCTTCGACGGGCTGCCGAGCCGCCGGACCACGCGCTCGGCAAGGTCCCAGATCGCGATGCTGTTGTCGGGGTGGCCGAGGTTGAAGATCGGCCGGCCGCCCGCCAGCGCCGACTCGGCGTGATCGCTGACGAAGCGCGCGAGGTCGGTCGGCGACAGGAAGGCGCGAACCTGGTGGCCGCCCGCGAAGACGGTGAGCGGGTCCCCGGCCAGCGCCTGCTGGACGAAGGTCGGCATCACGAAGCCGCCGGCCCGCGACTGCCGGGCGCCCGCGACGTTGAAGGGCCGGATGACGAACCCGCGCAGCCCGCGGTGGCGGCTGTTGATGATGGCGGCCTCGGTGAGGGTCTTGGCGATCGCGTACTCGATCCGCGCGTTGTAGGCGGTCGGGACGTTGATCGAGTCGCGCTCGGAGAGCAGGCCGCTGCGGCCGTAGACCTCGGCGGAGCTGAAGCCGATCAGCGCCGCGTCGGCGGCGAGGCACGCCTCGATGACGAGCTGCGTGGTGTTGGCGATCTCGACGCCGAGGCGCCCCTGATGGCTGAGGATCTCGGCCGGGCCGACGCAGGAGGCCGCGTGCACCACCCAGTCGGCGCCCTCGAAGGAGCCGCCGTGCCCGAGGTAGTCCTCGATCGACTGCCGGCGCACCTTGCAGTTCGGATGGGACTCGTACTCCCCCCCGTCGGTGACCGCGGTGACCATCGAATCGATGATCTCGACGTCCTTGCCGGCAGCGAGCAGCCCATCGACCACGTAGGAGCCGATGAAGCCCAGTCCCCCAGTAATGATCACCTTGTGCACAGCGTCCTCCGTAACGATTTCGAGCATCGCTCTTCCACACACCGAACCCGGGCCTATCCGTTGACCAGAGCGGTTGCGACGTCAGATCTCCTGCTTCAACACTCTAGGAGATCAAGCGCCCGCCGGGACCTTCGTAGCCGAACGTTCGACGCCTTCATCGCAGGCGCAGCGAAGCGGCCTGAGAGCGGATCAGCGTGCGGCCACGACCGTCGGTCGCGCGCGTCGTCACGACGTAGCGGCCCGCGTGCACAGTGCCGCGCAACCGCAGCTTCCAGCGCCATGCCGATGCACCTGTTTTCGTCACCGACGCGCGCATCCACGCGAGCGGGAGGGCGCAGTGTCGCGTGAGCCTCGCGAGGCGCCCGCCGTCGGCCGACCAGCGGCGGCAGCGCCCGTGTGACAGAACGGTCCGCAGGCCGACAAGCACGCGCGGCCGCGCCGCCAGGGGGCTCACGGTCCCGCTCAGGGTGCGGGTCCGCCGGCCGGGGCGGTCGAGCCGGAGCTGCGGCCGCGGTGGGCGCACCATCGGCCCGGCCGTCTGCGTGCCAAGCGTCTCGGCGGCCGACCCGGGCGGGGCCGGGCCGTCGGCCGCGCGGTAGAGCGCGGTGAGCGTGCTGTCCTCGGCGGGGATCACGAACTGGTGGGAGCGCGCGCCGCCGTCCGACCAGCGGTCGAAGCGGTAGGCCGTGCCGCCGGCGGTCAGGGTCTCTGGCGCCGATACGGAGGTGCGGTAGCCGATCGCGGTGGTCAACGTCGCCGGGGCCGTGTACTCGCGCGCCGAGTAGCCGAGGGTCGCGCCGGGCGGCGAGCTCGCGAGCGTGAAGACGATCGTCTCGGGCCGGATCAGGGCCGTCTTGCTGTCTTCCTGGCCCTGAGAGTCGGTCGCGGTGAACTCGATCTCGTAGTAGGAGTCGGCGTCGTGGTCGCCGGCGGGGGTGAAGCTCTGCTCGGCCCCGCGGAGGTCTGACGTGACGAGGTGGATGTGATCGCCGTGGTGGAGCGCGATGCGCCATCGCAGCGAGTCGCCGGTCAGCTCGCCGTCGATGGCGTCATGTGCCGATCCGCGCAGCGGCACCGGCGTCCCGTGGCGGAAGAGCGAGCCGTCCACGGGCGCATCGATCCTCGCCACCGGCGGGGCCTCGTCGACGGCGATCGCGACCGTGTCGTGACTCGCGAGCCCGCGTGCATCGGTGACCGTCAGCCGGGCGGTGTGGACTCCGGAGGTCGTGTAGACGTGGGAGGCGGTCCGCGTGCCCGCGTCGTCCTTGCCGTCGCCGTCGAAGTCCCAGGCGTAGCTGACCGCGTCGCCGTCGGGGTCCGCCGACACGTCCGCGCTCAGCTCCACGCTGAGCGGCGAGGGCCCCGACGCCGGACTCGCATGCGCCTTGGCGGGCGGCGGCGCGTTGCCGAAGACGATCCGGCGCACGCTGCCGCTGTTCGCGCTGCCGTCGCCGAAGTTCACGTACACCAGGTCGCCTCCCGGCGTGGTCTCGAGGTCGACGCCGGTGAAGCCCATGGGGGCGAAGTCCCGCACGTTGGCGGGCTTGCCGTCGA
>JBDTMF010000208.1:0-7085 GCA_039934455.1 Solirubrobacteraceae bacterium
GCGTCCGAACTGCCCGCGCCGGCCGCCAGGAGCGGTCGGCGCGGCGTCGTTCTCAGTACTCCTGGTAGGTGCGCCAGACGGTGTACATCCCGTAGCCCGCCAGCGCGATCATCCCGAACCAGAGCAGCGCGCCGAGCCCGCCCTCGTTCCACAGCTTCGACGTCGCGATGATCGCGAAGCCGGCGAGCGCGACCGCGCCGTAGAGGATGCCCCGCTGCCGGTCCTCGAGGCCGAAGATGGTCGCGCGATGCTCCATGTACAGGCGGAAGGCGAAGAACATCAGCCCCGCCGTGAGGAGCACGGTCAGCAGGTTGTAGATCGTGTTGGAGCCCGTGTTGCCGCCCGGCAGCAGCCACACCGCGAGCGCCAGGGCGACGATGATCAGGACGTTGCGGATGTTCTTCCTGCGATCCGGGCCCATGGCCTAGACCAGCACGCGCGCCGGCTCTGCGACCGGCTCCGGCACGACCTCCGGCGGATCGAGCGACTCCGCCGCGAAGCGGTAGCCGATCCCGAAGTGCGTGTGGATGTAGCGCCAGCGCGGCGACGCGCGCTCGAGCTTCTGGCGCAGCTTGCGCACGAACACGTCGACCGAGCGGTCGCCGTGCACCATCGCGTACCCCCACACCCGCTGATAGATCTCCTCACGCGGCAGTACCTGCCCCGCGGCGTGGGCCAGCAGCTGGATCAGCTCGAACTCGCGGCGGGTGAGGTCGATGCTCGCGCCGGCCGCGAAGGCCTGGAACTGGTCGGCGCGGATCTCGAGCTCGCCGGCGACCACGGGGGCAGCTTCGACGCGAGCGGCCTCCGCGCGCCGGCGGCGGCGGGCGACCGCCTCGGCGCGGGCGATCAGCTCCTCGGGATGGCAGGGCTTGGTGATCCAGTCATCCGCGCCGATCCGCAGCCCGCGCACACGCTGGGAGACCGAGGAGCGGCCGGTGCAGACGATCACGCCGAGCGACGGCAGCCGCTCGCAGACCTTCTCCAGATAGCTCCACCCAGCAGGTCCGAGCACGGCAAGGTCGAGGACCAACACGTTGAGCCGCATCGACACCAGCGCGTCGATCGGCACGGGGCTCGCCAGCACGCGGTGCTGCCAGCCGGCCGCGTCGAGGCGGTTGGCGAGCACCTGGAGGAATCCGGTGTCGGAATCGAGCACCGCGAGGCGCACGGGTGGCTGGGCGGTCGTTGAACCCATCGCTCAGAGCAGGATAGTCCCGCGCAGCGACGTGGTTACGGCACGGGGCCTCCTGGTCACACGCTGGTTACAACTCGGCCGGCGCGTCCCGCAAAGTGCGGACTGTCTACCGGGCCGGCCGGGACGCGTCCGAGAACTCCCGGAACAGCCCGGTGACCACGAACGCGACCTGCTCGCCGATGTCCACCGCGTTGTCGCCGATCCGCTCCAGCGCGCGCGATACGAGCATCATGCTCATCGCCCACTCCCGCCGGTCGGCGTCCGTCCCGATCTCGACCGCGCGCTTGAAGCACTCACGGTTGAGCGCGTTGACCTGCTCGTCCTGGCGGACGAGATCCTCGGCGAGCCCGACGTCGCGCAGCGAGAACGCCTGCTTGGCCTGCTCGACCTCGGAGCGCACGAGCCGGCCCATCTGCTCGATGCGATCGAGTATCTGCTCGTCGACGGGTGGCTCGTGCCCGGACAGGGGCAGCATCTTCGCGACGTTCACGCATTGGTCGCCCATGCGCTCGGCGTGCTTGATGACGTGCAGGAGGGCGGCCACGGTTCGCAGGTCGGAGGCCACCGGCGCCTGCAGGGCGAGCAGCGACAGGATGCCCTGGTGCACCTCGAGGTAACGACCGTCGACCCGGTCGTCGTCGAGGATGACGATCGACGCGAGCTCGATGTCCTGGTGGTGCAGCGCCTCCATCGTCCGGTCGAGCTGGGAGATGACGAGGTCGAGGGCACCCAGCGCCTGGTGCTCCAGCGCCGTGAGCTCCTCCTGGAAGTGGATGCGGGTCCCGCCGCCGGCCACGATCAGCCGATCAGCCGAACTTGCCCGTGACGTACTCCTCCGTCCGGGTGTCACTGGGGTTGGTGAAGATCGTCCGGGTGTCGGTGAACTCGACCAGCTCGCCCGTGAGCATGAACGCGGTCTTGTCCGCGACGCGCGCCGCCTGCTGCATGTTGTGGGTCACGATGATGATCGTGTAGTCCCGCTTGAGCTCATCGATCAGCTCCTCGATCCGCAGGGTGGCGACCGGATCGAGGGCCGAGCAGGGCTCGTCCATGATGATCACGTCGGGCTCGACGGCGATCGTGCGGGCGATGCAGAGCCGCTGCTGCTGGCCGCCGGAGAGGCCCATTCCCGGCCGCGCGAGCCGGTCCTTGACCTCGTCCCACAGTCCGGCTCCCCGTAGGGAGGTCTCGACGCGGTCCTTGACGTCCCCCCGGCGGCCCGTGAGCCTGAGGCCGGCCGCCACGTTGTCGAAGATCGACATCGTCGGGAACGGGTTCGGCTTCTGGAAGACCATCCCGATCGTGCGCCGGACGGAGACCGGGTCGACGTCGTTGTCGTAGAGGTCGGCGTCGTCGATGGTGACGGTGCCCTCGGCCCGCGCGCCCACGATCTCCTCGTGCATCCGGTTGATGCAGCGCACCAGCGTGGACTTCCCGCAGCCCGACGGTCCGATCATCGCGGTGACCTCGTTGGCCGCATAGGTGAGCGACACGCCGCGGACCGCGTGCTGGTCGCCGTAGTAGGCGTGCAGGTCCTGGATGGCGACGGTCGGCGCGACGGTGCGGACCTCCCGCGCGCCGGCGCGATCGGCCGGCGCGGGAACGTGGGTCGCGACGGGCGAAGCGGCAGACTGCTCGTTCGGCTCTGCCGACACCCTGGCCTCCTTTGGCTGACTGCTCATGCGATTCGACTCCTCCGCTGGATCAGGCGGGCTAGCAGGGTGAGGGCGAGGATCATGAGGACGAGCGTCAACGCCGCCCCCCACGCCCGTTCGACGATGTTCGATTGCGCCTGGCGCACGTCGTTGAAGATCTGGATCGGCAGCGAGTTCATCTGATTGCCGAGGTTCCACGTCGTGGAGTTGACCGCGAAGGCCGTGAAGAGCAGCGGCGCGGTCTCGCCCGCGCCGCGCGCGATGGCCAGCAGCGAGCCCGTCACGAGGCCCGGCATGGCCGTCGGCAGCACGACCTTGGCCACCACGCGCCACCGCGGCGAGCCGAGCGCGAGCGCCGACTCGCGCAGCGAGTCGGGCACGAGGGTGAGGACGACCTCCGCCGAGCGGCTGACGACCGGCAGCATCAGCAGCGCCAGCGCGATCGAGCCCTTCCAGCCGGCGAAGTTCCCGCCGATCCCGCTGAGCACGAGCACGATGTAGATGAACAGGCCGAAGACGATCGAGGGCACGCCGGTCATGACGTCGACGAAGTAGCGGACGACGTGGGCGAAGCGCGAGGCCTTGCCGTACTCGACGAGGTAGAGCGCGATGCCGATGCCGAGCGGCACCGCGAGCAGCGAGGCCAGCCCCACGATCAGCACCGTCCCGATGATCGCCGAGCGCACGCCGCCGGGGTCACCCAGGAAGCGGCCGCTGGGGTCCGAGGTGAAGAAGCTCCAGCTCAGCGCGCCGAGGCCCTGCTCGAGCAGGTAGTAGACGACGAAGACGAGTGGGACCAGCGCGAGCAGCGTGCAGACCAGCAGCACGCCGCGCATGGCCCTGTCGGTGCGGCGACGGCGCGACGCGACCGGGGCGATGGTGGTCATCCCGCCATCCCGGTCGGCACGCTGCGGGTCATCGCGCGCTGCGACCGGTTCACGAAGTAGCGCGCGACGAAGTTGATCACCAGCGTCAGCACGAACAGGACGAGGCCGGCCGCGATCAGCGCGGCCCGGTGGGTGGGCGTCGCCGCCGCCTCGCCGAACTCGTTCGCGATCACCGCGGCGAGCGTGTAGCCCTGGCCGAAGATGCTGTCCGCGATCTGCGGGGCGTTGCCGATCACGAGCGTGGCCGCGATCGTCTCGCCGATCGCGCGGCCGAGGCCGAGCATCGCCGCGCCCGAGATGCCGGCGCGCGAGTAGGGCAGGACGGCCATCCTGATCATCTCCCAGCGGGTCGCCCCGAGCGCCAGCGCCGCCTCCTTCTGCTCGACCGGCACGGTCGCCATGACCTCGCGCGAGATCGCGGCGACGATCGGGAGGATCATGATCGCCAGGATCAGCCCGGCGATGAAGTAGTTCGGCCCGGCCACCGTGCCGCCGACGAACGGCAGGAAGCTGAAGCTGTCGCTCACCCACTGCTCGGCCGGCTTGAGCTTCGGGATCAGCACGAACACGCCCCACAGGCCGTAGACGACCGACGGCACCGCCGCCAGCAGCTCGACGAGGATGATCAGCGGCTGGCGGATCCGTACCGGGGCGAGCTCGGTGACGTAGAGCGCGGATGCGACGGCGACCGGCACGCCGATCAGGAGCGCGATGCCGGACGTGATGAGCGTGCCGACGATGAGCGGCAGCGCCCCGAACCGGTCCTTGGACGGGATCCACGCGTCCGTCAAGACGAAGTCGATGATGCCGTACGCGGAGAAGACCGGGCGGGACTCGAGGTAGAGCCGGATGAAGAAGTAGCCGATCAGGACGAGCACGCCGGCCGCGATCCCCGTCAAGCCCCAGCGCAGCAGCCTGTCCGGCAGGCGCGACGGGGGCGGCCGCCCGGTATCAGGGCGGCCGCCGTGCTGAATCGTCGCTGCTTCCATCAGGACCCGATCACGCGCTCTTGATCGGCTGGCCGTTGCACTGCAGGCCGGCGACCTTCTTCATCGCGGCCGTGTGCACCGCGTCGGGGAGCGCGGCGTAGTAGAGCTCCTTGGCAGCGCCCTGACCGTCACCCTCGGCGTAGTCGAGCCACGCCTTCAGGCTCTGCGCCTTGCCGCTCGACAGGCCGGCCTTGCAGACGTCCTGGTAGACGAGCAGGAAGGTCGCCGCGGTGATCGGGTAAGCGGTCTTGCCGGGCGCGTCGATCGGGCTGAAGCGCAGGTCCGCGGGGACCTGCAGGCCCTCGCCGGCGGCGGACGTCGACTCGAGCGTCGGCTCCACGTACGCGCCGGACTTGTTCTTGACCGAGGCGAACGTGAACTTGTTCGCCAGCGCGTAGGCCTGCTCGACGTAGCCGATCGCGCCGTCGTTCTGCTTGATGCACGCGGCGACGCCGTCGTTGCCCTTGGCGCCCGTGCCCGTCGGCCACTCGACCGACTTGTCGGAGCCCGGGCCGCTCTCCCACACCTTGGAGTAGACGCCCAGGAACTGGGTGAAGTTCTTGGTCGTGCCCGACTCGTCGGAGCGGTGGCAGACCGTGATCTTGGTCGACGGCAGCTTGGCGCCCGAGTTCTGGCTCGCGATCGCCTGGTCGTCCCAGGTCTTGACCTTGCCGAGGAAGATGTCCGCGACGGTGGAGCCGTCGAGCTTGAGGCCCTTGTCGACGCCCTTGACGTTGTAGGAGACGGTCACGGCGCCGAACACGGTCGGCACGTGGACCGGGTCGCCCTTCTTCTTGGCCGCCGTGATCTCCTCGTCCTTCATCGCCGAGTCGGTCGCGCCGAAGTCGACGGTGCCGGCCGTGAACTGCGCGATGCCGCCACCCGAGCCGATGCCCTGGTAGTTGACGGAGGTGCCGGACTTGTCCTTGAAGCGCGCCGCCCACTCCTGGTAGACGGGCAGCGGGAACGTGGCGCCCGCGCCGTTGAGCGAGCCGCCGCCGGTGGTCGTGGAGCTGCTCGATGAGCCGCCCCCGCCCGACGAGCTGTCGCTGCCACAAGCGGCGACACCGAAGCCGAGCACGGCGATGGACAGCAGGGCGGTGAGAAGTTGAGTTGTTCGCATGGGGCAACGCTCGCAGCGCGAGACCCCAACCCTGTTACGAGGTTGTGGCCGCGTTGTGAAAAGGGTGTGAACGCTCCGGCTCGAACCGGTAGCCGAAGCCGAAGTGCGTGTGGATGTACTGCCAGCCGGGCAGCGCGTCGCCCAGCTTCACGCGCAGCTTGTGGATGTAGACGTCGACCGAGCGGTCCTCGGCCCGCAGGGGCGCGCCCCACACGGTCTCGTAGAGCTCGGCCCGCGGCACGATGCGGCCCTGGCGGCGCGCGAGCGCCGCCAGCAGCTCGAGCTCGCGGACCGACAGCGCGAGCGTGTGTCCGGCGGCGACCACCTGATGCTCGTCCTCCCGGATCTCCAGCACGCCGGCCGAGAGGACGCTTCCGTTGGCACTCATGAGGTCCGAGGGTGCTGCGAGCGCGGCGCCGCAGGGTTACCGACCCGTGAACCGCTCGTGAAGAGGCTGTGAACGTCATCCCGCTTCCGCGCGCACGCGCCTAGCGTGAACGCGAATGCGACGAAGGACCGACCCTCGCGTCCTCGACCTCTTCCAGGAGTCCGGGCGCAACGTCCAGAAGACGGCGTCGCTGCTGCGCGAGCTGCTGGCCGACTATCCGGAGTCCAACGGCGTCGGCGGCGAGATCGTCGCGTGCGAGCACGAGGGCGACCGCATCGCCCACGACATCCTCCATCACGTCGCGCAGCAGCGACCGCGACACGCCGTTCCCGACGCCGCCGACGTGCACGCCCTCACCGGCGCGCTCGACGACATCGTCGACTTCGCCGAGGAGGCCGCGGATCAGCTCGGCCGTTACGGCGTCGAGGCGCCGATGCTGCCGGCCCAGGAGATCGCCGAGGTGCTCGTCAGCGCGTCGGACGAGCTCGCCTCCGCCCTCACCGCGCTGCACGACGGCAGCGACGCGGGCCCGCAGCTCGTCGAGATCCACCGGCTGGAGAACGAGGCCGACCGGATCGTGCGCGACGCGGTCGCGTCGCTGTTCGCCGGTGGCATCGACCCGATGGTCGTCATCCGCTGGAAGGACATCTTCGAGTCGCTCGAGGCCGCCGTCGACGCGTGCGAGACGGCGGCCCACGTGCTCGAGGGCATCGCCCTCAAGCGCGGCCGGTAGCGGGTTCTTCACACGGGCTGCCGCGCGACGGGCGATCCTGAGCGAGCGAGACCTCCTCCTCGCCCGTCGCGCGGCGGTCCCGGGATCCCCACCCGGGGCCCTCCGCGCGACC
>JBDTMF010000209.1:0-7074 GCA_039934455.1 Solirubrobacteraceae bacterium
GCGGCAAGCGCGACGGCGAGCGGCAGGAACGACAGGCCGGTCTGCAACGGCCCGGCTCCCAGCACGTTCTGCAGGTACAGCGACGACAGCAGGAACAGTCCGAACAGCACTGCCGCGGCCGCGAGCATCGTGAGGAATCCGCCACCCACGCCGCGGTCGGCGAGGCGGTCGATGCGAAGCAGAGGATGGGTGGCGCGGAGCTCGACGATCACGAACGCGATCAGCCCGGCCACGCCCGCTCCGCCCGCGCCGAGGACCTCGGTCGAGGACCAGCCGGCGTCGGCGGTCTGGGAGAGCGCGAAGACGATCGCCCCGAGACTGGTTGTGGCGAGCGCGGCGCCGCGAAGGTCGAATCCGCTCCAGCGCGGTTCGGCTGCGTCGGGAGCGATGAGCCTCCGCGCGGCAACGGCCAGGCCGAGGCCGACGGGGACGTTGATCAGGAAGATCGCCTGCCAGCCGACGAGCTCGGTCAGCGCTCCGCCCAGCAGGACTCCGATCGCGGCGCCGGCCCCGCCGACGGCGCCCCAGGCGGCAAGGGCGTGCGCACGCGGGGTGCCCTCGCGGAAGGTGCTCATCAGGATGGAGAGAGCGGCCGGCGAGAGCATCGCCGCCCCGAGTCCCTGGAGTGCCCGAGCGGCGAACAGCGTGCCGGCGCCGCCGGCCGTCGCGGCGGCGATCGAGGCCAGCGTGAAGACCGCCAGCCCGGTCATGAACATGCGGCGCTGACCGACGAGGTCGGCGGCACGACCACCGAGCAGCAGCAGGCTTCCGAAGATCAGCGAGTAGCTCGTGATCGTCCAGCCGATGTCGCCGCCCGCGATGCCCAGGCCCTGAGCCAGATCGGGCAGCGCAACATTGACTGCGGTGATGTCGAGGATGACCATCAGCTGAGCGGCGCAGAGCACCAGCAGCAGTTGCTTCATGCGGCGCATGGCGCCGGCGCGTCCGGCGGCTTCCTGGGGCTGCGGAGGTGCGTGGTGCGTGGCGTGCTTGGCGTGGAGGTTTGGCATGTCTCCACCTTGCTCGTGCTCGCCCGCCTCGACATCGGGGCAGCACCCTGAGATCGTCGAGGACTCATCTTCACGATCGCTGACAGCCTCGTAGGCCGCCAGGAGGAGCTCCGGCGGATCGATGACGCCCTTGACGCCCTGGCCACCGGCCGTCCCGGTGCCGTCGAGATCGTGGGCGCCGCAGGGATCGGTAAGACGCGACTTCTCACCGAGGCCGCCGAACGGGCCGACGCTCGAGGCCACATCGTACTCCGAGGAGCGGCGGCCGACCTCGAGCGCGACATCGCCTTCCGGGTGTTCATCGACGCGCTCGACGAGTACGTCGAGCGCGTCGCGCAGCGTCGCCTCGGCAACCTGCCGGACGAGGTGCGGACGGAGCTCGCGCAGGTGTTCCCTGCGCTCGCGCACCTCGGACGCGGCGACGCGGCGGGATTGCAGGGCGAGCGCTACCGGATCAACCGCGCCGTGCGAGAGCTCTTGGAGCGACTCGCGGCCACCAAGCCGCTGGTGGTCATCCTCGACGACTTCCACTGGGCCGACCCAGCCTCAGCGGACCTCGTCGGCAGCCTGCTCCATCGTCCTCCGTCCGCGGCCGTGCTGCTCGTCCTGGCCGCCCGTCCCCACCAGGGTCCGACACGACTGACCGGCACGCTCGAACGCGCGCTCAGAGACGGCAGTCTCGCCCGGCTCGAGCTGAGCCCGCTCACCAGCGAGGAAGCCACGGCGATGCTCGGGCGAGTCGACCCCGACCAGCGGACGGCAGCACTGTTCGAGGAATCCGGAGGAAATCCGTTCTATCTCGAGCAACTGGCCCGGTCGCCAGAATTGGCTGACCGGCTCTCCGCGCGCCTACAGGTCTCCGTCGACGGAGTCCACGTCCCACCACGGGTGGTGGCGGCGTTGACCGAAGAGCTCGCGCTGCTTTCGCCGGCCGCCCGGCGCGTGCTGGAAGGAGCGTCAGTCGCCGGCGATCCCTTCGAGCCCGAGATGGCGGCAACGGCCGCCGACGTCAGCGAGCAGGGGGCGATGGACGCCATCGACGAGCTCCTCGCGCGGGACATCATCCGCCCGACCGACGTGCCGCGACGGTTCCGCTTCCGCCATCCCATCGTGCGCCGCGCGGTCTACGAGTCGGCACCGGGCGGCTGGCGAATCGGAGCGCACCAGCGGGCGGCTGACGCGCTCAGGGCACGAGGAGCCGGCCCCGCGAGCCGAGCCCATCACGTCGACATCTCAGCCAAGATCGGTGACGCGGCCGCCGTCGCCACGCTCGCGGAGGCGGGCCGGATCTCCGCGCAGCGCGCACCGGCGATCGCGGTCCGCTGGTACTCGGGAGCGTTGCGGCTGCTGCCCGACAGCGCGCCGTATCAAGCGCGCGTGGAGCTCCTCCTGGCCAACGCAACCTCGCTGGCGGCGACCGGCCGGTTCGGCGATGCCCATGCAGCGATCCTGGAAGCCCTCGCACTCGTTCCCGCCGAGGAGAGCGCGGTTCGGCTGAAGCTGTCCGCCACGTGCGCGCGCATCGAGCACCTCCTCGGTCGCCACGATCAGGCTCACTCGCGCCTCGTGGCCGCGTTGGACTCTCTGCCGAACGCAGCCGGAGTCGACGCCGTCGGGCTGATGATCGAACTCGCGCGCGATGCCGTCTTCCGCTTGCAGTACACCGCCGGCCAGGAGTGGGCAGCCCGAGCCGTCGCCGCGTCCGGCGACCTCGAGGATCCAGTCTTGGTCGGGGTCTCGCTGGCGATCCACGCCCGCGCATTGGCGTGGGGCGGTGCGGCGCAACGCGGGGAGGCGGTTCGGTCCGAGGCGGCGGCACTGATCGATGCGCTCCCGGACGAGGACGTCGCGCGCAGGCTCGACGCTCTGGTCGATCTCGCTGGATCCGAGATCTATCTCGACCGCTTCGAAGAGGCCGGCAGACACTCCGAGCGTGCGCTGCAAGTCGGGCGCGCAACCGGCCAGGACCAGTTGCTCCCGGGCATCAACGCCACGCTCGGCGTGGCGTGGTGCATGCTCGGACGGCTGACCGAAGCCGCCGAGCTCCTCGACGCCGCCATCGAAGCCGGCCGCTTGTCGGGGAACCCACAGGCGCTGGCCTGGGCGCTCTTCTGTCGCGCATTCGTGGCGGTTCCCGCCGGCGAGCACCAGGTCGCGATCGCCACGGCTCAGGAGAGCTTGGATCTCGCAACAGCAGGCGGTCAGAGCGTCATCGCCGCCCGTGCAGCGCCCGTCCTGGCGATCGCGCGGATCAACGCCGGAGAGTTGGCACGTGCACCCGAAGCGCTCGCCAACGCGGACACGGACCCCTTCGACGCGCTCCCAGACACCTGGAAGGCCTACTTCCAGGAGCTCATGACCCGCAACTGGCTTGCGCACGGTGACCGCGCCGCAGCCGAGCGCGCCGCCGCGGGCGCACAATCCAGCGCGACCGCCGTCGGCCTGCAACTGCCCACGGCGATGGCCTACCGAGCACGGGCGGCGGTCGCCCTCGCCGACGACGATGCGCGCACGGCGGCGGACAAGGCGCTCAGCTCGGCAGCGCTCGCCGAGGCAGTCCGCGCGCCCGTCGAGGCCGGCCTCGCCCGAATCGTCGCGGGTCGGGCACTCGCACACCTCGGTGAGCGCGACCGTGCGGTCGAGCTACTCGAGCACGCGGCGGCCGAGCTGCACCGCTGCGGCGCTGTGCGCTATCGCGACGAAGCCCACCAGGAACTGCGGCGCCTCGGGCAGCGGATACATCGCAGAACCCGGCCCGGGGACCCCAATCAGACCGGCATCGGGACCCTCACCGCCCGCGAACTCGAGATCGCCCACCTGATCGTCGACCGCAAGACCAACGGCGAGATCGCGAGCGAGCTGTTCCTGAGCACCAAGACGGTCGAGACGCACATCCGCAACATGTTCCGCAAGCTCGATGCCAACTCACGGGTCGACATCGCACGGGCCGTCGAGAAGGCGGACAAGACGCAACCCGACCTATCCGAGCAGCACTGACACGCCGCGGGGGCCCCGCGATCCCGTCCGCAGGCTACTCGCCGCATTGGCCTGCAGCGCAGCGATCTGCTGCGCGAGGTAGGCCGCGTCTTCGCCGACCCAACCGAGCAGCGCCGACCCGCGCGTGTGCATCCACGGCAGCCCGAGGGCGTAGAGCCCTGGCGCCGGCGTGACCCCACGCTGCTGGACCACCCGACCGGCCGAGTCGAAGATGTCGGCCTCGATCCAGGAGTGATCGGTCGCGAACCCGGTGGCCCAGACCACCGCGTCGACGGTCAGCTCCGCGCCGTCCTCGAACACGACGGACGCTCCGCGCACCCCGGTGGCGCGCGGATGCAGGTGGATGCCCCGGCGACGGGCGCGCCGCGGGCTCGACCCGACGAGGGTGTCCCGCTCCTTCATCCGGCGGCCGACCCGGGTGTTCGCGGTCTTGGACATCGCGCCGAAGGCATCGAGGACGCGGAAGACGTCGCGGCCGAGGATGCGCTGGGGCATCGGGGTCTGACGAGTGCCGATCGCGAGATGGACCTCATGGGTGCCGGCCAGCTCCTCCGCGATCTGGAAGCCGGTGTTGCCGCCGCCGACGACGAGCACCCGTCCGGCACGGATCTCTCCGGGCCGGCGGTACTCGCTGCTGTGCAGGGAGCGCACGGACGGGTCGAGGTCACGGGCGATCGCCGGGATTCGCGGCGTCTGGAACGGGCCCGTGGCCACCACGACCTGCTCCGCCTCGAACGCGCGATCCTCGAGCTCGACCCGGTAGCCGCCGTCGATCGGGAAGAGCCGCTGCGCACGGCTGTCGAGATCCACGGGCAGGTCGTGCGCGTACGCCGTGAGGTACTCGACGACCTCGTCGCGCGACGGGTAGTGGTCGGGGTCGCTAGGGAAGGGCCGGCCCGGGAGTGCGTCATAGCGCGCCGCGGTGAAGAGGCGGAGCGAGTCCCAGCGGGCCCGCCAGGCGGCCGCGGGCTCGGTCGCGGCGTCGAGGATCACGAAGTCCCGGCCCTGCTCGGCAAGGTGGTGTCCGATGGCGAGGCCGGCCTGGCCTCCGCCGATGACGACGACCTCGTGGTTGTGGGTAATCATGGGATCTGGACCTCGCTGAAGTAGGTGACGGTGGACGTGACGGGCCTCGTCGCGGTCAGGCTCGCGTCACCAGACGGAGGAGAAGGAGGCGGGCTCACCAAGGCCGCGCGGCGTCTCGCGGACAACCGGGGAGACAAAGACGTGCGCCGCGGCCGCCGAAGCGATGGGCTGGGAAGGCGGGCTGCTCTGGGAGGTGGAGGTCGGCATGTATCCAGCCTCCCGCCAAACCGCTGTCCTGACATCAGGGTCACACCCGGATCAGGACCCTGAAGGCTGATAGGACCTCAGAGCTCAACCCTTCGTCAAGCGACATCGAGCGCGATCAACGAACGGCCACGGACGCAGCGTCGTCGCCCAGAAGTGTGCATGCGCTTCTTGATGGATGTAGGGTCGCTTCGCGCCCGTGCGAGAGCGCGGCGGCGTTTCCTTTGCGGCTCCCGTTGCTGGCTGGCGCAGCCCCGTAGCGGCCCGCGACTGCTAACGACTAGGAGCGGTATGCCAACGCCCTCGCGGGAGCACCAACAGCGCGCACGCGTCTTCGGCGTGTGGTTCGCCGTGACCTTCGTCACCTCGATCGCAGCGGTGCTCCTCTATGACCCGGTCCTCAACGACGCCGACTACATCCTCGGTAACGGCGCCGCCACGCGCGTCCAGTTGGGCGCGCTGTGCGAGATCTTCCTCGCGATCAGCAACATCGGCACCGCGGTCGTGCTGTGGCCGATCGCCAGGCGGCAGAGCGAGACGATCGCGCTCGGCTTCGTCACCAGTCGTGTCGTCGAGTCCATCGTCATCGTCGTCGGTCTGATCAGCCTGCTGTCGGTCGTGACGTTGCGGGAGGACTTCGCGGGGGCCGGCGCGGATGCCGGCTCGCTCACCGTCGCCGGCGCGTCGCTGGTCGCAATCCACGACTGGACGTTCCTCCTCGGGCCCGGCTTCTGCGTGGGCATGAACGGGCTGTTGCTCGGCTACCTGTTCTATCGGTCCGGCCTCGTGCCGAGGTGGATGGCGATGTTCGGTCTCATCGGCGGCCCCGTGATCTTCGCCTCGGCGATCGCCGTGCTGCTCGGTGCCTACGAGCAAACCGGGACGCACTTCGTCTTCTCAGTTCCGGAGATCGTCTTCGAACTGTCGATCACCATCTACACCATCGTCAAGGGCTTCAAGCCGTCCCCGATCCTCGACGACACCCGATACGCCGGAGTGGGCGAGGGCTCCGGGAGCGCGGCTCCGGCTGCGCCGTAATCGCTAACCAGGCAACGGTGTTGCTGTGGACGACGAGCGGCGGTCAGCGCAGACTCCGCCGGCGCCGCCGGGTCGCGGCGAGTTGCGCGTATCGCCACGAGCTCGTGCTGCTCGTGGTCGCTGCTGGTGTTCCAGATGGTGTTGAGGTCGAGCCCAGCGACGCACGCTCCCGATCGACCGACCCGGGGCTCGCGACGCGCCGGATCGTGTCGTCGAATGCGTCTTCATTGCCGTCGGCATCTTCAGCGTCCTTTCGATCGTGACTTGCGGCAGGAGGCTGCGGGCGCGGATGCCGACTCGCAGCCGATCGCGACAATCCCGGAGTTCTTCTGGGAGCTGTCGCTCGGCATCTAGCAACTGCGCCGACCCGAGGGCGCTCGTCCTTGCCGCAGCCGGCTCCGGCGCCACCGCCGCGGTGGCCATCAACGCGCGCCTGAGCGTGGAGGATGCTGACCACGCCGTCACCAACTCCCGCGCGCCGACGACCGAGGTCCGCTGAGCAGCGCCATCGCCCGGGAGCGGCTTCGTAAGTCGCTCCACGGCGTCCGATCTCACTGCCTCCGTCTCGTTGCAGCCCGGCCGGCACCTCCGCGAGATTGGCCCCACAGCGGCCCCACGGCCACCCCGAAAACGACGAAACCCCAGCAAATGCGAGGGTTCCAGAGGTGGGCGATACTGGGCTCGAACCAGTGACCTCCGCCTTGTCGAGGCGGCGCTCTCCCAGCTGAGCTAATCGCCC
>JBDTMF010000210.1:0-7064 GCA_039934455.1 Solirubrobacteraceae bacterium
AGCCGGACAGTGAAGCGCCCCTGGTCGGTGGTTCGCGGTCGTGCGACCGTGTGATGGTCCGAGAGTCGGTACACGCGTAGCCGCGCCGAGAACCCGCGCGGCGCGCACTGCGGGTCGGGCGGATCGCGCTCGACCGGGCAGGTGGGACTCGCGACGACCCGGCCGCGAATCCCCGATCCCGAGGCGACGGCGGACGCCGCTGCGGCCAAGACGGAGACGGTGGCGATCGCGGCGATCGCGCGTTGCATCCTTCGAGCATAGGCCAGGGCAAGCGGCCAGCGCAGTGATCGCGACGGCTCCTCTTCGTTTCGCCGTACGGCTCCCGCAGTGGACGAGACGCGGTCGTCAGTCCGCCTGCCGAGCTCGCGCCCGCTCTCGGGTTGCGAGCGAGCGTGGCGGCATGAGGTGCCGCGCCCAAAAATGCCGCGAAGTCGACTTTTTGGCGACTTTTGGCGACTAGTCCCGAAAGATTTGGCTCTCGAGAGCCAAATATATGCCTTAGAGCCGCGGTCTACGGAACCGAAGGTCACAGGTTCGAATCCTGTCGGGCGCGCTTGAGAACCCGCATGGATGCTGGGAGTGTCGCTGATTTGACCTTCGACTCGGGAGACCGACGGTCAAATTGACCGGGCCGCGGTTTCAAGCGGTTTTCGGCGCCCGTGCGTCGTCGATTTGAGTTTCTGGCGACTTTCTTGGCGACGTCGGTTGTGGCGAGTCGGCGCGCCCAACCCTGCTCAAGGAGCGGATCCGGGCAGGTAGATGGGGCCTCCCAGAGCGTGCTAACCAGGCCGCTGAGCGTTCTTGTCGCTATCGCGATTCCGCACCGCGAACGCCGTTGACCGACAAGCCAGCACCGCGGACGGGTGTCGCGCCGAGGATACCGCTCACGTCCTCGCGGCCCCGCGGCGTTCGTTCGCGCCGCAAGGCCTTCGGAGACTCCAGGTGCAACGAACGCGAAGGACGCACACGGACCTTGTCTACGTCCTGCGCCGCTGGTCGACGGGAATGCCCGACAACTCCGGGCCGATGAACGGGCAGGCGACGCGCGACGCCGAGACGGTCGCCGACATCCTTGACCTGCTCGACCGTGACTTCGAGACGCAGCACTCCGTCGGCCCGAGAGATGCGTCGCGGCTCCACGACGGCGCAGTCGACGACCAGCGAGGCGGCACGGCTCCGTGTGGGACTTTCGGCCCGTCGGCGCGGATCGCGGCCTCGTCCGGGTGCGCCGCCACCGGGAGGGCTCTCAGGAACTCCGGCGCCCCGGTCCGCGTGACATCGGGGTTCGAGGCGTTCCGGGGCCGCGATCGCCAGACGGCGGCGTGCCTAGTCACTGAGTGCGCGCTGCGCGGCCGCCGTTGCGAGTCGCCCGTACGCCCGGGCCAGGACGTCCCAGAGCAGATCGCCGTCAGCGTCGGCGGCCAGCGGTCCGAGTTGGCGCAGGAGCGCATCGGGCGGGTCGGTGGCCAGCGGGTTGACGCGCACCTCGGACGCCTCCGGCCCGGCAGTCCAGAACGTCGCGGTCGAGGGTTCACGCGGCGCCTGCGCCGCGCGAGGGTGCTGTCGCTCCGAACCGGAGGCGGCGGTGCCGCGCAGCCTGCGCAACCCCGCCAGCAGTTGGTCCTGCTCGCGCCCGCGCCAGGCGAAGATCAGGAACGGGTCGTCGTCGAAGCGCTCGGCGAGCAGGTAGTACACGGCGGCGATGTGCTTGCAGGGGTTCTCCCAGTCGGGGCAGGAGCATGTCGCGGTCAGTTCGCGCGTGGTGCCCGGGAACAGCGACACCTTGCAGGCAGCGAACAGGTCGTCGATGTCGCGCGGCATCTCGCCGGCGAGCAGTTGCGCGAGGGGGAGCGCCTGTGCGGCCATCGCCTTCTCCACGCGTCGCCACTTGGTGTCGGAGATCACCTGGCAGCGCAGTCGCACCTTGTACGGCGTGTATCGCGAGCCCTGCACCTTGGCGAGCACGACGCCCGGCTCGACGTCGAGCTCGAGGACCTGGCCGCCCCGCGCGTAGGTGCGTCCGCGCTTGAGTCGCGAGTCGACGTTGAACGTCTCGAGGTGCGCGATGAACCGCTGCGACCACCAGTGCTCACCGATCGCACCGCGCTTGCTGCGCGCCGTGATCCCGTCGCGGGTCGGCAGCGGGCGCGACGGCTTCGGGAACCCGGAGGACGGCATCAGGCCGCCACCGCGTCGGACGACAACGTCACGAGCTCGCGCAGTTGCGCGGCGTCGAGCTCGGTGATCCATGCCTCGCCGCTGCCGACGATCCGGTCTGCGAGGCCTTGCTTCTGTGAGATGAGCAGGTCGATCCGCTCCTCGAGAGTGCCGACGCAGTTGAGCTTGCGCACCTGCACGTTCTTACGCTGGCCGATCCGGAACGCCCGGTCAGTCGCCTGGTTCTCCACGGCCGGGTTCCACCAGCGGTCGAAGTGGACGACGTGGTTGGCCCGCGTGAGGTTCAGGCCCGTGCCGCCGGCCTTCAGGGACAGCAAGAACACCGCAGGCCCGTCGGGGTCGTCCTGGAAGCGCGCGACCATCTCATCGCGCGCGGGCCTCGCGGTACCGCCGTGCAGGAACAGCACCTCGCGCCCGAACCGCTCCTCCAGGTGCGCGCGCAACAGGTGCCCGAACTCGGTGAACTGCGTGAAGCAGAGCACGCGGTCGCCCTCGCCCAGCGCCTCGTCGACGATCTCCTCCAGTCGCTCGAGCTTGCCCGAACGGCCGGAAAGCGCCGAGCGGTCCTTGAGCAGGTGGGCCGGGTGGTTGCAGACCTGCTTGAGCTTCATCAACGCGCCGAGGATCACGCCAGAGCGCTCGATCCCGGTGACGGCGGCCGCTTTCAGCAGCATCTCATCGACGACCGCCTGGTACAGCGTGGCCTGCTCCTTGGTGAGGTGGCAGTCGATGCGCATCTCGATCTTCTCGGGCAGGTCGCTGATGATCGACGTGTCGGTCTTCAGGCGGCGCAGGATGAACGGCTGGGTCGCGTTGCGGAGCCGCGCGGTGGCGTCGGCGTCGCGGTAACGCTCGATCGGCCGGGCGTAGTCGCGCTTGAACGCCGCCACGGGCCCGAGCAGGCCCGGGTTGAGGAAGTCGATGATCGAGTGCAACTCCGTCAGGCGGTTCTCGACCGGCGTGCCGGTCAACGCCACGCGATGGGCGGCCGGCAGCGAGCGGATCGCCTTCGTCTGCTTGGCGTCGATCGTCTTGATGTTCTGGGCCTCGTCAAGCGCGATCCGTCCCCACTTGACCGCCGCGAGCCGATCGCGGTCACGGGTGGCGATGGCGTAGGTCGTGAGGACGAGGTCGCTCGCCCGTGCGGCGCGCGAGAACAGGGCGCCGTCGAGGCGCTCAGGGCCGTGGTGCACGTGGACGCGCAGTGACGGCGCGAATCGCTGCGTCTCGCGTTGCCAGTTGCCGACGACCGACATCGGGCAGACCAGCAGCGTCGGCGGATGGCGCTTGCGGTCGCGGGGCGCGTGCTCGCGCTCGGCGAGCAGGAGTGACAGCAGCTGGACGGTCTTGCCGAGTCCCATGTCGTCGGCCAAACACGCCCCCAGGCCCAGGCCGGACAGGAACGACAGCCAGGCCAGCCCGCGCTGCTGGTAGGGACGCAGCTCGCCCTGCAGGGCGGATGGGGTCGGGACCGGTCGCAGCGCGCGATGGCCGTCGCCGCTGAACAGCTCGCGCAGCCACCCGCTTGCATCGACTTCCGTTGCGGGCAAGGCGGTCTCTCGGCCGAGGCCGATGCCCTCGCGCAGGAGCTCCCGCGCTGGGGCTTCGCCGCGCGCCGAGCGGGAAGAGAAGAACGCCAGGGCGGCGTCGATGTCCTCGGGGCGCAGCACGATCCACTCCCCGCGGGTCTGGATCAGCGGCAGCTTCAGGGCGGCAAGCTCCCGTAGCTCGGCCAGCGATAGGCGCAGGTCGCCGATCGAGATCTTCCACTCGTAGCGGCAGAGCCCGTCGAGGCCGAACAGGCCCGAGCCTGCCTCGATCTCGTCCATCGGCTCGACCTCCAGCGTCGGTCGTGGCCGGCGGCTCCACCACTGCGGCACGAGCACGCCGAATCCCGCCTGCTCCAGGGCCGCGGTTGCGTCGCGCAGGAAGGCGATCGCCCCCGCGCTATCGAGGTCGATCCCGGTCGGAGCAGCTTCGTGCAGCGCGGGCTCGAGCCCTGGCCACAGCCGCACGGCGTGCCCGAGCCCGCCGAGCAGCCGTTCCTGCGGATCCTCGACGCGGCGCCCGAGTCCCGTCAGCGTTGTCCCGTTCGCGTTCCAGACCTCGTCGGCGCCGACGAACGCGGTGGCGTCGTCTTTGGCCTGGAGCAGGATCTCGACACGCCAGGTGTCCACCGCGTCGCCTGGTTCGCATAGGCGGAAGCACGTCCGGACCATCCGGTGCTCGGCATAGCGCTCGCCGGCACTGCGCCACGCCTCGACGGCTTCGGCCAGCGCCGCGAGCTGCACCTCGTCGGCGTCGATCTCCGGGGTAACGGCGGTCAGCGCGGACAGCCACGCCTCGACGGCCGTCCGCCGCCTGCGGCCGCGCCGCCGCGCGAGGAGCCCGGCACCCAGGAACCCGCGAGCGCTGGCGTCGACGAGCGCGCCCAGAACCGAGGCGACGACATCCTGCGCGGTGACCTTGTCATCAGCGTCGGCATACACCATCGCCGGCAGGGAGATTCCGAGCTCGTGCACCCGAGCGGCGTCCAGCGGGTCGGTGAGCACCGGCTCCCATGTCGCCGCCCAGGCCTCGTCCCGCCAGCTGAGACCGGGGAGCGCCCGTCCGCGTGCAAGGAGCTCGAGCGCCAGCTTGCCGACCGTGGCGAGGCACGGAAGCGCGTCGCCAACCGCGACGCCCGGAGCGACTGGCCCGGACCGCGGGGGCGACGCGAGCAGGACGTCGAGCGCCGCGGCCGCGGGAAACGCCAGGACAGGCACGACCCACGGGGCCGCCCCGACGGCCTCTACACCGTGCCGAATGTGCGGCGAGGCCCCCGGCCCGTCGGCCGACGAGGGCAACCGCAGGACAGCGGTGTCCTCGGCCCCGTGGATCTTGCGATCACGGATCCCGGCCGTTGTCAGCGCGGCCCTGATGTGTGCGACGCCGGCGGCGAACGGATGCGCTCGCGCGCGCGGCTTGACCGGCGGGCGACCCCGGCGGCGTGGCGCCGTCGCCGGGCGTTCCGAGTCCTCCGCCCACACGCAGAGGCGGCTGTCGCGCGACCACACGGCGTGCAGGACGATCACGCCCGGCAGTCTGATTCCCCGATCGGACGCCCGCGACGTCTCCCCGCCAGCCCGCTCTCGTGCGCGCCGCGCACGTCGCCCGCGTCGTTCACCGGCCAGCGCCAAGGACAACACCAAGATCGCCGCCGCCCCTCGGCAAGCACAAGACCGCGAAGGTCGTGCTGCGGTCACGCTCACCGACGCTGCCGGCAACCAGCGAACCACAAGCTGCGCGTGACGCTGACCGGCTGGCAGAGCCACCGGCCGCGGCTGAAGCGGCCTTGGTGGGGCGAAACTGGTATCCCAACGCGGGCGAGATTTGTAGTGGGGACTGGTCCCCGTTGGTAACGTACGGAACGAGGTGGCCGAGCCCGTTTACACAGAACGACTGCTGGACGCGCGGATCTCGCGATTGTTCGAGGAGCTGCCGGCTCTGTTGCTCACCGGTCCTCGCGCGACCGGGAAGACGACGACGGCACGACGTCACGCAGCGACCGTGTTGCGCCTGGACCGCCCGGCGGAGGCAGCGGCGTTCAGCGCCGACCCGGACGCGGCACTGCGCTCGGTGCCCGAACCGGTCCTGCTCGATGAATGGCAGGCCGTCCCCGAGGTGCTCGGCGCGGTGAAACGCGCCGTCGATGACGACCCGCGTCCAGGGCGGTTCCTGCTGACCGGAAGTGTGCTCGGCGATCTGCGGGCTGAGACGTGGCCCGGGACGGGCCGGGTCGTGCGACTGGCGATGTACGGGCTGACCGAGCGCGAGATAGTCGGGCGTACGGCTGGTCAGACGTTCCTTGAGAAGCTCACCACCGGTGAGGCGGATGCATTCGCACTGCCTGGCGAGGGCATCCCGGACCTTCGCGGGTACATCGAGTTGGCATTGCGGGGCGGCTATCCCGACCCGGCTCTGCGCCTGTCGGACGATGCGCGTCGGGCGTGGCTCGAGGGGTATCTCGATCAGCTCCTCACGCGTGATGCCGAGCTTCTCACCGGTCCCCGCGACCCCGAACGTCTTCGGCGCTATCTCCAGGCAGTCGCGCTCAACACCGCCGGCGTCCCGACGCACAAGACGCTCTACGACGCCGCCGCGATCAACAGCCGAACGGCAGCCGCCTACGACCAGTTGCTGGCGAACCTGTTCATCCTTGACATCGTCCCCGCCTGGACGGGCAATCGCCTGACACGGCTCGTCCGCGCACCCAAGCGCTACCTCGTCGACCCATCGCTCGTCGGCGGCGCACTGCGCCTCGAGGTGCCGGCGGTCATGCGCGACGGCGACCTGCTGGGTCGCCTCGTCGACACGCTCGCCGTCGCGCAGCTGCGCCCAGAGCTCGAGCTCGCGTCGCACAGGCCGGTGCGCCACCACCTTCGCGAGAAGGACGGTCGCCGCGAGATCGACCTCGTCATCGAGGTAGCGGGCGGTGGCATCGTCGCGCTCGAGCTCAAGGCGACAGCGACACCGACGGCGAGCGACGCGCGACACCTCGCATGGCTGCGCGACACACTCGACGACCGGTTCATCGCCGGCGCCGTGGTGCACACCGGCCCGCGGGTGTTTCGCCTCAGCGACCGCGTCCTCGCCGTGCCGATCTGCGCGCTTTGGGGATGACCACCGGCGCCGGAGCGCACGCCATGTGGTGGCGACTTTGACTTTCTGGCGACTTGTTGGCGACTCGACCTGCCGCATTTGGCTTGCTAGAGCCAAATCGTGCGCGAGGGCCTCGGTCTACGGAACCGAAGGTCACAGGTTCGAATCCTGTCGGGCGCGCTACATCACTCGGAAGATCGCGCCTTTGCAGGGACTTCGTACTTGGCGCCCGCGGCTCGGGTTCG
>JBDTMF010000211.1:0-6993 GCA_039934455.1 Solirubrobacteraceae bacterium
CAGCTGGGTTCCCTTCTTGTCAGTCGAAACTGTCACTGAAAACGGCTGTGTCAGACGGTCTCGACCGCGCGCGCAGCGTTTCGCCAACCCGCAGCGGCAGTGGATCGTTACGCCTACACCGGTGACCACCGGCGAGAGGGTGCCGAGACCGTCGGAACGCGAGGCGGTGGGTCTGAGACGTTGTTCGGGTCATGTCTTTGGAGACGTTCGCCCAGCGGATTCGCATTCCGGCTTCCATGCCTCGGCCCGGCCTTTCGGCTCACACGCTTGATCCGAAAAGCGGTGGCTGTTAGATCCCTCGAGTGTTCGCGCCACGATCGCTGGAAAAGCTGGTGCCTCGGTGACGGGTGCGGCAGCGTCGCCGGCTGGGGTGCGCATCGTTCGCATGGACCTGCGTCAACGGATCCGTGATGCCCTCGAGCATGGGCCGTTGGTGTTGGTCGCCGACGCCGGCTTCGGTAAGACGCTGGCGCTCGAGGACGCACTCCACGGGTGGCGAGCGGCGGCGTGGGTGGCCTGCAGGGATGCCGATCGCGACCCGGGCCGCTTCATGGTCAGCTTGCTGCGAGCCGTGCGACGGGCGGGCCAGGCGTCATTGATGTGCTGGCGGAGCGCCTCACGGCTGGCGCGGGAACGGTCGACCCGTTGCTCGGCACGCGCGAGCTCGTCGCCGAGCTGGAGTCGCTCCTCGTGGACCCACTGATCGTCGTGCTCGACGATGCCGAGCGGCTCCACGGCGCGAGCGGCGCGACGCAGCTGATCGCGGCGCTCGTCGGTCCGCATGCGCGGTTGCGCGTGGCAGTCGTGTCGCGCCGCGAGCTCCCGCTGAAGGCGGCGAAGCTGCGCGCGCGTGGGGAGCTGACCGTGCTGCGCGGCGCCGACCTGGCGTTCACGTCGGAGGAGTGCGCGCGACTCCTCTCGACGCGGTTCGGGCGCGAGCCCCTGGCCGACGAGGTCGCACATGCGATGGAGGCCACCGGCGGCTGGGCGCTGGGAATCGATCTTGGCGCCGCGAGCGGGGAGCCGTTCGCGCGCGGCCGCGAATCTCAGCGCGCCACGTTCGAGTACCTGGCGGAGGAGGTGCTGGCGGCCGTCGATCCCCGGCTGCGCGAGCAGTTGCTGGACTCGAGCCTGCCCCCGGACCTCTCACCGGCGCTGATCGAGTCGCTCGGCCTGCCTCGGGACTTCCTCGAGCAGGCACAGGGAAGTGGGCTGTTCGTGCGAGAGCTCGAGCCCGCGCGGGAGGTCTACGCCTACCACCCCCTGTTCCGGGACTTCCTCCAGGACAACCTCCGCCGCCGGCGGTCGGATGCCGAGCTGCGGCGCATGCACAGGCTGGTCGCCCGCGGGTTGGCGGCATCCGCGCGGGTGGGCGAGTCGGTCGATCACTGGCTGCAGGCGTGGGACTGGCAAGCGGCGATCGAGGCCATGGCCGAGGTCAGCCCCGAGCTGCGCCGCACCTCGCCCGCGACGCTGCATGCGTGGCTCGAGCGCCTCCCACCGGCCGTGCGCCAGGAGCCGTCGTGCCTGCTGATCGAGGGGCAGCTCGCCGCCAACGACGGCCACTACGAGCGTGCCGGTCCGCTGTTGCGCGAGGCCGTCGCAGCCAACCGGCGCGCCGGCGATGTCGGGGCAGAGTGGACGGCCCGGGCGGCGCTCTGCGCAGTGTTGTTCTCGGCCGGCGCTGCGAGGAGATGGATCGTCTCGCGGAGGGCTGGGAAGACTTCGAGCCGGATGCCGTACCGCCGGGGGCATTCGCCGCGGCGTTCTTCCGCGCGTGTGGCTACGCGGTGTCCGGCCGGGGCGAGGAAGCCCGGGCGATCTGCGATCGCCTGACGGGGAGACCCCGAGGAGCGCTGTTCGCGCCTGCTCTGCGAACCGGCGTGCACGCGGTGGAGCCCCTTGAGCGTCAGCGCACTGCGCTGCAGGTGGCTCCGCCACGGGTGGTCGGGGAACACGCCACGGTCGAGCCAGTGCTGCCAGTGATGGGCCGTCCAGACCAGCCCCTCTCGGGCCTCCTCCGAGGTCTGGGGCGCCGGGTGCTCCGACCATGAGAGGGCCACGAACAGCATCCCGCCCTCCTTGATCAGCGTCCGCCCGGTGGCGCGCGACCCCTCGAAGCCGAGGTTCATGTCACTCGTGAGGCGCAACTGCGTGTCCGTGCCGTCGGCGAGGGCGACCGCCGAGTGATAGGCGTGGCCGTCGTACTCCCAGCGGGCGGTGCAGCGGCCGTAGTCGAACGACGGCTCGCAGTCGAGGTTGACCTGGACCTCCCCGCTCACGCAGCGCACCGTGCGCAGCAGCACATGGCCGGCGTCATAGTCCGTGGGGGCGCGACGGTGCGTGTGGGAACGATCCTCCTCGTGATGCCAGGGGCCGATCAGCAGGACGTCGCGGACGATGATCCATCCCCCAGGGGCGTCCCAGCTCGTCTCCAGCACCATCGTGCCCGGCAGGTAGCGCCGCGCAGCCGGCACCTCGACGCCGTCGGGGCCGAGCCGGAACATGCCGGCGTCGCGGTCCAGGATCGAGCCGAACACGCTCGGCGAGTCGAAGCGCGGCAGGCACATCCACTCGACGCTGCCGCTCGGCGCCACCAACGCGCACGTCTCGCAGTCCGAGAGGAACGCATAGTCCGCGATCGGGGGGAACGGGCTGGCGCCGAACCCGCCCCTGATGTCGAAGGTCGACACGTCGAGACGTTCCTGCCGCTCGCCGTGCCGCGGTCAAGCGCGGCACGGGCGTGTGCGGCCCGCCGCTCAGCCGATTTCGAGCACGACCTTGCCGACCGCGCGCCGGCCGTCGATGAGCTCGAGCGCCTCGCCTGCGCGCTCCAGCGGCAGGCGGGCGCCGACGATCGGCCGCACGTGGCCGGAGGCGATCAGCGCGTCGATCTCCCGCTGGATCTCCGCGTTGAGGGCCGGCTTGGAGAGCACGTAGGCGCCCCAGCCCGCGCCCACGACCGACACGTTGTTCAGCAGCAGGCGGTTGACCTTGACCTCGGGGATGCTCCCGGCGGTGAAGCCGACGACCACCAGGCGCCCGTCCTCCTTCAAGCAGCGCAGAGAGTCGACGAGGCGATCTCCGCCCACGGGGTCGACGACGACATCGACCTTGCCCGCCGCGCGCACCTCGTCCCTCCACGACCCGCCGGAGCGGAACACCTCATCGGCGCCCGCCCGCCGCGCGACCTCCTCCTTCGCAGCGTCGGAGACGACCGCGAACGTCCGCGCGCCCAGGCCCTTGGCGACCTGCAGCGTGGCGGTGCCGACGCCGCCCGCCGCCCCGTGGACGAGCACGGTCTCCCCCGCCTCGAGCCGCCCGCGCGTGACCAGCGAGAAGTAAGCGGTGTGGTAGTTGAGGACCAGGCCCGCACCCTGGAGGACGTCGAGCTCGTCGGCCAGGTGGAAGGTGAGGAAGTCCGGCGCGGCCACGGCCTCGGCGAAGCCACCGAGCATGCACATCGCCGCCACCCGGTCGCCCGGTCGATGCGCGCTGCCGGGCGGGGAGCTGCGCACCACACCCGCGACCTCCGCGCCCGGGATGAACGGCAGCTCGGGCTTGAGCTGGTACTCGCCGCGGCTCTGGAGCACCTCCGGGAAGGACACACCGGCGGCCGCCACGTCGATGATGACGGCGCCGTCGGGCGCCAGCGGGTGGGTCGCGTCCGGCTCGGGGACGTCGACCACCTGGAGCGCGGCCGGGCCGCTGAGCTCGCTGATCTGGACTGCTCGCATGCCCCGCACCCTACGAGGCCCGGCGGGGCTCGCGGCGCGCGATCGCCCTCGCTCAGCCCCTTCGGCCGCCCTGGGGCACGCTGCCCTCAGGCGGCCAGCCCGCGACGTGCGTGGCGACGCCGCCGGACACGCTCCACTTGCTCGATGCGTCGGGCGCGAGGATCGATCCGACGGGCTCGAACATGATCCGCTCGTCGTAGTCCCAGCCCGCCGCCGTGAACGAGCTGTCATCGATCTGCTTGCCGCTGTCGAGCTCGGTCGTCGTCCCCGGGTGCATCGCCGCGCGATCCACCCACGTCATCTGCGGCCACAGGCGGACGATGAAGTCCCCACCCTCCGCGGCGACGTGGGCGCGCCCGCGGATCTCGATCCGGTGGCAGCCGTGCAGGGTCAGGCGCATGGACTCGAGCTCGTTGAGCCGCACGCCGGTGATGTCCTTGGAGATCTGGCGGTAGCCGCCGGCCCACTCGCTGCCCGACGGGCCGAGCGCGGCCTGCTCCTTGGCGATCGCCTTGAACGGATCGAGCATCGCGCGGTGCAGCTCCGGCCGCCCGAGCATGAACGTGTTCCAGTCGGGATCGGCCGAGCCGCGCTTGATGAACATCGACCCCGCGCCGAGCACCCGCCAGCGCATCAGCTCCTGGGCGAACGGCTTGCCGGGATCGGTGTCGGGGATGCCGGTGTACACGTCATAGCCGTGCCCGAGCGCGTCGAGCACGCCGCGCTGGACCATCTGGCGCTCGGCGCGCGCGGAGCGCTGCACGAGCCTCGCGGTCGCGCGGTTGCCGATCGTGGCCTGGAGCCGCAGCAGCGTCTCGCCGGGCGAGACGCGGGATCCCTGAGCCGCGCCGGCCGCCACCGCGGGCTCGGGCTGCGCGGTCGTCTCCGCGCTCTTCGCCTCCTCCTTCACGGCCGCAGCCCCGGTGGCGGCTCGGCGTCGAGCCATTCGACCGATTCCCCGGTGCTCACGTCGTCCAGGGGCGGCTGCCGGGAGGCGTCGATGCCCGCCTCCCACGCGAAGCGGCGCCACTCACCGTCGCGCCGGGCGAACACGTTCACCCCGGAGTCGGCCGAGGCGACCCATACCCGCTGGCGCTCGTCCCACGCGGCATCGAGCGCGAACCACTCGGGCCACACCGCCCGCGAGACGTAGGGCGGGTCGCTGCCGGGTCCCCCGACCTCCAGCCGTAGCGAGCGCCGGCCGGGCTGCTGCCCGTCGAGCGGCACGAGGCGAAACCAGAAAGCCCCATCGGGTGAAGGGATCGCCTCGACCATCGCGCCCTGAAGCCTATGGCAGGCCCGCATGGCCGCCGGCGCGCGCCTCATGACCGCGCTCGCCGTCGTCACCGCCCTGCTGCGGCGGCCCAGGCCTCGGTCGTCGTCGTCACGTCACGGCCGGTCGCCAGCGACTGCTCGATCGCGACACTGATGAGGTGGTCCTGCAGGCCCTCCGCCAGCGGGTACGGCCCGGGTCCCTCGTCCCGCGCCCAGGCGCCGGTCCTCTCCAGCAGCGAGGCGACGCCGATGTCGTCCTCGGACAGCCGCGCGCCCTGGAACGGGTTGCGGTAGACCACCCGCCCGTCGAAGCTGACGTGGTCGAGGTCGAAGCCCTCGAGGTTGAGGTCGATCCCGGTCTGGCGGCGCACGAGGTGGGACTCGACCGGCGTCCTGGGATCCACGAGGCGGATGACGCGGTCGTCGACGAGCTCGCCCAGCGACCCGCGGACCACGATGCGCCGGGCCCGCAGCGGGTTCCACCACTGGTTGTCGGTGAAGTCGTAAAGCCCCATCCGACCGTCGAAGTCGAGGGTGGCGAGCGTGGTCGAACGGTCCGTCGGCGTGCTGTCGCCGCTCCAGCCGTCGGGGCTGAGCGGGTCGGCGAGCGGCGCGGTGAAGGACCGGGCCGACACGACGGCGGGCTCGAAGCCCACGCCGAGCAGCCCGCGGATCATCGACACCGCGTGGTAGAGGTGCGTCGAGGAGACCTGCACGGAGGTGGGCTCGCCGACGATGCCCTCCTTGACGATCGCCAGCCGCGCCGCGTGCCCCGGCATCAGCAGATACTGCTCGGCGACCTGGACGAGGCCGCTGCCGCCGACGTCATCCCACAGCGCCCGCAGCCCCGGCAGGTCCGGCGCGGGCGGGGTCTCGGCGAGGACCCGCGCGCCGCGGCCGACGATCTCGCGCGTGACGTCCGGCGTGACCGCCCAGGGGACCGACGCGATCACGAAGTCGGGCGCGTCCGCGGCCAGCAGCGCCGCGACCGAGGGAAACGCGGGCACGCCCCACTGCGAGCTGATCTCGGCACCGCGCTCGGCGGAGCGCGTCACGACGCCCGTGGCACGGAGGCGGTCGGGTGCCGAGCGCGCGATGCGCAGGAAGAACGTCGAGCGCCAGCCGCTGCCGACGACGCCGAATGTCATTGGGGATGTCATGAGCGCCGCGCCATTCTCGCGCAAGGTGCCGCTGCGAGGCGCGGCGGGTACACCACGGCCATGTCCCGCGAGGCGGCGATCCTCGGCGCGCTGACCAGCGAGCCGACGAGCACCGAGGCGCTCTATGAGCGCGTCGGCTACGCGACGCTCGCCCGTGTCGGCCTCATCCCCTACGCGGCCTTCCGGGCTGAGCTCGTAAAGCTGTCGGCCGCCGGGCAGGCCGAGAGGCACAGCGCCGAGGACGGCGCGACGATGTGGCGGACGCCGGCGCCGCCCGAGCCCCAGCGAGCGCGGTGACCGCACCGGATGACCTGCTGAGCGCGGTCGCCGACGCCCTCGTGCCCGGCGTCGTGATCGAGGACGACGGGGCGCTGCGCGCGGCCCTGGCGCCGGTTGCCCGCACCGTCGAGGCGCGCCGGCCGGGCGTCGGCTTCGCCGTCTGGAGCCGCGCCGATCGCGAGGCGCTCGTCGGCGAGCTCCTCGGCGATCCCGACACGCCGGCCGGGGACGCCCTGACGCGGGTGCTGCGGGTGGCGGCCCGCACGTTCTACGGGGATCCAGGGTCGTGGCCGGGGCTCGGCTACCGGCCCATGCAGCCGGGGACGGCCTGGCCTGAAGGGCCGGACGCGGCGCCGGGGCCGACCGCGATCGACGAGCTCGCGCCCGATTACGACGTGATCGTGATCGGGGCGGGGGCGGGCGGCGGTGTGGCGGCGTGCGTGCTCGCCGAGGCGGGCCGGCGGGTCCTGCTCGTCGAGCGTGGCGAATCCCTGCGGCGCGCGGACCTTCCGCGCGATCACCTGCGCAACGCGCGCGTCTTC
>JBDTMF010000212.1:0-6971 GCA_039934455.1 Solirubrobacteraceae bacterium
GCCTGCGCGGTCGCCTCGTCCATGTCCGCCACGACGACGGCCCGCGCGCCCTCGTCCGCGAAGCGCTGCGCCAGCGCGCGGCCGATGCCGCGCCCGGCGCCGGTGACGACGACGTGCCTGCCCCCGATCTCCATGCGGCGCACCCTAGTGTTCGCGACCATGAAGAACCGGGAGGTACGACTCGCGCGGCGCCCGCAGGGCGAGCCCGCGCCCGAGGACTTCGAGCTGGTGGAGGTCGAGCTCCCCGATCCCGGCGACGGCCGGCTGCTCGTGCGCAACCGGTTCATGAGCGTCGACCCGTACATGCGCGGTCGCATGAGCGACGCGCCGTCCTACGCCCCGCCCTACGAGCTCGGAAAGGTGATGTACGGCGGCGCCGTCGGCGAGGTCGTCTCCGGCGACGAGGCGGGGACGCTGGTCGTGCACCAGCTCGGCTGGCGTGAGCACGCGATCGTCGACGCGAGCCACGTGCGGCGCGCCGCGGTGCCCGACGGCGTGTCGCCGACCGCGCTGCTCGGCGCGCTCGGGATGCCCGGCCTGACCGCGTGGGTGGGCGTGACCGACATCGCGCCGGTGGCGGAAGGCGAGACCGTGTTCGTCTCGGCGGCGGCGGGCGCGGTCGGGAGCGTCGCGGGCCAGATCGCGAAGGCGCGGGGCTGCCGCGTGGTCGGCAGCGCCGGCGCGCCCGAGAAGGTCGCCTACGTGCGAGAGGAGCTCGGCTTCGACGCCGCCTTCTCCCACCGCGACGACGTGCCCGCCGCGCTGCGCGAGGCGGCGCCCGCCGGCGTCGACGTCTACTTCGACAACGTCGGCGGCCCGCAGCTCGAGGCCGTCATCGGCGTCCTCAACGAGGGCGGCCGGATCGCGCTGTGCGGCTCGGTCTCCCAGTACAACGCGACCGAGCCGGCGCCCGGCCCGCGCAACCTCTCGCAGCTGGTCGGCAAGCGCGGACGCATGCGCGGCTTCATCGTGACCGACCACGCCGACCGCGACCCGGACTTCCGCGCCGAGGTCGGCGCGCTGATCGCCGCGGGCCGGCTCAGCCTCGCCGAGACGATCGTCGACGGCGGCATCGAGGCCGCGCCGGGCGCCTTCACCGCGATGCTCCGCGGCGAGCACCTCGGCAAGGTCGTGGTGCGGCTCTGAGGCGCAGCGCCGGCATCCTCCTCCACCGCCGCGGGTCGGACGGCCCCGAGGTGCTGCTCGTGCACCCGGGCGGCCCGTTCTGGGCCAAGCGCGACGACGGCGCCTGGTCGATCCCGAAGGGCGAGTACGAGGAGGGCGAGGAGCCGGTGGCGACCGCGCTGCGCGAGTTCGAGGAGGAGATCGGGTCGGCGCTCGACCACGTCGGCGCGCTGGTGGAGCTGGGCGACGTGCGCCAGAAGAATCGCAAGGTCGTGTCCGCGTGGGCGGCCGAGGGCGACGTCGACGCGGGCGCGGTGCGCTCGAACACGTTTGCGATGGAGTGGCCGCCGCGGTCGGGGCGGACACAGGAGTTCCCGGAGATCGATCGCGCGGAGTGGTTCCCGCTCGCGCGGGCGCGCGAGAAGCTGATCGAGGCGCAGGTCGCCTTCCTCGACCGGCTGGCGGAGTCGCTTCTCTAGGCGGCCCGGGGGCGGCGGGCGAGGTAGCGCCCGCCGGTCGTCCGTACGGCGAAGGCCCAGCCCTCGAGGGTCGCGCGGACCGAGGTGCGCTGCAGCAGCTCGACGGCCACGGCGTCCATGAAGTTCAGCCCGCGCAGGTCGAGCACGACGCGGGCCCCGGGCCGGCAGTGCGCGTCGAGGCACCGCTCGAGCTCGGGACAGCTCGCCTCGTCGAGCTCGCCGCTCGGGGCGAGGGTGACGATGTCCCCGTCGGTCGTCTGCGCGATCTGCATGCCCTCCACCGTAGAGCGGCGGTGTCGGTTGCGATACCTGCAGGTACGAGACGGCCGGTGTGGCTACCCGTAGGGTGGTGGAACCGCTACCGCCTACCCGCGAAGGGGAGCGGGGGCGTTTCGCAGGGCGCCGGCGCTCATGCGGCCGCCAGCCCGGGGTCGCTCGACAGCTTGGCGAGCCCGAGCCGGACGCGGCTCTTCGCCGTGCCGAGCGGGATGCCCTCGACCGTGGCCACTTCCTGCGCCGACAGGCCACCCCAGTACGCGAGCCCGATCGCCTGGCGCTGCGCCTCCGGCAGCCGCCGCACCGCCGCGCGCGCGAGCCGGCGCTCGGCGGCGCTCGCGATCATCGCCTCCGGGCTCTGCGCGCCGGCGCGCAGCGAGTCGCCGTGCACCTCGAGCCGGTGGCGCGCCCGCTCGGCCGAGCGGGTCCGGCGCCAGAGATCGAGCGCGCGGCTGCGGGCGAGCAGGTTCAGGTAGGGGCCGAGCGCGCCGCGGCGCTCGTCGAAGCCCGAGCCGCGCCACACGCGCTCGAAGACCTCCTGGACGACGTCCTCGGCGAGCGTGGCGTCGCGCAGGATCGAGCACGCCGCGCGATGCATCGCAGCGGCGTGCTCCTCGTAGGTCGCCTCGAAGGTCGGTGCGGTGCGCATACCTGGCACAAATGTAGTCAGACCGGTAGCGTTTCCGGAGTTACATGACTTCTGGTGTCGCATTGTTGACCAAAGCGATATCGGAAGCGCAGTCGGTACCGTGATACGGTCCCGCGCATGCCGATGCGAGCCACCACCGTCCGCTTCGCGGACTCCCTCTGGACGCTGGTCGAGAGCGAGGCGCGGCGGGAGGGGGTCAGCGCCGCCCAGTTCATCCGCGACGCGACGATCATGCGCGCCGCGTACGCGATGGGCCAGCGCGGGGACCCCGACTTCGAGGCCGCGCTCGGGAGCGCGAACGCGCCGCCGATGGGCGACCACGCGCCCAACGGCGCCGAGCGCCGCCAGGCGCTGCTCGACGCAGCCGCCGCCGCGCGCGACCCCGAGCGCGTGGCCGCCCTCCGAGCCACGGGCCTGCTCGACTCCGGCGTCGACCCCGCCTTCGACCGCATCGCGCGCCTGGCGGCCCAGGTCCTCAACGCGCCCGTCGCGCTCGTCTCGCTGGTGGACGCCGACCGCCAGTTCTTCAAGAGCTGCCTCGGGCTCCCAGAGCCGTGGGCGTCGCGGCGCGAGACCCCGCTCTCGCACTCCTTCTGCCAGCACGCCGTGGCCCACCGCGTGCCGCTGGTGGTCGACGACGCGCGCCAGGACGTGGTGCTGCGCGAGAACCTCGCGATCCGCGAGATGGGCGTCGTCGCCTACGCGGGTATCCCGCTGATCGATTCCGCCGGCAACGCGCTCGGGACGCTGTGCGTGATCGACAGCCAGCCGCGGCACTGGACCACCGATCAGGTCCAGCTGCTCGCGGACCTCGCGGCGTCCGTGGTGACCGAGATCACCCTGGCGCGTCAGGCCCGGGAGACACCGCTAGGGTCGGGCCGATGAACCGCCGCCCACTTGCCCGTACCGGGGTCCAGGTCTCCCCGCTCTGCCTCGGGGCGATGATGTTCGGGGGCTGGGGCAACCAGGACCACGACGACAGCATCAAGATCATCCACCGCGCGCTCGACGCGGGGATCAACTTCATCGACACCGCCGACGTGTACTCGCGCGGGGAGTCGGAGGAGATCGTCGGCAAGGCGCTCGCCGGCCGCCGCAACGACGTCGTGCTCGCCACCAAGGTGCACGGCACGATGGGCGACGACTCCAACCAGTTCGGCAACTCGCGGCGCTGGATCATCCGCGAGGTCGAGGACTCGCTGCGGCGGCTCAAGACCGACTGGATCGACCTCTACCAGATCCACCGCCCCGAGCCCGGCACCGACATCGAGGAGACGCTCGGCGCGCTGACGGACCTCGTGCACCAGGGCAAGATCCGCTACCTCGGCTCCTCGACCTTCCCGGCCGCGCAGATCGTCGAGGCCCAGTGGGCGGCGCGCGACCGCCGGCTCGAGCGCTTCGTCTGCGAGCAGCCGCCCTACAGCCTGCTCGCCCGCGGGATCGAGGCAGACGTCCTGCCGACCTGCCTGAGCCACAAGCTGGGCGTGATCCCCTGGAGCCCGCTCGCCGGCGGCTGGCTCAGCGGGAAGTGGCGCAAGGGCGCCGACGCCCCGCAGTCCACGCGCGCCGAGCGGATCCCCGCCCGCTACGACCTCAGCGACCCCGCCAACCAGCGCAAGCTCGAGGCAGCCGACGCGCTCGGCAAGCTCGCCGACGAGGCGGGCATGACGTTGATTCAGATGGCGCTCGCGTTCGTGATCAACCACCCCGCGGTGACCGCCGCGATCATCGGCCCGCGCACGATGGAGCAGCTCGAGTCCCAGCTCGGCGCCGAGGAGATCACCCTCGACTCGGACCTGCTGGACCGCATCGACGAGATCGCCCCGCCCGGGACGAACGTCAATCAGGTCGACGCCGGCTGGCAGAACCCGGCGCTGCCGCCGGCGGCGCGCCGGCGCAACGGCTAGTGGGCTAACGGATCCCGCGCGCGCTCGTCGTCAGGGCGAGCTGCGCGTTGTCCTTGGTCACGAAGTTCGGGCCGGTGGACACGGTCTGCCCCATCGAGGGGAAGAGGCCGTAGCGGATCTGCTGGGTCAGCATCACGATCGGCATGTAGCCCTGCAGGTAGGCCTGCTGGTCGACCGCGAAGAGCATGCGCCCGTCCTTGACCGCCTCGAGGATCTCGGGGGAGAGGTCGAAGGTGGCGAGCTTCGCCGCGGTCGCGCGGCCGCCGTCCTTCTTGGCCTCGAGCGACGTCTTGGCGGCGTCGCTGGAGAGGGTGAGGACGCCGTCGGCCTTCTGCGCGACCAGTTCGGCCTCGAGCTTGGGCGCGGCCACGTCGCGATGGGTGACGTCGAGGACGAAGTTGGTCGCCCGTGCGCCGCCCGCGCGCATCCCGCGCGCGAAGCCGGCGCAGCGCTGGTCGAGCGCGTTGTTGCGCAGCTCCTGCTTGACGCACAGCGCGTGCTTCACCCCGGCGGCCGCCATGCGCTTGCCGACCTTGTAGCCGGCGGGCGTCTCGCGCTGGCCGACGTGTGCCATCACGCCGAGCCCGCGCCACAGGTTCGCGCCCGAGTTGATCGAGACGACGGGGATGCCCGCGCGCTCGGCGCGGCGGATGGCCGGCGCGACGGCGGGGTCGGGGATCGAGACGACGAGCCCGTCGGGGCGCGAGTCGACCGCCTCGTAGATCAGGTCCTTCATGCGATCGACGTTGAACGTGTCCGGCGATCGGTAGGAGACCGACACGGTCATCTGGCGCGCGGCGGCGTCGACGCCGTTCTTGACGATCGCCCAGAACGCGCTGGCGGCGGCGCCGTGCGTGACGACGGCGATCCGGATGGTGCCCGAGCCGGTGGGCGCGCGCCGGTCGGCCGCGGGGGCCGGCTTGATGCCCTCGCCCGCGAAGACGTCGGGCTCGCGGACCTCGGAGACCTTGCCGCAGCCGGCCACGGCGACGGCGACGGCGAGGGCGAGCAGCATCCCGGTCAGCAGCAGCACAGGCCTCATCGCTTCGCCTCCTGCTCGTCGTCGTCCGTCGCCTCGGCCACGAGGTCACCCACGGCGCACGGGATGCGCGCGATCAACCGCGTGCCGCCGCCGTCGGGCGTCTCGAGCTCGAGGGTCCCATCCAGCGCGGAGAGCCGGTCGATCAGCCCACGCAGGCCGGTGCCGGTCTCGATGTCGGCGCCGCCGACGCCGTCGTCCTCGATCACGACGATGACCTCCCCGTCCCTGCGGCTGAGGTCGACGACCACGTTCTCCGCCTGCGCGTACTTGGCGACGTTGGTCAGCGCCTCGGCGACCACGAAGTACGCGGCCGACTCGATCGCGGGCGTGAGGCGCTCGTGGATCGAGATGTTCGCCTCGACCGGCACCGGCGCGCGCTGGGCGAGCGCCGCGACGGCGGGCACGAGCCCGCGCTCAGTGAGGATCACGGGGTGGATGCCGCGGGCGAGCTCGCGCAGCTCGGCGAGCGCGGTCGCGAGCTTCTCCGACAGCGCGTCGACGGTGTCGGCCGCCGCCTCGTTGCCGTTGAGCCTGCTCTTGAGCAGCCGCAGGTCGAGCGAGAGCGAGACGAGCTGCTGCTGCGCGCCGTCGTGGAGGTCGCGCTCGATGCGGCGGCGCGCGTGGTCCTGGGCCTCGACGATGCGGATACGGGAGACGCGCAGCTCCTCCACGCGCGCGCGCAGGTTCGCCTTCAGGCGCTCGTTGTCGATCGCGAGCGCGGCGCCGGCGGCGGCGGCGTTGACGAGCTCCGGCCCGGTCGCCAGCTCGGCGTCGTGGATGATCGCCGCGACGCGGCGGCCGTCGCGCTCGACCGCCGTCCACGAGCGGCCCGAGCCCGGCTCGGGCATCCGCACGGCGTGGCCCAGCTCGTCCACGAAGAGCTTGCGTTCAGGCAGCCAGTAGGCGATCGACAGGGTGCGGTCGCCGAGGCTCTCGGCGAGCATCTCGCGGACCGGGCCGGGAGCCTGCTCGGCCGGGGCGAGCAGCGTCCGCGCCAGCGAGGCCAGCAGCGAGCGCAGGCCGCCGAGCGCGGCGATGGCGAGGATGCCGGAGGCGACCGCGAGCGCGCACAGCACGAAGCCGGTGAGCAGGCCGAGCGTCCACGGACCGAGGTAGAAGCGGTCGCCGAGGTGGCCGATCCCGCGGACGCCGAAGGCGAGCAGCCACGCGGTCACGCCGACGGGCAGCAGCCCGGCGAGCAGCGCCACGACCGACAGCGGCGCCTTGATGACGACGAACGCGAGCATGCGCCAGCCCTCGGGGTCGGTCAGCGTGGCGAGCGCCCGCCGCCACAGCGTGCCGGTGTGCTGGGTCGGGGCGGGCAGCGGCGGGATGTGCGCGTCGAGCAGCCGGTTGGCCTGGCGGCGCTCGACCTCGGCGAGGCGCGCGCACGCGGCGACCGCGGCGAGCACCAGCGGAAGCCCGATCCAGATCGCGCTGAGCGCCGCGCCGAGCACGAGCACGGTGGTGGTCAGCGCGCAGACGAGGGCCAC
>JBDTMF010000213.1:0-6947 GCA_039934455.1 Solirubrobacteraceae bacterium
GCCTGCGCCGCCGCGCTGACCGCGGGCGGCGACGTCGAGGTCGAGCAGCTCGCCGACCACCACCGCGCCCCCGCCCGCGCCCGCTCGGCGGAGTCCGCTGCCGCCGCCGCGTCGCGCCCGAGCCCGAGCACCCGCCACGCTGCGCTCACCAGCGCCGCCGCGGCCGCCCCGGCACCGATCAGCGCGCCCGTCCGCCGCTCCCTGGCGCCCGTCCCGCGCGACCGCCACCCGTCGGGCTGGAAGGACAACCCGGTGCTCGCGCCGCCCTCGATCCCGGTCCACGAGCCCGACCTCGGCGGCACCACCGCACCCGAGGAGACCCCGTCCGCCACCGGCGGCGTGACGGCGCCCGACGAGCCCACGGTCTCCACGCCCCCGGTCGACCCCAAGGCAGTGACGCCGGCCGCGCCCACGACGTCCGACCCGACGCCGGCGCAGGGCGGCGACCCCGCGTCGACTCCGCCGGCCGAGCAGCCGATGGCCGAGCCCTCGAAGGGCACGGACCCAGCGGCGCCGCCGTCGCCCTCCGGCGGCGCGCGCATCCGCTAGCTTCGAGCCATCGACCGCTACCTGGAGACCCTCGAGCACGAGGAGCTGCTCGTGCGCCGCGGCCCCCGGTCGGGGCTGTACACGATCGTCGCCGTGCACTCGACCGTGCGCGGCCCGGCGCTCGGCGGCTGCCGCCTGTGGAGCTACGCCGACTCGCGCGACGCGGTCGCCGACGCGCTGCGCCTGTCGCGCGCGATGACCTTCAAGGCCGCCGTGGCGGATCTGCCGCAGGGCGGCGGCAAGGGCGTGATCATGCGCCCGACGGGCGGGCCGCTCGAGGGCGAGGCCCGCCGCGCGGCACTGCTGGACTTCGGCGACAGCATCGAGATGCTCGACGGGCGCTATCGGACGGCGGAGGACGTCGGGACCTCCGACCCCGACATGACCGTGATCTCGGAGCGCACGTCGCATGTCACCGGCCTCGCCGTCGAGCGCGGCGGCTCCGGTGACCCCAGCCCGTGGACCGCGCTCGGCGTCCAGGAGGCGATCCGCGTGGCGTGCGAGCGCGTCTGGGGCTCGCCCGACCTCGACGGGCGCACGATCGCGGTCGTCGGGCTCGGCCGCGTCGGCGGCGCGCTCGCCCGCGGCCTGTCCGCCGCCGGGGCGCGGCTCGTGGTCGCAGACGTCGATCAGGGCAAGCACGCGCTCGCGGACGAGCTGGGCGCCGACTGGACCGACCCCGCCTCCGCGATCCGCGCGGAGGTCGACGTGCTGGCGCCCTGCGCGCTCGGCGCCATGCTCGACGCCGAGTCGGTGCCCGCCCTGCGCTGCCGCGCGATCGCCGGCGCCGCCAACAACCAGCTCGCCTCCGAAGAGATCGCCGAGCGCCTGATCGAGCGCGAGATCGTGTGGACGCCGGACTTCGTCGCCAACGCGGGCGGCATCATCAACATCGCCGTCGAGCTCGAGCCCGAGGGCTACGCGCCCGAGCGCGCCGAGGGCCGCGTCCTGGCGATCGGCGACACGCTGCGGACGATCTTCGACGACGCCGAGGCAGCCGGCACGACGCCGCTCGCCGCCGCTATGGCGCTGGCGTCCCGCCGTCTGGCCGCGGCCAGCGCCCCTCCGCCTGCAGCTTCTCCCGGTGCGCCCCCAGCGTGACCACGACCGCCGGCCGCAGCTGCACCGGCGCATCGTCCCAGACGGCGTCGATCAGCTCGTCCTCCTCGCGGAGCCCGTCTTCGAGCGCGGTGAGCAGCCTGCGCTCGCGGTCGCGCCGGTGCGCGATGTACTCCTCGAGCTTCGCGCGCGGCTCCCACACCGGCGGGCCGTGGCCAGGGCAGATGACCTCGAGCGGCAGCTCGCGCAGGCGCTCGAGCCCATCGAGGTAGCCGGCGAGGTCCGCCTCGACGAACACGCTGCCCTCCCCGAGCACGGCGTCGCCGGTGAAGCACGCGCCGCCGAGGACGAAGGCGAAGTGGTCCGGCGCGTGGCCGGGCACGGCGTGCGCGACGAGCGGGCCGAAGCGCGCGCCCTCGGAGAGCCGTACGTCCGCGGCGTAGCGCGCCGCCGCCACGGGCGGGCGCCCGAGCCGGTCGCGCAGCGCGAGGACGCCCTCGACGTGGTCGAGGTGGTCGTGCGTGACCGCGATGCCGCCCGCGCCGCCGCGCGCCTCGACCTCGGCGGCCACCGCGTCGAGATGCCCGGTGAGGTCCGGGCCGGGGTCGATCACCCACGCCGGGTTGCGCCCGGCCACCCACGTGTTCGTGCCGGACAGCGTGTACGGGCCCGGGTTGCCGGCGCGCAGGCGGGCGATGTCCAGCCGCGCGAGCTCCGGGTCGCTCACCGCGCGGCCAACCGGTAGACCGGCCCGCTCACCGACACCGCGTACACGCGGCCGCGCGCGTCCTCACCGAAGGAGGAGAGGCTCGAGACCGTCAACGGGGTGTTGCGCACCGAGCGCGCGCGCCCGGCCGAGAGCTTCGCGGAGAGGATCCGCCCCTTGCAGAAGTCTCCGAACACGTAGCGGCCGCGCAGCGCCGGCAGCTGCGGGTCGCGGACCACGACGCCGCCGGTGATCGAGCACCAACCCTGCCCGTGCGTGCGCGTGATCACGGGCGGCACGGCGCCGGGCGCGCTCTCGCCCGACGTATAGCGCGACCGGCCCTCGAACACGCGCCAGCCGAAGTTCGCGCCGCGGCCCTTGCCCCTGGTCACGAAGTCGATCTCCTCGACCTTGTCCTGCCCCACGTCGCCGATGGCGAGGTCGCCCGTGCGGCGGTCGAAGGAGTAGCGCCAGGGGTTGCGCAGGCCGTAGCTGTAGATCTCGCCGCGCGCGCCGCTGCGGCCCACGAACGGGTTGTCGGCAGGCACGCTGTAGGGCCGGTCGCCGGCCGGGGCGGGGTCGATGCGCAGGAGCTTGCCGAGCAGGCTCCCGAGGTTCTGCCCGTTGCCGCGCGCGCCGTGCTGATCGCCCGCGCCGCCGCCGTCGCCGGTGCCGATGTACAGGTGCTTGTCGGGGCCGAACAGCAGCAGGCCGCCGTTGTGGTTGCCCTCCTGGTCGTCCATCTTCAGGACGAGCCGCGCCGAGCCGGCGTCCGCGCGCTCGCCGGTCCCGCGCTTGTACTCGACCATCCGCTGGTCGCCCGAGCGGTCGGTGAAGTAGACGTAGAAGCGCCCGGAGGTCTTGTAGTCGGGCGCGAAGGCGATCGACAGCAGGCCCTGCTCGCCGCCCGAGGTCACCTGGCCGCGGATGTCGAGGAACGGCGTGGCGCGCAGGCGCCCGCCGACCATCACCCGCACGCGGCCGGCCTGCTCGACCACGAACAGCCGGCGGCGGTCGCCTGGCGGGGAGGTCACGTACACCGGCGAGTCGAAGCGCCCGATCCGCTTGAGCCGCACCCCGCGGCTCTCGGCGGCGGACGGGGCCGAGGCGGTTCCGTCGCTCCCGCCCGCGGCCGGAGACGCGGCGTTGCCGCTGTCGCCCGACCCGCAGGCCGCCACGAGCGCCGCCGTGGCGAGGACCATGACCACCGCGCGCCTCATCGGGGTCAGGATGGCAGACCGCCTGTGCGAGGATTCGCGCGTGAGCCCGATCAGCCGCGGATTCCGCCGCCGGGAGTCAGGCGGCGACGACAGCCGGCTCCCGCCCGGCCAGCACCTCGTCGGTGGCTTCCCCGTCCTGTCGGCCGGCCCGACGCCCCACACCCCGCTCGACCAGTGGACGTTCTCGCTCGACGGCATGATCGACGAGCCGCTGCGCTGGAGCTGGGACGAGCTGCGCGCGCTGCCCGCCGAGCCGATCCACTGCGACATCCACTGCGTGACGTCGTGGTCCAAGCTCGACACCGAGTGGGAGGGCGTGTCGGTCGACACGCTGCTCGAGGGCGTCGAGACCGAGGCCGCCTCCATCACCGCCTGGTGCGACGGCGGCTACACGACGAACCTCCCGATCGAGGACGTCACCGACGGCAAGGCCTGGGTGGCCTTCACCTACGACGGCCGCCCGCTCGAGCCCGAGCACGGCGGCCCGGCGCGCCTGCTCGTCCCCCACCTCTACCTGTGGAAGAGCGCGAAGTGGGTGCGCGGGATCACCCTGCGCCCCGACGACGAGCCGGGCTTCTGGGAGAGCCTGGGCTACCACCCGCGCGGCGACCCGTGGCAGGAGCAGCGCTACTGGGGCGACTGACCCCGCCGGCGCCGCTGCGCTGGCAGCCCGCGCGGATCGCCTCGGTACGCGCCGAGACGCCGAGCGCGAGCACGCTTGCGCTCGAGGTGCCGGACTGGCCCGGCCATCGCGCCGGCCAGCATCTCGACGTGCGCCTGACCGCCGAGGACGGCTACCGGGCCCAGCGCTCCTACTCGATCGCCTCGAGCCCGCAGGACCCGATGCTCGAGATCACCGTCGAGCGCCTCGAGGACGGCGAGGTCTCGCCCTGGCTGGCCGGCGACGCGCAGGCCGGCGACGAGCTCGAGCTGCGGGGGCCGATCGGCGGGTACTTCGTGTGGGCGCCCGAGCGCGGCGGCCCGCTGCTGCTGATTGCCGGCGGCTCCGGCCTCGTGCCGCTGATGTGCATCGAGCGCCTGCGCCGGGCGGCGGCGCCGGAGATCGCGTCGACGCTGCTCATCTCCGCGCGCCGCCCCGAGGACCTGATCTACGCGGAGGAGCTGCGGGCCGGCTCGGCCGTCGTCACGTACACCCGCGAGCAGCCCGCGGGCTGGACGGGTTACGCGCGCCGCGTCGACCGCGACATGCTCGCGGAGGTCGCCCCGCCCGCCGGCGGGCGCCCGCACTGCTACGTCTGCGGGCCGACCGGCTTCGTCGAGGTGGTGGCGGAGGCGCTCGTGGACCTCGGGCATCATCGCGCCCTGATCAAGACCGAGCGCTTCGGCGCGACAGGAGGATGACCATGGACGAGACCATGCTCGACGGCAACGCGGCGGCGGGCGACCTGCAGCAGCTGTTCGCCGTCGAGGTCACGCAGATGGTCGGGGTGTGCGACGGCTGCGGCACCTCCGGGCCGCTGGCCGAGGTCCGCACGTTCGCCCTCGCGCCGGGCCTGACGCTGCGCTGCCCCGCCTGCGACGCCGTGCTGGCACGGCTCGTGCACCTTCCCGACCGCACGCTCGTCGAGCTCCACGGCTTCCGCCGGCTCGAGCTCCTCAGCTGACGTCGAGGCGCGCGAGCGCCGCGCGCACGCCGTCCGGGATCTCGGACGGTCGGCGTTCGTTGCGGTCGACGAAGACATGCACGAACCAGCCCTCCGCGGCCGGCGCGGGGTCGTCCTCGCGGAACAGGCCGATCTCGTAGCGCACGCTCGAGCGCCCGAGGTGCGCCACGCGCAACCCGGCGCGCACGGTGTCCGGGAAGGACACCGCGGCCTTGAAGGCGCAGTGCGACTCGACGCACAGCCCGATCACCGCGCCCGCGTGGACGTCGAGGCCGCCCTCCGTGATCAGCCAGCGGTTGATCACGGTGTCGAAGTACGAGTAGTACACGACGTTGTTGACGTGCCCGTAGACGTCGTTGTCCTTCCAGCGCGTCGGGATGTCGAGAACGTGCGGGTAGTCGGCCAGTGGGCCTTCCCGCACCGTTCCGCCCAAGATCGGCGGACGCCGATCACCGTCAGGCATCGTCCTCGACCACTTGAAATACCCAGGGCGATTCCTGCGGGTCTGCGTCCTTGCCTGACGGCGCCGGCGACCGGACTCTCGAGCGCAACGTCACGAGAAGACCCACTATCAAAAGGCGCGGGCGGCGATGTCCCGCTCCATGGCGCCGACGCTGCGGGCGAAGCCGTGGAGCTCGTCGAAGCCGAGGCGGACGAGGGCAGCAGCCTCGTCATCCTGGCGCGCCAGCTGTGTCATGGGTCGATGTACCTCCACTTTGGGTAACGGTTACAAATGCACCCCGCCAATCCTCTCCGCCGCCTCGCGCGCCACACCCCGACCCCGCTCGACGGCATCGTGGAGTACGGCGCCGGCTTCCTGGATGACCTCGTGGAAATCGTCGAGGGCCTCCCGGACGACCCCATCGACGCGTGGGACCCGGAGCACATCCGGCGCACGCTGCCGTACCTGAAGGCGATCAACGCCGCCTACTTCCGGCCCGACGTGCGCGGGCTCGAGAACATCCCGGTGGGTGAGCCCTCGCTGCTCGTCGGCAACCACTCCGGCGGGCTGCTGATCGCCGACACGTTCGTGCTCTCGGCCTCCTTCTACGACCACTTCGGCCCCGACCGCCGCTTCCACCAGCTGGCCCACGACGTCGCGGCCAAGAGCCCGGTCCTGGGGCTGATCCGCCGCTATGGCGTCGTCCCCGCCTCGCACGACAACGCGCGCGCCGCGTTCAAGCTCGGCGCGCCCGTGCTCGTCTATCCCGGCGGCGACTACGAGACCTTCCGCCCCAGCTGGCACGGCGACCAGATCGAGTTCGGCGGGCGCCAGGGGTTCGTGAAGCTCGCGCTCGAGGAGAACGTCCCGATCGTGCCGGTCGTCGCAGTCGGCGGGCAGGAGACGGCGCTGTTCCTGACGCGCGGCGAGCGCGCGGCCAAGCTCCTGCGGCTCGACAAGCTCGCCCGTATCAAGGTGCTCCCGGTGTCGATCGGGCCGCCGCTCGGCATCAACCTGCTCGACCTCCCCGGCCGCATCCCGCTGCCGGCGAAGATCACGATCCAGGTGCTGCCCCCGGTCGACTTGCGCGAGCGCTACGGCACCAACGTCGACGTCGACGACGCCTACGAGCAGATCACGACCGACATGCAGGAGGAGCTCACCGGGCTCAGCGAGGAGCGGACGCTACCCGTCGTCGGCTGAACCGGCTCGAAGGTCTCGTTGCGACCTCAACAACATGCTATCTTGTTGATACCGCAACAACGAGATTGAACCGAGGAGAGCCGTGAAGCTCGAAGGCATCCACCACATCACCGCCATCACCGGCGATGCGCCGCGCAACGTCG
>JBDTMF010000214.1:0-6919 GCA_039934455.1 Solirubrobacteraceae bacterium
GCTGGAGCGACTCGATGGGGCGCTCGGCGCTCAGCCGGCCGCCGACCTCGCGCACCAGCGCGGCGGCGGTCGCGACCGGGTCCGCGCCCGCGGACAGGCGGATGGCCCAGTACGGGTCGTCGAGCTTGGCCGTCCCCGCGGGGAGCCCGCTCAGGCTCGTGACCGCGCCGCGGCCCTCGTCATCGGGCTCGACGTGACGGCCGACCACGCGCAGCGAGACGGGCTTGCCGCCGGCGCGCAGCGCGATCCGCTCGACGATCCGCGCGTGCAGCGCGACCAGCGCGCCGCGACCGAGCGTGACCTCGCCGGGAGCGCGGGCGGCGCGCCCGTCGCGGATCGCATAGGGGAACGCCTTCATCGGCCCGTCGAGCACGCGCGCGTGGATCTCCATCCGGCCGCGACCGGTCATCACGATCTCGCGCACGCGCGCGACCGCGGTGACCTCGCCGCGACGGGCGAGCAGGCGCTCGACCGTTGCGGGCGGCAGCGTCGACTCCACCCGCAGCTCGTAGGGCTGCGCGCGCAGGGCCGGGTCGCTCGCGAGCCGGTCCATGGTCGCCTCGAAGCTCATCGCCGTCGCGACCAGCGCGGCGGCGAGCGCCAGGCTCGAGACGGTGAGGAGCGTCCGCCCGCGCTGCGCGAAGGCGTCCTTGGCGCCGACGCCCACCACGACCGGGAGGTGCAGCCGCAGCGCGAGCCCGGCGACGCGCGAGGCGCGCGCCGAGGTCGCCCCCCGGCCGAGGGCGAGCGCGGCCTGGACCGGCATCCGCCCCGCGCGCCAGGCAGGCAGCGCCGTGGCGACGGCGACCACGGCCAGCGCCACGAGCAGCGCGATCGCGAGCAGCGCGAGGCTCGGCGGCGGGTGCGCGGGCGCGCCGAGCGCATCGGCCGCGCTCGCCGACAGCCGCTCCGCCACGAAGGCGCCGCCCACGAGGCCGAACGGCGCGGCCAGCGCCGCCAGCACGAGGTAATGGGCGACGAGCAGCCAGGTGACCTGGCTCGGCGTCAGCGCGATCGCCCTGAGCAGGCCGATCTGGCGCCGCTGGGCGAGCACGCGGCCGCCGATCGCGGTGGCGAGCGTGAACGCCGCGGCGAGCAGGGCGAGCACGGTCGTGGTCTGGAGGATCGTCAGCAGCCGGCGCGCGTCGTCGGTCCGCTCGGCGCGCTGCGTCCGCCAGTCGAGCGTGCGCACCGAGCCATCGGGCGCGGAGCCCAGGGCACGCAGCGCGAACGCCTTCGCCGCCGCCGGATCGGTCAGGCGCAGGCCGAGAGCGAACTGCAGCGGCTGCTCCGCCGTCGCGAGCCCGAGCACGTCGGCGGGATCGGCCCATGCGCCGTCGCCGGACCCCGCGGCCGAGCCGAGGCCGACCACGCGCAGGTTGCGGCGCGTGGTGCCGACGCCCGCCGCGAGCGTGTCGCCGACCCTGATTCCGTGCCCGCGCGCGAACTCGCGCGGCAGCACGACCTCGCCCGGCCCGCGCGCCGTGCGGCCGTCGAGGATCAGCGGGTGCTCCACCCGCGCCGGCGTGCGCGGGAGCCCGATCAGGCCCAGCATGTCGCCCTGGCCGTGGAAGCGGACCGGAACGCGGACGAGCGGGCGCGGGCCCTCGGAGGCGGCGACGCCCGGCAGCGCGGCGATGCGCGCGAGGTCCTCGCGCGACGGCGAGATCGCGGTCACGTGGGCGCCGTCCGTCGCGCGGAACAGGCGGTCGTAGGGATCTTCGAGCGTCGCACGCCCGTGCAGGGTCACCACCAGCGCGCCGAGCGCGACGCCGACGACGAGCCCGGTCAACACGGTGTGCAGCGGCCGGGTGCGCAGGTCGGCGCGGATGACGCGGAGTCCGGCGGCGAGCACCTCAGGCCTCCAGGGTCACGACGCGGCTGAGCGGCTCGCCCTCGCCGGCCTCGGGCCGTGTCTCGCCGACGATCCGCCCGTCGCGCATCGCCACGACGCGCTGCGCGGCGCTCGCGACCCGCATGTCGTGCGTCACGAGCACGATCGTCTGGCCGTCAGCGTGGCGTTCGCGCAGCACCGCCACGACCTCGCGGGCGGCGGCCGTGTCGAGGTTGCCCGTCGGCTCGTCGGCGAGCAGGACGCTCGGGCGGTTGACGAGCGCGCGGGCGATCGCGACGCGCTGCTGCTGGCCGCCGGAGAGGTCGCCGGGGACGCGGCGCGCGGTGTCGGTGAGGCCGAGGCGCTCGAGCAGCTGCGCGGCGCGGCGGCGGGCCTCGCGGCCCGGGACCCCGGCCAGCAGCGCCGGCAGCTCGACGTTGTCGGCGACGGTGAGGTTCGCGATCAGGTTGAAGAACTGGAACACGAAGCCGACCTCGCTGCGGCGCAGGCGCGCGCGCCGTGCCTCGTTGGCGCCCGCCAGGTGCTCGCCCTGGACGAGCACCTCGCCGCTGCTCGGGCGGTCGAGCCCGCCGAGGAGGTTGAGCAGCGTCGACTTGCCGCAGCCGCTGGGTCCGGTGACCGCGACGAACTCGCCGTGCGCGACCTGGAGGCCGACGTCCGCCAGCGCGGTGACAGCCGCCGCGCCCTCCCCGTGCACCTTGCCCAGGCCGACCGTCTCGAGCACCGCGTTCATCCGTTCTCCCTTCCGAGCACCGCTTCGCAGCGGTCGAGCCATTTGAGGTCGGCTTCGAGATGCAGCGCCGCGCCCTCGACGACGAGCGCGGTCGTCGCGTCGTCTTCGCCGGCCGCGAGCACGTTCTCGAGGTCGCGCAGCGCGCCGAGGTAGCGCGCGCGCTGGCGGCCGATCAGCTCGGCCGGGTCGGCGAGGCCGATCTCGCGCGCGAAGACGAGCTTCATGAAGAAGTCGTCGCGCAGCCGCGTCGGGCCGCTCGCGGTGCCGACCCACTCCTCGAGCGCGGCCCGGCCGGCGTCGGTCAGGCGGTAGACGCGGCGGTCGCGGCCGCCCTCGCGCGCCGCCTCGTCCTCGACGAGGTGGTCGCGCTGGAGGCGCTGGAGGCTCGTGTAGACCTGGCCGATGTTCAGCGGCGCGACGGCGCTGCCGAAGCGCTCCTCCAGCCCGCGCTTGATCTCGTACCCGTGGGCGGGAGCGGTGGCCAGCGAGGCGAGCACCGGGTAACGCATACCGAGTATGTATACACAGTATGCATCGCGCGTGTCAACCCGTTGACCGGGTTGGCCGGTTGCGTCAGTGCTTGGACTTCTCGAGCCGGCCCGGCGGGACCTTCCGCGCCACCTGCGGGCGAGCCTTCTCGCGCTTGACCTTGACCGGTTTCGCCACACGCGGCGCGGCCTGCTTCTTCACGAGGCCGGACGGGCCGCCCGCCGCGACGCGGCCGTGCGTCTTCGCGGCCGCTCGTTCCGTCCTGCGCGCCTTGCCCTTCGGCTCCGGCTCGGTCGCGGGCCGCCCGTGGCGGTGCGAGGCCTTCGCCTTGCCGGCGTGCCTCCCGGCGCGACGTCGACCCGGCCGGCTCGTCGCCGGCCGGCTCACCTCGCGCCTCGAGGCGACGGGCAGCGACACGGCCGCCACGGGCTTCGCGCGGGCGGCCGCGGGCTCCGCTGGGGCAACGGCGGCCGCGCGCACCGGCGCGGGGCCCGGGTGCTCCACCACCGCGATGCCGCCGGCGGTGGTGCTGCCGACGAGGATCGCCCCGGTGACGACCTTCGCGGCGAGGCCGCCGCCCATCGACGCCGCGCCCCCAGCCGCGGCGGCGCCCCCGCCGGTCGCGGAGGCCGCGCCGAGGATGCCCGCCTTGAGCCCGAGGCTCGGCGTGGCGGGGAGCGAGAGCGCCAGCGCGCGGCGCTGCTCGCCGACGGCGTTGCGATAGGCGCGGCAGCCTGCGCAGAGGCGGAGATGGCGGCGCAGCGGACCCCGGCGCAGCGCGCCGCCACGTGCCGTCGAGAGCTCCTCGCGGATCGACTCGCACGGTGTCTCGCGCGCCTCGCGCTCGGCGATCAGCGTCGTCCGCGCCTGGTGGATCAGCGCCTTGACCTTGCCGGGACGCACGCCGATCACCTCGGCGATCTGGTCGTCGGCGAGGTCGGCGAGCTCGGCGAGGACGAGCGCCGCCCGCTGCTCGTCCGGCAGCCGCCCGACGTCGGCGACGACCGCCCGCAGGTCGGCGCGCACCTGGACCCGGTCGCGCCGGCCGTCCGTGCTCGCGATCTCCGCCTCGCCGTCGGCGACGGGGCGGCGGGCGGACAGCATCGTGAGGCAGCAGTTGCGCGCGATCGTGTACAGCCAGGGCCGCGGCTCCGCCGGCGCTCCGCGCGCGGCCAGCGCGCGATGGGCGCGCAGGAAGGTCTGTTGCAGGGCGTCCTCGGCCTCCTCGCGGGAGCCGAGCATGTGCCGGCAGAAGCCCAGCAGCACACGGTGATGGCGGTCATAGAGGGCCTCGAACGCGCGCTCGTCGCCCGCGGCGGCCAGCGCGGCGAGCCGGTCGTCGCGGAGCCGCGGCATGCGGAGGGGAGCGAAGGTCGGCATCCGTGAGGCACTTGAGCTCATCACTCCCCTCCTACCCGCAAGGTTGGAGGGAAGGCCCGCGCGCGCCGATATCGGACGGATGTCTCGCTATCCCACGACGCCGCTGTGGCTGAAGTTGACCGTGTCGCTGGTGATGCTCGCCGTGACCGCCTGGTGGGTGCTCGACCGGACGGACCGCCTCGGCAACGAGGCGCGGCTGTCGGCGATCGCGTCGGAGATCGCAGGCCGAGCGGTCCATGTGCACTGCCCCGGGCCGGTCGGGCGCGTGCTCGGCGGCTCGACCGCCGAGGGCTGGGTGAAGTTCGACGCCGCCGGCAGGCCCGCCGACGAGACGAAGCTCCAGAAGGCGTCGTGCGCGGAGCTCGACGCGCTGGCCGAGGGCCGGCGGGCGAAGGAGCTCTCCTGCACGGAGCGCGCGGGGATCCTCTGCGGCCGCCGCGGCGCCCAGCTCGCGATGGCGATCGACGTCGTCACCCACGAGTCCTTCCACATGCGCGGGATCCGCGACGAGGCGGCGACGGAGTGCGCGTCGCTGCACGCGATGGCGACGACCGCCCAGCGGCTCGGGGCGACCGCCGCACAGGGCGGGGCGCTCGCCACCGGGCAGTTCAACGAGACGTATCCGGAGATGGGCGAGGTCTACCGCAGCCCGGACTGCAAGGCTCCAACCTTGCCATAGCTGTGTCAAGGTTGCGCTAGGCTGTCTTCCTGATGCGCGACTTCATGGCAGCCACGCGCGACCGCGTCGTCGTCTTCGACGGCAGCATGGGCGCGACGCTCGAGCAGTTCGACCTGTCCCTCGAGGACGACTACAGGCTCCCCGGCCGCTGCCACGAGGCGCTCGTGCTCAACCGTCCCGACATCATCGAGCAGCTGCACGCGTCGATGATCGACGCCGGCGCCGAGGTCGTGGAGACCGACACCTTCCAGGGCTCCCGGATCAAGCTCGACGAGTGGGGCCTCGGGGAGCACACGCTCGAGATCAACCGCAAGGCCGCCGAGATCGCCCGCAAGGCGGTCGGCGAGGAGCACTTCGTCGCGGGCTCGATCGGCCCCACCGGCTTCCTCCCCGCCTCCGACGACCCGACGCTCGGCAACATCCGCTTCCGCGACCTCGTGAAGGTCTTCGAGGAGCAGGGCCGCGGGCTGCTCGAGGGCGGCGTCGACCTCATCATCATCGAGACCGCGCAGGACATCCTCGAGGTCAAGGCCTCGATCTTCGGCGTCCGCGAGGCGTTCAAGGCGGTCGGGCGCGAGGTGCCGATCCAGGCCTCCGTGTCGCTGCTGCCCAACGGAGGCAAGATGCTGCTGGGCACCGACATCTCCGCCGCGCTGGCGACGCTCGAGGCGCTCAAGGTCGACGTCATCGGCCTCAACTGCTCGACCGGCCCCGAGGACATGCGCGACGCGGTCCGCTTCCTCGGCGAGCACTGCCCGACGCCGATCCACTGCATCCCGAACGCCGGCATCCCCCACCAGGGCCCCGACGGCGAGACGATCTTCCCGGCCGAGCCGGAGCCGCTCGCCGAGGTGCTGGGCGACTTCGTCGAACGCTACGGCCTCGGCATCGTCGGCGGCTGCTGCGGCACGACGACCGAGCACATCCGCGCGATCGCCGAGCGCTGTACGCACCACCACCCCAAGCCGCGCCCCGCCCCGCGCCCCATCCACGTCTCCTCGATGATGGCCGCGACGCCGCTCGTGCAGGAGCCCGCCCCGACGATCGTCGGCGAGCGCGTGAACTCGCAGGGCTCGCGCAAGGCCAAGGAGATGCTGCTGGCCGACGACTACGACGGCCTCGTCACGATCGCCGAGGACCAGGTCGAGGGCGGCGCGCACGTGCTCGACCTCTGCGTCGCGCTGACCGAGCGCCAGGACGAGGACGAGCAGATGCGCCTCGTCGCCAAGCGCGTCGCGCTGACCCAGCCCGCGCCGATCCAGGTCGACTCGACCGAGCCCGAGGTGATCGAGACCGCGCTCGACCAGATCCCCGGCCGCGCGATCGTCAACTCCGTCAACCTCGAGGCCGGCCGCGACAAGCTCGACCGCGTCGTCCCGGTCGTCGAGGCGCACGGCGCCGCGCTGATCGCGCTGACGATCGACGAGGTCGGCATGGCCAAGACGCGCGAGCGCAAGCTCGAGATCGCGCAGCGCATCAAGGAGCTCGTCTGCGACGAGCACGGCCTCGAGCCCGAGGCGCTGATCTTCGACGCACTGACCTTCACGCTGACCACCGGCGACGACGAGTGGAAGCCCTCCGCGGTCGAGACGATCGAGGGCATCCGGCTGATCAAGTCCGAGCTGCCGGGCGTCAAGACCTCGCTCGGCGTCTCCAACGTGTCCTTCGGCATCGGGGTGCCCGCGCGCTCGGTCCTGAACTCCGTCTTCCTGCACCACTGCGTCGAGGCCGGGCTGGACCTCGCGATGGTCAACCCGAACCACATCACGCCCTACGGCGAGAT
>JBDTMF010000215.1:0-6877 GCA_039934455.1 Solirubrobacteraceae bacterium
GCCGCGGGCCCGACGACTTCTCACGTGACCGCGATGAGCACCACGATCACCACACGCCACGAGACCGTCACTCGGTTCCTCGCAGCGCTGGCCGGAACGGCAGAGCGCGGCGAACTGCTCGAGCTGCGCTACCGCCTCGACGACGGACAGCGGATCGGGCAGATCTTCAACCGCCCCACTCGCCTGGCGCACGCGCTGGGCGCGGACCCCGCTTCAGCGGACTCAGCGCGGATCCTCAGGGTGCCCGGGACCCTGTCGTGGAAGCACGAGCCGCCGACGGCGGTCGAGGCGCTGCGCCTCGACACACGTCAGCGCTTTGCGCCCGGCGATGTCGTCGGGTCGCTTCCCGACCCGCCGGCGCCGCTGCGGGCGCCAGTTGTGTCGCCGGAGCATCGCGGAGATGACCCGCTCCTGGCGGTCGCCCCGACGTCTACGTGCGGCGGCTGCTGGGCGTCGAGGTGCCGTGCCACCGCAAGGTCGCTTGCCCGTTCCATGCGGATCGGCATGCAAGCCTGCATGTCTACGAGACAGCGCAGCGCGGCTGGTACTGCTTCGGAGCCTGCCGGCGCGGCGGCACGATCTACGACCTCGCCGCGCCCCTGTACGGCTACGCCGCCCGTGGCGAGGACTTCCTGCGGCTGCGCGCCGAGCTGCGGCGCCTCTTCGGACTTGAGGTGGCGTGACGGCGCGGAAGACCGGCCCGAAGCTCGCTGACCGCTCAGCCGGTGCCGAGCGCGGCGCGCAGGAGCGTGAGGTGCAGTCCGCCCTCACGCTCGAGCAGGTCGTCGTTCCAGGTCACCGCGAGCGTGAGCCGTTCGCGCGGCAGGTGCCAGAACTCCGTGTGGCTGCCGAGACCGTCTCCGCCATGGCCCCACATCGTCCGGTCCTCGAAGGAGTCCCGGGCGAGCCCCAGCCCGTAGCCCTCCCATAAGCCGCCGGGATGGAAGCGCGCCATCTCGCGCAGCGAGGCGGGGCTGAGCACCCGACCTTCGAACAGCTCGTGCCCCCAGCGCGCGAGCGAGGGAACATCTCCAGCCAGGGATCCGGCGGCCGCGAAGGTCGCCGCGAGCGAGCGGTAGGGCAGGACGGGGCCGCCGTCGCTCGCGTCGACCGGGGTGCCGCCCCCGTTCGGATACCAGTAGGAGTGCGCTCGCGGCGGCGCCGGGTGCTCCGCGGGCTGGAAGGCGAGGCCGTCCCCGCCCGGATGCGCGAACACCTCCTGCCGCATCGCCATCGCGAGCGGCTCATCCGCGGCGCGCTCGAGGATGTGGCCGGCGATCACGTATCCGACGTTCGAATAGTCGGCTGACTCCGTCCGCGGCCCCGGCTTCGGGGCGGCGGCGAGCGCGCGCTTCTGTGACAGCGGGATGTCGGGGTCGATCGCGCCCTCGGGATCGCGCGTCCCGGCGGTGTGGCCGAGCAGGTCGCGGATCGTGGCGCGGGGGTCGCCGCGCCAGCTGGGATACCAGCGCGCGATCGGGTCGTCGAGCCGCAGCCGGCCCTGCTCTGCCAATCGCATCGCCAGCGCCGCCGTCGCGACCTTCGTGATGCTGTCGAACGGGAGCGAGGTGTCCGGCGTCATCGCCCGCTTTGGCTTCACGACCGCGTCGCCGGCCGCGCCGCGCCAGACTCGCCCGTCGCGGAAGACGATCGCCGCCGACGCGCCGGGGATGCCGGCGTCGGCGACGCTCTCGCGCAACCGCCTGTCCAGCTCCCGCGCGACGCTTGCCGTCAGCCGCGGGCCGGGCGGCGCGGGCCGCGGCCCGCGATCGTCGCCGCCGCAGGCGGGGGCCGCGAGGATGACCAGGAGGCAGGCCAGCGCGCGGGTGCGGGAGGGCATGCGCTGACGCTACGTCGCCCGTGCCCGCGCCGCTACGGCAAGACTGCCGTATCGCCAGCGAGCCCGAGGCGGTGTGCCGTGGCGGCCGCCTCGACGCGATTGGCCGCGTTGAGCTTGCCGAGGATGTTGCGCACGTGCATGTCCACCGTGCGCGTGCTCAGGTAGAGGTCGTCGGCGATCGTCCGGTTCGTCTGGCCGACCGCCAGGCGCTCGAGCACGGTCAACTCGCGACCGGTGAGGTCGAACGGCCGCTCCGGCGCCGGCTCCTCCGCCTCCTGCGCAAGCGCGATCCGCCCGCGCCGGGCGAGCGCCTCCGCCTCCTCGCGCAGCGGCGCCGCGCCGAGGCGGCGGAACGCCGCGTGCGCGGCCCGCAGCGCGAGCGTGGCGGCGGCGCGCTCGCCACCCGAGGCGAGCCGCGCCTCCGTCTCGCGCAGCCGGGCATAGGCAGCGGGGTACGGGTAGCGCAGCCGATCCCACTGTGCCGCGACCTCCGCCCACAGCGGTCCTCGCGAGGCGCCGTTCAGCCGGGTTAGCTCGGCCTCGCCCTGTGCCCAGAGCGCTCGGGTCTCCGGCGGCCCCGGCTCGTCCAGCGGATTCTCGTACCGGTACGCGCGCAGCGAGCCGCCCGCCTCGGGCGCGCCGAAGAGCTCCTCGGCGGCGGCACGGGCGCGCTCAACCTCGTGGCCGAGGGTGGCGGCCCGGGCGTGCTCGGCGAGGTCGGCCTCCGCCTGGACGCCGACCAGGAGCATGCTCGGGTAGCAGACGATGCCGCCGAAGTCGACCGCCTCGCGCGTCTCGCGCACGATCGCCCGCGCGGCGTCCGGGTCACCGCGCAGCAGCGCGAACTCGGCCCGGGCCGTGCTGGCGAGGACGAGACTTTGGGGCCCGACGTTCGCCGCGACCAGCGCGGCCGCTTCCCGGTCGAGCGCCTCCGCCGTCTCGAACCGGCCCTCGCGCGCTCGGAGTGCGACGAGGAGGCCGATCAGCATCAGCCGCATCTCGTCGTCGTGGGCGCTCTCCAGCAACCGCTCGAGCCGCTCCGAGGCTTCATCCCACCGCCCCAGGCGCAGCTCGCACTCCGCCATCGTCGCCTGGATCACCACGCCGTGCGAGAGCGCCAGCCCGAGCGCGCGAACCTCCTCGTAGCCGGCTTCGAGGGTGGTGAGCGCCTCATCGAGCCGCCCCAGCATCAGCAGCGCGTCCGCCAGGTTGTTGATCGCGGCGGCCAGCCGATCGACCCGGCCGACCTCGCGGGCGATGCGGATCGCCTCGCCGAAGTGCGCCAGGCCCGTCTCCGCGTCGCCGCCGTAGGCGAACGCGATGCCGAGGGTCATGTTCGCCAGCCCCTCCTCGGCGAGCGCGCCGGCCGCGCGCGCTGCGTCGAGCGCCTCCAGCGCGAAGCTGCGCGTCTCGCTCGGCAGCTCGCCGTACACGAGCTTCCGGCCGGCCAGGCACAGCGCGGCGGCGCGCTCGGGCGGCGGCTCGGGCGGCAGCAGGGCGAGCGCGCAGTTGAGCTGCCGGAGCGCCTCCTCGCGCGTCGAGTGGAGGTCGGCGAGCAGCGTGTGGAGGGAGGCGGCGTGGCGTGGCTCCGCCGCAGGGTCCACGAGCACGAGCGCCGCCTCGGCGATCGGGATCGCGGCGTCCCGGTCGCCGGCGAACCGCGTCGCGTCGGCGAGCCGCTCCAGCAGCTCGACCTCGTCGAGGCCCGCAGGGCGCGCGGCGGGCTCCACGCGGTTCCACAGCGCGCGGGCGCGGTCGAGATGGGTCCGGGCCGCCTGGAAGGCGTAGACGGCCTGGGCCGCCGTCGCGGCGGCGACCGACGCGCGCAGCGCCGCGGCGTCCTCGTGCGCGCCCTCCCAGTGCTGCGCCAGCGCGGCCCACTCGGCCGCACCGCGGTCGCGCTCGGGCACGGCGGCGTCGAGCGCCCGTGCGAGCGCGGCGTGCAGCGCGCGCCGCTCCGGCGGCAAAAGCTCGACGTAGACGGCCTCGCGCGCCAGCGCGTGGCGGAAGCGGTAGCGCTCGGAGGCGCGGTCGCAGACGAACACGTGCGCGTCCACCAGCTGATGCAGCGCGGCGCCGAGCGCGTCGGCGTCCAGGCCGGAGGCGCGGACGAGCAGCTCGTGGCCGATGTCGCGCCCGGCGGCCGCCGCGAGGTGAAGCACCTGCCGTGGCGGGCCGTCGAGGCTCGCCATGCGGGCGAGCAATACCTCGCGCAACGAGTCCGGGAGGACATCGTCGCGCTCGCCGGCGACGCGGGCCGCGAGCAGCTCCTCGGCGAAGTAGGGGTTGCCCTCGGCCCGCGCGTGCACCCACTCGGCCAGCGCGGCGGCGGGCGACTCCACGATGCCCGCCACCTGCAGCGCCGTGTCGCCGGCTGTCAGGCGTGACAGCTCGAGCCGCTCCCCGCGCGCGCTGCGCGCGAGCTCGGCGAGCAGGCCGCGCAGCGGCGGCGCGACGTCCGGCTCATCGGTGCGCAGGGTGACGACGAGGAGCAGCCGCTCCTCGCGCAGGTTGCGCGCGAGGAAGCGCAGCACGTCCTGCGTCGCGGCGTCGGCCCAGTGGACGTCCTCGACGACGAACAGCGTCGGGGCCTCCTCGGCGAGCCGGCCGAGCGCCCTCAGCAGCAGCTCGAACAGGCGCGCCGGCGCCTGCGCCGCCGCCGCCGCCTCGGCGCTCCGCCCCTCGCGGAGCTCGGCCAGGAGCGCTCCGAGCTCGTCGCGAGCGGCGCCGCGCTCCGGCCCGAGGGTGCGCAACGCGGCCACGATCGGCGCGTAGGGCAGCTCGCCGGCCTGCAGCGGGACGCACTCGCCCCACAGCACCTGGTGGCCCTGCGCACCGGCGCGCAGCGACAGCTCGCGGGCGAGCCGGGTCTTGCCGATCCCGGCCTCGCCGGCGAGCACGATGAGCCGGGGGGCGCCCTCCGTCGCGTGCGCCAGCGCTCCGTCGAGGGCTGCCAGCGTGTCCGCGCGGCCGACCATCCGCAGGCTCGAGACTCGGCGCACCACACGGTCGATCATCGCCCCGGCGCCCGGGGCCGTCAAGCGGTGTGGTCAGCGATGTGCGAAGCGGGTCGTGGCCCACGACGGCACGCGACGCGCCCGGCGCGAGGGTCGCGCGTCGCCGCGCGCCTCGCGAGCGGCGCGGGCGACGGAGGCCTGCGCGTGCGCCTCGGCGATACGGATCGCTGCGATCTGGTGGTTGAGCCGGGAATCCATGTGGACGACGCTACGCCGGCGCTCGCGGGCCCACATCGGCGGAACTGCCGTACCGGCGACCGCGCGGCTGCCGTACTCGTCTGCGCAATGGCCGACCGTCCTGGGTCGCACGACTTCCTCTACGTGCACACCGACATCCCGGCGGGGATGACGATTCGTGAGTAGCGCGCGCCGCGCGCCGCGAGCCTCCCGGCGGCGAACAAGCGGTCGCGGCTCGCGGCCAGCTGGCGCGTGCGTGGGTCGGTGGCCCGGATGTGGCGCGCGGCGGCGCGGGCCCTCGCCCGGCCGAGGATCGCACGCGTTCGCGCGCCTGGCGGCCGGCAGCGGGCACTGCGCCGGGCGGCGCCCCCGACCCCAGGAGCCCCAGCATGCCCACAGAACTCGCCCGACGCGATGGCAACGTGTACCTCCTGCACTTCGAGCCCGGCCGGCCCGTGACGGGCAACCGGGTCGCACGCCACTACCTCGGCTTCGCCGAGCGCGACGTCAAACGCCCGCGTCGTGCAGCACCTGCGCCGGCAGGGGTCGCCGCTGGTCGCCGCCGTGATCGCAACCGGCGGTCGCGTGACGCTCGAGCGCGTGTGGACCGGCGTGGACCGAAGCTTCGAGCGGCGCTTGAAGCGCCGTCACGAGACCCCGCGATTGTGCCCGCGCTGCACGCGCGCCGGCGTGACCGGCGGTTGCGGCCCGCTCTGCCTGAGGGTGGCGTGATGCGGCGCTTGACGCTCACCGACGCCGAGCTCGCGGCGACCGCCGAGGCTCTGCGCGAAGCGCTGGCCGCCGGGCTGCTGACCCCCAGCTCGCCGGCCATCGCTCGTGAGCTGCTTGACCGCGTCGACGCAAGCTGCCCAGCGCGACCGACCACCACCCGGCCTGCCCGGTGGCGGGCCGGCTGCTGGCCGGCGACGAGATCCTGCGGCGGCTGCTGCGGCGCGAGGACCGCTACAGCCACGCGGCGCTGACCAACGAGGCGGTTGCCGCCGGGCTCGAATGGAAGCCCGCGGACACCAGCGTTCGCGAGCTGCGCGACGACCTGCGCCGCGGCGGCTGGCTGACCTGCCGCGGCAGCGGCTCGGAGCGCCAGTTCGCGCTGACGCGCGAGGGCCGCGGCCGCGCCGCGCGCTGCAGCACGCCGGCGCCTCCGCGCCCGACACCGAAGCGCGCGTCAGCGAACCCGACGAGCTGCTTGACCTCATCCACGCCGACAGCACTCCGTGCGCGATCAGCCTCAGCGACGGCGTTTCACAGCGTGTCCCCGGCGTCTGGCACCGCCCGACCGTGCAGGCGGCCGCGCGCCTGGAGGGTCGCCGGTTCGGCGAGCTCGAGGCCGCGCTGCACGAAGGCGGGATGATCGGCGCGTCGATCCACAGCTACGGGACGCTCACGTCGAGCGGCGAGCAGCACGCCCGCGAGCGCTGGCAGGCCAGCCGGCCGCTGGGCGCGTTCGGCGGTCCGCCGCGACTCGCCCGCCCATGCCTGCGCGCCGACTTGGTGATCGTGCGCGCGCAGGACCGGGCGTGCCCGAACTGCGGCGCGCACGTGGCCCGGCTGACGGGACGACGCACCAAGCGCTGGGAGGAGCTGCGCGGGCGCGGCGAGGCCGACTTCGCCTGTCTGCGCTGCGATGGGCGCTGGACGATCTACCTGGAGCCCGGCGGCCCCGAGGAGGGTTCGACCCGCTCGCCTGTCGCCCGCGCTGGCGCTAACACGGCGGCTGGCTGGACGCCGACGCGCTCGCGCCACCCGACCACCATCCAACCCTCACCGCAGTCAAGTAGCGAGTAGTGGTGTAGCGCCAGGATCGTCGGTGAGTCGTTGGTGC
>JBDTMF010000216.1:0-6870 GCA_039934455.1 Solirubrobacteraceae bacterium
CCATACAAGCCAAAGCGTTCCTTAAAAATATCTTTGGATGGGGTTAAGGAGGGCGACTTTACCATGGTATTCGGGTTTCCGGGCCGCGCCCGCTCCCATGAGTCAGGCAGCGCGGCGAGCGCGGCGCGATGCTCGTCGAGGTCGTACTCGCGCTGATCATGCAGCGCCGCCCACAGTTGCGGCGTCAGCGCCGCGCCCAGCATGTGCAGGATCTCGTGCCGCCCGTAACCGAGCTGCCGCAGGCGCTGCGCGGTCGCCCAGACCTCCGGCGGATCGTCATCGGCGAGCTGGGCGGCGACGATCTCGTGGACGGTGAGGTGCAGGTGCGGGTTGAGCTCGCGCCCGTCGTGACCCCCGTCTCGAGGTCGGTGTCGAGCTCGGGGTGCGCGGCGTGGATGAGCAGCGCGCGGTCGTCCGGGTCGGCGGGGTCGAGCCCCTCCGTGTCGGCCTCGTCGGGCGTCGCGGGGATGGCGAACGCCAGCCGGCGATCACGTGCTGTCTCCGAGTCGCTCACGTCGCGATTCTCGCGCCGGTCGGCGGCTCTTCAGTCGTCGATCTCTGCATATTGCGGCGGCGGTGTACCGCGGAGCTCGAGCACGCGTGGGTGATTGCCCGCCTGGGCGGCGGTCCGCTCGCGCACCGTCAGGCGGACGCGCCAGTCGTCGCCGAAGTCGAACACGTAACCGATCCGCTGACCCACGCTCAGGCCGAGCTCGGCGATCGGGACATCCGCCGTCGCCACGCCCGCGTCGGCCATGCCGGGGGTCGTGAGCCCGAGCTCGTCGTCGCCGAAGAGGCTGCCGTCGAGCCAGACCGAGTACAGGTGGTCATCCCACCATCCGAACGCCTGCTGGATCGCGTCGTGCAGCGCCGTCAGGGGTTGACGCTCGAGCACTGCGAGGCGGGCGCGGACGCCGCGCGCGTTGAGCACATCGGCGTCGAAGACGAAGGCGGCGTCGCCCGGCGCGGCAGTGACCGCCGGCTCCGGCGACCACTCCGCCGCCGCCAACCGATGCCCGGCGGCGGTGAGCTCGAAGACCAGCGGCTCGGCGCGCGGCGATCGGCGCAGCAGCCCGTAGCCCTCGGCGCGACAGAGCGGGGACTGCAATGCCCACAGCATCGACGCTCCCTCGATCGCAGAGCCGTCGGCGTCACGCCAGCCCTCCATGCCGAGCATCGCTGCGAGGAGCGACGCCAGCTCGTCGCCCGGCAGCGGGCCTTTGTCGTGCAGCGCCTCCTCGATCAGCACCCACGCGTCGGCCTCGAAGCCGTCGCCGCCGCACAGATCCTCATGCAGCGCAACTACGAGCGCGTCCGGGTCCGAGAGCAGCATGCGCCCGCGCGCGGTCGTGCGCAGCGTCTCGCGCTGCCGGCGCATGAGGCGCAGTCGCCGCAATCCGGCGTGTGTCGCGTCGAGCACCGCCAGGTCGGCCTCGCGGTGCGGCGGCCCGAAGAGCTCGTGGTTCCACCAGTGCGGCCACCGCGAGGCGACCTCGCGGACCGTCGCTCGCCCGAGGCCGTGGGTCTTCGTCAGCCCGAGCCCGGCCACCCCGGCCGCCAGCAGCCAGCGGACCAGAGCGGTCGCATCGTCGGTGCCGGCGCGAGGGTGCGACACGCCTGTCCGCGGCGGAGATCGTCTCCGGCAGGGTAATCCGGATCGAGCCAAGGTGACGCGATCGAAATCGGTGTTGGCGATGCGGAGCGTCATGGTGTCGATCTTCGGGCGAAGGCAGTCAGGATGTGGCCGCGTTCCTGCGTGAACTCTGCGACTGCCTTGACGTAGGCGGGATCTGCTCCCGGCCCGGGCGGGCGAAGCGGTGCGGATCGTCGCGACGCGTCACCAGGCCTCGACGGCACGGGCCGAGACGCTGGCGACCGTGGTCATCAAGCGCATCTCGACGTCCTCACGCTGGTGCCGCTGATGGTCAGCGTGCTCGGCCGGGGCGGCCGACCTTCCTGCTCACGGCCCGCAACCGGCCGGCACGGTCGATCGTGACCACCCGCAGCGAGCCTCGGCGGATGCCCGCGGCGAGTCGGATGCGCACCACGCCGTGAGCGGCGAGCCCGGTCCCGCGCGCGACGACACGGCCGCGGATGCGGATGCTGACGCGCGCCGCCCTCACGTGGGAGGCCACGGCGAGCTTGAGCGTGCAGCGCACGCGCACCTTCTTGCGACGGACCTTGGCCGGCTTGCACGAGATCGTGGCGCCGGTGAGACCGGGGCCGGGGTCGCCCTTCGGGCCCTGCGGCCCGGCGGGGCCGGTGGCGCCGTGCAGACCCGCGGGACCGGCGGGACCGTTCGCGCCGGCGGCTCCGTTGGTGCCGTCCGCGCCGTTCGCGCCGTCAACCCCGTTGGTGCCATTCGTCCCGTTCGTGCCGGGGTTGCCCTGCGGGCCCTGCGGAAGCGGTCCGGGGGTGCCACTGAGGTCCACCTGGTAGGCCGGCGGCGACGCGTTGGTGTCGAGGACGAGGCTCGCCTGCGACCCCTCCTTGGCGTTCGGGGAGTAGCGCACCCAGAGGCTGCATGTCTCACCACCGGGCAGCGGCCGGTGACAGGTCGACGCCCCGATGAAGAAGTCGCCGGGGGAGTCCCCGTGGAAGCTCTCGCCGAGGATCTCGAGGTCGGCGGCGCCGGTGTTCGTCACCGTCACCTCCTTCGGCGGGCTCACCGTGCCCTGCGGCTGCTTGCCGAACTCGAGCCCTTTCGGGCCGACGTCCGCCCCGGGCTGCGTGACGGACGCCGGGAGCGGGCGGACCTGGTTGAAGGCGTTCGAGCCCCAGCAGGCAACCGCGCCGTTGCTCCTGACCGCGCAGTTGTGGAAGTCCCCGGCGCTGGCGGAGCGGAATGTGCCGGCCGGCGGCGTTGCCTGCCCGACCGCGTTGTCGCCCAGGCAGGCGAGCGTCGCGTCGTCGCGGATCGCGCACGAGTGGTCGTAGCCCGTGGTGATCTGGGTGAAGAGCCCGGGCGGGGGTTCGGACATGGGCGCGCCGTTGGCGCTGAAGCCACCCCAGCAGTCGAGGGTGTCGTCGAGCTTGAGCCCGCACCCGTGGGTGCCCCCGGCGCCGATGTCGCGGAAGCTCCCGGCGGGCGGGTTGCCCCGGCCGTAGCTGTTGTAGCCCCAGCAGACGATGGCGCTGGTGCTCGAAACCGCGCAGCTCCAGGTCGAGCCCGCCGTGTTGCCGGCGGCGACCGCCGTGAAGCTGCCCGTCGGTGCGACGTTGAACGGCGGCGACTGCGTGTTGCGACCCCAGCAGGCGAGCGTGGTGTCTGTCCTGACGCCGCAGCTGTGGTCGCCCCCGGCGCTCACCGAGACGAAGGTCCCCGACGGCGGCGTCGCCTCGCCGTCGTCGTCCTTACCCCAGCAGGCGACCGTGGAATCCGTCCTGATCGCGCACGTGTGCCGGCCGCCGGCGCTGATGGCACCAAACGCGCCGGCCGGCGGCGTCGCCTGCCCGTAGTCGTTCAGGCCCCAGCAGACGAGCGTGGCGTCGATCTTGATCGCACACGTGTGGCCACCGCCGGCGGCCACCTGGACGCTCGCGTCGGCGGTCGCGGGCGCGATCGCGCCCAGGACGAGCCCGACCATGAGGGCACTTCGTATCGCCCGACCCATCAGAAGCCTCCTTGCTCGCCGTACTGGGCCGCGACGATTTCGCGAAGCTCAGGGGCCGACCTTCCCACGTCTCGGCAGGGGGGGCAAGGGGCGTCGACGCACGTCGACGCCCCCGATCCACGCGGCCGGCCCCACCGACCCCGAGCAGGCCACTCAACGGGCAAACCCGCGCGATACGGGGATCAGAATGGCCAACCCGACGGACAATCGCACGTCGGCTCCACGGCCTTGACCGAGGCGCTGGAGCGGGTTCAGCCCCGGCTCACGGTCTGCGGCCACATCCATTCCGGATTTGGGAGGTACCGGCTCGCCATGACGGAGGTCATCAACGCAGGGACCAAGAGACCGCGCGCCGGCGGGCGGCGATCCGGCGCACGAGTGACGCGCTGACCGGCGCCTGCGAGCTCAAGCGAGTCCGCGGCGACTGGCCTGCGTGGTCGTCGTCGACGCCAGTCTGCTGATCGCCCCCCCGACGAACGGAATGCGTTGCACGCTCGGGCAGGGGACGCGCTGCTCGGGTGCCGTCGATGTCCGTCGCGCGGCGTTCGACGAGGATGGCGCCGCGCGCTGCTCGTGCCGCGGTCGCGTGGTCCAGTGCCGGGCGATGCGGGCCGCCCACCCGGGCGTGAGCGTCCCACGTGGGGTCAGGACCAGGGCGAAGCTCTCGCGGCTCTCCTCAAATCCGCCGATGCCCGAGGTGCGCAGGGCGGCGGCGGAGTCGTGCGCCAGGCCCGCCGCGGCCCGGCTGCGCGCGCGCAGCCCGGTGGTCACCTGCTCGTTGAAGTCCGAGGCCAGGCGCGCGTACACGAACGCACCGGCGCCCGCCAAGACCGAGACGGTCGCTGCGGCGAAGGTGAGGGTGAGCTTCGCCCTCAGCGGCAGGCCGGTCACGGGTCGCCGTCCACGCGTACGCGGTAGCCGAAGCCTCGCACGGTCTCGAGCGACCGGGCGTTGAAGGGCCGGTCGATCTTCTCGCCTTGGTAGCCCACGGAGACCTCCACCACGTTGAAGCGCTTCTCGTACCCGAGGTCCCAGGCGGCGTCGAGCAGCCGGCTGTGGCTGAGCACCTGGCCCGGGCGGCGCATCAGCGCTTCGAGCAGCGCGAACTCGCGCGCAGACAGCGAGATCTCCGTCTCCCCGCGCCACACCTGGCGTGTGGAAGGTCAAGGCGCAACCGCCGGCCGACAGCACGGCCGGGCGTTCGCCTGGTGCGCGGCGCACGAGCGCACGCAGGCGCCGCCTGCAGCTCAGCCAGCGAGAACGGCTTGACCAGGTAGTCGTCGGCGCCCTCGTCGAGGCCGCGGACCCGGGCCTCGACGCTGTCGCGCGCCGTGAGCATGATCACCGGCAGCCACACCCCCGCTGGTGCTCTCGTGGCGGCGACAGACCTCGAAGCCGTCCAGGTTGGGCAGCATGACATCGAGCACGACGGCGTCATAGCGCGCGCCGCGCACCATCGCGAGCGCCTGATCCCCGCGACAGGCCCCGTCGGACAGGATGCCGTCGAAGTCCAGGCCGCGGCTCAGGCCGGCATCCGCGGGTCGTCTTCCACGAGCAGCACGAGCATGGCTGACTCCATGATCGCGTTTAGATGAGAACAAGCTGAGAGTGGGTGGCGGTGTCTCAGCGGCACCTCATGTTCGGAAGCGAGCCTGCGGAGCATGAGACACCGCAACGCCATCATGAGAGGCCGCAACGCCCTGCCCGTCGCGCTGCTCGCTGTGGGGGCACTGATGGCCGGATGCAGCAGCTCGTCGTCGCCGCCGGCGTCCGGCCCGCAGCAGCAGACAAGCACGGCGGGTGAGGCGGGCGCCGGGGCGCCGCACGCCAAGGTCTCGACGACCCGCTTGGACCCGAAGCACTTCGACGACCCGGCGACCGGCCGCAGCAGCTACGACCCGCTGGTGCCCGGCACGCAGTCCGTGCGCGAGGGCTCCACCCGCGTCGGCGGGCGCGCCGTCCCCCACCAGGTGACCACCACGGTCACCGACGTGTACCGGACCATCGCCGGCGTGCGGACGGTGATCAGCTTCGACCACGAGGTCGACGGCGGCCAGGTCGCCCAGGAGTCCATCGACTACGTCGCCGAGGACAAGGCGGGAAACGTGTGGAACCTCGGCGGCTACACCCAGCAGTACGAGGGCGGACGCTTCGTCGCCGCGCAGGACGCGTGGCTGCACGGCGTGCACGGTGCCACGGCGGGCGTGCTCGTCCAGGCGCATCCCTCGGTCACGAATCCGGTCTACTCCGTCGACAAGCCCGACCGGGAGGAGGACAGCGTGGCCGAGGTGATCAAGGTCGGTGCGCGCCACTGCGTCCCGTTCGACTGCTTCAAGGACGTGCTGATCGTCCGGGAGGGCAAGCGGTCCGCGCCCGACAACGAGTTCAAGTACTACGCGCGCAATGTCGGCCAGATCGACAACGTGCCGCGCGGCGCCAGCGTGCACAAGGACGTCGAGAAGCTCGTCAACCTCCAGAAGCTCAGCCGCAAGGCGCTGACGGAGTTCGACAAGGAGGCGTTGCGCCTCGATCGCGCAGCCCCAAGGCGCGCGAAGCGTGTCTTCGACGGGCTGCCCGTAGCCAAGCGGGGCTGACGTGGCGCTGGTCGAGGCAGAGGACCTGCGCAAGAGCTACGCGCAGGACAGCCCGGTGCTGAACGGAGCCTCGCTGACCATCGAGCGCGGGGAGACGGTGAGCCTGGTCGGCTCGTCGGGCGCGGGCAAGTCGACGCTGCTCGCGGTCCTCGCCGGGCTGCTGCTGCCCGACGCCGGAGAGGTGCGGTTCGGCGGCCAGCCGCTGACCGCGCTCGACGAGGCCGGTCGCGCCCTGCTGCGAGCGCAGCGCATCGGCGTCGTGCTGCAGGCCGACAACCTGATCGCGTTCCTGACCGCCGCCGAGAACGTGGCGCTCACGGTCGAGCTGGCCGGCGGCCCGGATCCACAGGGACGCGCCCGGCAGCTGCTTGGCGAGCTGGGATTGGCGCACCGCGCCGACGACTATCCCCGCCGGCTGTCGGGCGGCGAGGCGCAGCGCGCCGCGCTGGCAGTGGCGCTGGCCAACGAGCCCGACCTGTTGCTCGCCGACGAGGTCACCGCCGAGCTGGACTCGTGCAGCGCCACCCGGGTGCTGGACCTGATCCTCGTGGCGTCGCGCGAGCGTGGCCTGGCTGTGCTGCTGGTGACCCACTCGCTCGAGCTGGCCGCGCGCGCCGAGCGCCGCCTGCGGGTCGCCGGCGGCCGGGTGCAGCCGGCATGAG
>JBDTMF010000217.1:0-6851 GCA_039934455.1 Solirubrobacteraceae bacterium
GAGACGGTGCGCGGCAGAGGCTACTGCCTCGTGGATGAGGAACCGCGCCCCGCCTAAGCGACCGTCCGCGGTGTGCCACCGTTCTCATTAGGGCTCTTGGTGCTCGCCAGGTCCTCATGCGCTGAGCCTTCACTCCTGACGAAGATCGCCCACAGCTACTGACGCCCGTCCGGATATGGATCGATGATCGGACGCGTTCTCCGGCACGGACTTCGCAACCACCGCAGCACACGGCATCGAGCGCCTGCGTCCGGGCCGCAGGACTTCGCTCTCCTGACTGAACTGTGTGTCCTGATCGATGATCAGTTTCGTTGAACCCGCGGCTTGGTCGTGGTCGGCGGCTCGACCTGTCCGAGAGCCTGTGTCTCGGCGGTGGCTCAGATGCTGCCGGGGTTTCCAGCTACTGGTTGCCGCGGCTCTCCGCGTCGCGCCGGACCGGTCCTGCTGCTCAGCCGCTCACCGCGGCGATAACCACTCCTGCTCCGAGTCCGACTGCGACGCTCAGCGCGGCAACGGTGACAGCTGCGCGAGTGCTCCAGCTGAACGACACGGCTGCTCCCTTATCCTCAGGCGCGCGGAACACGGGCGCCAGCCACCGCAGATAGTAGAAAAGGCTGGCGACGGTGTTGACCGCTGCGACGACCACGAGCCAGCCGTATCCCCCCTGCGCGACCGCGGTAAAGACGGTCAGCTTGCCGACGAAGACCCCGGTCGGCGGTGTCCCGACCAGCCCCAGCAGGCACACCAGCAGAGCGAGTGACAAGGCCGGCGAGCGTCGGCTCATCCCGCGCCAGTCGGCAAGCTTCGGACCGGTCCGGGCCGCTGCGACGACGGCGAAGGCACCGGCGTTCGTCACCGCGTAGGCGCTCACGTACAACGCCAGCGACGGCAGGGCGAGGTCGTTGCGGCCCGCAACGACCGGCACCATGAGCAGGTAGCCGGCCTGGCTGATCGTCGAGTAGCCGAGTAGTCGGCGAACGGAGTCCTGGAAGAACGCGGCCAGGTTGCCGAGTGTCATGGTGGCCGCGGCCAGGATCGCCACGATCAGGCGCCAGTTGCCCGGCGCGTGCGACAGCGGGACGTCGATCAGGCGGTAGATCGCCAGGACGGCGCCCACCTTCGGCACGGTCGTCACGAAGGCGGCTACCGTCGTCGTCGCGCCTTCGGCGACGTCGGGCACCCAGAAGTGAGCGGGAACGGCCCCCAGCTTGAAAAGTAGCCCGGCCAGGACGCCGATGCCTCCGAGGGCCACCGCGCCGCGCGGCGCCGCGGCCAGGGAGCCGACCAGGTCGGAGTAGCGAGTGGACCGGCCCACGCCGTAGAGCACGACCGTGCCGGTGAACAGCACAATGCCGAAGAAGGCGCCCATCAGGTAGTACTTCAGCGCTGACTCGGTGCCGGAGCCGTCCTTCGCCAGCGCAGCGAGTCCGTACAGCGGGATGCTCGCGAGCAGGTACGCCGCGACGAGGAACAGCAGGTCGTCGGCTCCCGCAAGCAGCACAGTGCCCAGAGTGCCCAGCAGCAGCAACGTGTAGAGCTCAGTCTCACGTGGATGCCCGGACAGCTCGGTCGACGCGATCGCCAGCAGCAGCAACGCGGCGGTGGCTGCGACAACGCGGGCGATGCTCGTCCCCATGTCGACGTTGTAGGCGCCGCTGAAGACCTCCCCATCGAGGTTGCGCGCGCCGAGCAGTGCGGTGACGACCGATCCGGTCAGGGCGAGCGCGGCGACGATGCGCACGATGTACTGCCGCCTTCGTGGCAGGAACACCCCCAGCAGCAGCCCACCGATAGCGCCGCCGAGCAGAAACAGCTCGGGCAGCAGCGCGAGCGGCTTCTCGTTCACCTGCCGCTCACGGCGGCCACAACCGTTCGCGCGGCCGGTTCGATGACGTCGAGCAGCCAGCGCGGCGCCACGCCGATCACCAGCGAAAGCAGCACCAGCGGCGCAATCGACGCGGTCTCGAAGGCGCGCAGATCGGCGAACCGGCGGCCGGCGCTGCGCGAGGCCCCGAGCAACACGCGCTGTAACGCCCACAGGAACAGGCCTGCTGTGACGAGGATGCCGAGCAGCGAGAGTGCCGTCGCCACCGGTGCGGGTCCCAGGCTGCCGGCGAAGATCTGGAACTCGGCGATGAAGCCGCTCAGCGCCGGCAGTCCGAGTGATGCGAAAGAGGCGACAGCGAGCAACAGCGCGAAGCGCGGGGCGAGGGCTGCGACGCCGCCGTACGTGTCCATCTCGTAGGTCTCGCGGCGCTCCCACATGACCCCGGCGAGCAGGAACAGCGCGCCGGTGACGAGCCCGTGGCTGACCATCTGCGTGACGGCACCGGTGACGGCGACCGCTTTGGCCGCGTCGTCCCCCCCTGTCGCGCCGGCCGCTCCCAGACCGAGCAGCACATATCCCATGTGGTTGACCGACGTGTAGGCGACCATCCGCTTGAAGCTGGTCTGGGCAAGCGCGACCAGCGCGCCCCACAGGATGCTCACCACCGCAACGACAAGAACCACCCCCGACCACCGGCTCCAGGCCTCGGGGAGCATCGGCATCGCGATCCGCACGAAGCCGTACGTGCCCATCTTCAGCAGGATGCCGGCGAGGATCGCCGAACCGGCGGCCGGTGCCTCGGTGTGCGCCGGCGGCAACCAGGTGTGGAACGGGAACAACGGCGTCTTCACGGCAAGGCCGATGCCGAGAGCGAGCAGGACCAGACCAGCGAGCAGAGGTCGGCCCTCGAGCGGAGGGTTCGCGGCCAACGTCACCATGTCGAACGTGTGCGGGGCACTGGCGACGTACAGGCCGATGAAGCCGAGCAGCAGCGCCAGCGAGCCGAGGAAGGTGTAGAGGAAGAACTTCAGCGCTGCCCGGGCCGCGCCCGTGTGGCCCCAGCCCGCGATGACGAAGTACATGCCGACGATCGACAGGTCGAAGAAGACGAAGAACAAGAGCAGGTCGAGTGAGACGAACAGTCCCAGCGCCGTCGTCTCGAGGAACAGGAACAGCGCGGCGAAGTTCGCCCGGCTGCGGCCGACACCCAGCGAGTAGACGGCGCAGACGAAGAACAGCAGCGCCGTCAGACCCACCAGCGGAAGGGACAGCCCGTCTACCCCCACATGGTAGGAGCTGGCGACGCCGGGGATCCAGCGGACGCGTTCCTGGTAGTCCGCACCGTGACCGCCGTCGTACCCGATCCACAGCCCCACGGTCAGCAGCAGCTCGACGCCGCTGACGGCGACCCAAACCCAGGTCGCGTTACGGCCGCGCAGCCGGCCTTGCAGCGAGCCCAGGACGACCGCCGCGAGCAGGGGGAGGAAAACCAGGACGCTAAGCACAGTCACTGTCCGATCAGCACGACGAGCAGGAGGACGACCAGAGCGACCGCCGCTTGGGCGTAGTACTGGTGCAGCTGTCCGGACTGCGGGCGACGCGCCAGCGCGCCGAGCCGCCGGGTGCCGAGCGCGACGGCCTGGACGGAGCCGTCCACTCCGCGGGAGTCACCCGCCGACGCGAGACCGGCCGCCCGTCGAAGGAGGACGGCAGTGCCGTCGACGGCGCGGTCCAGGATGCCGTCGTCGACGCGCGCAAGGCCACGGGCGAGGGCCAGGGTCGGCTGCAGCACGCCTCGCAGCGCGAGCGCCTCCAGACCCAGCCATCCTCGCAGCGGCCGCCACGCCGCGGAGCCGGCGGGCAGGGCGCCTCTCGCGCGCAGCAGTAGCAGGACCACGACTGCGGCGACTAGGGCGGACAAGGCCAGCTCGAAAAGGCCTGGCACGGAACGGTTCCCGCCGATGCTCCGGGCGAGGCGGTCGGCCACGACCGGCATGGACTGCACACCGAGAACCGCGCCCGCGGCGGCTAGCGCGACGACCGAGGCAACGGCGAGGGACCCGACCCGCCCGGTCGGCTCCTCCTCGATGTCGCGCGGGTCCGGGGCGTCGCCCTTGCGCCGCACGGTGACCACAATGGCGAGTGCGCGGCCGGCGTACACCGCGGCGAGCACACTACCGGCGAGCCCCGTGAGGTAGAGCCCGAGCGACTGCTCGCGCGCTGCGGCAAGAACGCTGTCCTTGGTGAGCCACAGCGACAGCGGCGGGATTCCCGCCAGCGTCAGCAGGGCGACGATCGCCGCCGGACCAAGAACGCGGTCCTCGCGCGCTACGCCGCGTAGTGACCTCAGCGCCTTGGTGCCGCGCGAACTCAGCCAGGCGCCCGCGGTCAGGAAGAGCGCGCTCTTCACCGCCGCGTGGGCGACCAGCTGCGCGGTTCCTCCGGCGGTGGCTCCCACTCCCGCAGCCAGGACAACGAAGCCGATCTGTGCACTGGTGCTGGCGGCAAGAAGCTGCTTGAGGTCGCTCTGCACGACCGCGACCGCGCCCAGTGCGAGCGCGGTCGTCGCTCCGGCCCACGCGACGGTCGGTCCCGACCAGGAGGACGTCTCCAGCAGCGGCCGCAGCCGGAGGAGCAGGTAGCCACCTGCCGCGACCATCGTCGCGGAGTGCAGCAGCGCCGACACCGGTGAGGGGCCTGCCATGGCCCGTGAGATCCAGAACGAGAAGGGCAGCTGCGCCGACTTGCCGAGCGCCGAGACCACCAGCCCGGCGGTGATGACGGTGCGCCAGCCCGAGCTCGCCTGCGGCAGCGCCCCGAAGGCGAGTGAACCGGCGCCCGCCAGGGCCGCGCCGGCCGCGAGGTACTGGCCGAGGTCCGCCGTGCGGGTCACGAGGAAGGCCAGGTTCGCTGACCGCACCCGCTCCAGGTCACGCCACCAGAAACCGATGAGCGCGTACGACATCGCACCCATCAGCTCCCACGACGCGAGAAGTACGACGAGGGTTGTTGTCGTGACCGTCACCAGCATCGCGCCGGTGAACAGCAGCATGAAGCCGAAGAACCGTCCGCGCGCGTCCCCGGACGGCAGTTCTACAGAGGAGAACAGCAGCACGAGCAGGGTCACGGCGGCCACCGTGACTATCAGGACAGCGGACAGGCCGTCGACAGACAGGGCAGCGTCACCACCGGGCAGAAGCGGGGCGCGAACGCTGGGACGGCCGACCGCTGCGACCAGCGCCAGGACCAGCACCACGAGAGCGACCCCGATGGCCACCGGCGACGCCACCCGGTCCACATCGGGCCAGAACGGGGAAGCAGCGGCTAGCACCGCCCCCGCAAACAAGGGCAGAACCGGCAGCAGCCAGAGAGCGACCGTCATCCCTTCAAGTCCGTCGCCATATCGGTCAGGTCGACGTCCCTAGCCCTGAAGATCGCACTCGTCACGGCGAACCCCATCGCCATTTCCACGGCCATGACGACGAGGACGACGATCAGCAGCACCTGACCGTCGGGGCTCCCCGGGCTGACGAGCCGCCAGAACGCGCCTCCCGCGAGCAGCACACCGTTGGCCATGAGCTCCAGGCCCATCATCAGCATCACGATCGACTGCTGTGACAGTGCGCCAAACAGCCCGACAGAGAACAATCCAGCCGCGATGAGCAGGAACAGCTCGATACTCATCGGCCCACCCCGCCGCGCACCGGGTCGGTCGGCGAGCGCCGGTCAAGCTCGTCGCCGTACCGGTCGTAACGCCCGCGCGCGCTGGTGAGCATGACACCGGAGACCATCGTGGCGAGCAGGGCCGTCCCGATCACGATCATCGTGAGCATGTGCCGGCCCATGAGCGCGGCCCCCAGGTCATAGGTCACGTCCCGGGACGGCTTCCCTATCCGGGTCGGCCACCGTACGGCGAAGACGCCGACGGACAGCACGAGGAACGTCCCGGCCGAAATTACGAGCGCGCCGCGGGTGTTGTGCCGCATGGACATCGGCATGAGTCCGGCCGGGTTCATCATGTACATCACCATGAACACGCCCATGATGGCCATCTCGACGGTCATCATCAGCACCGTCAGGAATCCGACGTACGTCGATCCCAGCAGCACCAGCATCGCGGCGACGGCCAGAAACGACACCAGCAGCGAGTACGTCGCTCGCGCCATCGAGTTCACGTAGAAGACAGCCGCACCCGCCAGCACCGCGACGGCGCCGAGCACCCCGCCGATCACCGCGTCCACGTCCGACCTCCTGCCCGGGCCGTCACAGGACGAACACCGCCACAACCAGCGCCTGAAGCAGGACCACCGGCATCAGCACCAGCCAAGCGATCTCCGCGAACCGCTCGGCTCGCACCAACGGCCACCACCATCGCGCGGCGACGAGAATGAGCAGCACGAGCAGCGTCTTGAGCAGCTGCCAGGCAAGGTTCGGCAGCAAAGGACCGGCGCCCCCGCCCAGGAACAGCGGCACGCTCATCGCCGCCGATGCCGCGAGCCAGCCGTAGCGGCCGAAAACAACGATGAGCCGGTCGACCCCGGAGAGCTCGGCGAAGACACCACCGCCGACGTCACTCGCAGCGGGCTGCGAGAACGGCCCCCAGAAGCTGAACGCCAGCGCAGACACAAGGTAGACGACGAACGCGACTGGCATCAGCACGACCGACCACAGCCCGTGCTGCGCCTGCGCCACGACGACGGGATCAAGCGACGCGCCGCGGATCGCCGCCGCGATCAGCACCAGCATGAACGGCAGCTCATACGCTAGCGATAGCGCAAGGAACCGGTACCCGCCGACGAGCCCCGTCGCCGAGTTGGCCCCCCAACCGGTCAGCCACAGCGCCGCCCAGAGCAGCGCCTCGACCGCGTTGAACCAGACGATGCCGCTCGCGCTCGGCACCACCGCCCGGTCACCGATCGGCACGACAGCCAGCGCCAGGACAGCGCTGACGAGGACTGTCGCACCGCCGAGCCTCCACAGCAGCGCATCGGGGTGCAGCGTCGTACGCCGGCGCACCAGCAGG
>JBDTMF010000218.1:0-6803 GCA_039934455.1 Solirubrobacteraceae bacterium
GTTGGGTTCCAGCACCAGCGTGACGCACAACGGTTCCTCGCTGATCTTCGCGGCAGGCTCGCGCGGTTCGGCTTGGAGCTGGCGGCTGAGAAGACGCGGCTGATCGAGTTCGGGCGCTTTGCCGCGCAGAACCGACGGGCGCGTGGACAGGCCAAGCCGGAGACGTTTGACTTCCTGGGCTTCAAGCACATCTGCTCGAAGACTCGGAACGGGCGGTTCCTGCTCAAGCGCATCACGATCGGCGCCCGGATGCAGGCCAAGCTGCGCGAGATCAAGGACGAGCTGCGCAGACGCCGGCACCACCCGATCCCCGAACAGGGCAGATGGCTCGGGCGCGTCGTCAAAGGTCACATGGCCTACTACGCCGTTCCCGGCAACGCCGACGCGATGATCGCGTTTCATGACCAGGTCACCCGGCACTGGCACAAGTCGCTCAAGAAGCGCAGCCAACGTCACAACCTGCCGTGGACGCGGATGCATCGCATCGCCGAACGCTGGCTGCCCCCGGTCCAACGCATGCACCCCTTCCCCAACGCCCGCTTCAACGCCAACACCCAAGGCAGGAGCCCGGTGCGTTGACGCGCACGCCGGGATCTGCGCGGGGGGCCGCCGGCAACGGCGGTCCCTACCGCCATCGGTGGCAGAGCCAAGAGGTCGGACATGAGGAACAGGGGCGGCTCCCGGGCTACCAGGACGCCGTCGTCCGCCGTTTCGACGCTCCGGAGGCGCTCGACACGAGGTTCTACGAAGTCCACGCCAAATCGGCCCTCAACCGCGTGCCAGAGCGATCGCGGATGCCGTTCCCGTGGACGATCAACCCGTATCGGGGCTGCTCTCATGGGTGCCATTTTTGTTTTGCGCGACCGACCCACGAGTACCTGGACTTCAACGCCGGCCGGGACTTTGACAAGGAGATCGTGGTCAAGGTCAACGTGCCCGAGGTTCTGCGGGCCGAGTTGGCGCGGCCGGCGTGGAAGGGCGGGCACGTGGCGCTCGGGACGAACACGGACCCGTATCAGTGGGTCGAGGGGCGCTACAAGCTGATGCGCGGGATCTTGGAGGCGATGCGGGACTTCGCCAACCCGTGCTCGATCCTCACGAAGTCGCCGCTGCTGCTGCGCGACAAGGACCTGCTGCTGCAGATCGCTCAGCGTGCGCGGGTGAGCGCGTGCCTGTCGGTGCCGACGCTCGACGAGAAGATGTGGCGCTCGACCGAACCGCATACGCCGCATCCGCGGGCGCGGCTCGAGGCCGTGGCGGAGCTCAACCGGATCGGCATCCCGACCGGGATCCTGATCGCACCGCTGATGCCCGGGATCAACGACGGGCCCGGGCAGGTGGAGAAGATCATCGAGCTCGCCGAGGCGGCGGGGGCGAGCTCGATCGGCGGCCAGGCGCTGTTCCTGCGCGGGGCGACGCGCGATGTCTTCTTCGACTGGCTGCGCACGAAGCGGCCGGACCTCGTCGAGCGCTACGAGGAGCTGTACCGCAACGGCGCCTACGTCAAACCGGCGGCACGCAAGGCGCTGGAGTCGCGGTTGCCAGGACCGCGGCGGGCGAAGGGCGCGCCCGAGCGGTTAAAACGGCCGCCGTTGCCGCCCGCGCTCGGGCCGCCGCGGCCCAGGCGGGAGGAGGTGCGCCAGACGACGCTGTTCTGAGCCATCGAGACGATCCGCGCGTGATCACGGTCACAGTCGATCGACGGATTGGAAACCATGTGCGTGTGGCGGTGTTGGCTTGAGTGATGCTCCAAAGCTCGACGCGAGGGCGCCCGCGCTGCGGGCGCCTGCGCCGTGCGCGCGCTCGATCACCCTCCATACGGTCCAGCGGGCGCACGCCGCACGGCGCGAGCTGCTGCTGGTCGTCCCGCTCACGGTGCTGACGATCGTCGCGTACCTCATGCGCGAGCAGCTGTTCGGCCTGGACACGCCCGTGCGGGTGACCGCTGCGGTCGTACTGGTGATCCTCGGCTGGGCGCTGGCGCGCGACCTCGGACGCTGGGTGGAGCCCGCGCTGTTCCGGCGGGTCGACCACGGCACCGCGGGGACGGTGTCGTTCCTGATCCGGCTGCTGTTCCTGGCCATGGCGGGGCTGTCGGCACTGCGGATCGCGGGGCTGGACCCGCGCGCGCTCGCCGTCGGCGGGGCGATCACGGCCGTCGTCTTCGGCCTTGCCGCCCAGCAGACGCTGGGCAACCTGATCGCCGGCGTGGTCTCGCTCGAGGAGGTTGATTCGGATGAGGTCATCGTCCGCATCGCCGCCACAACGTCGTCCTGACCTCGGCCGTCGTGCCGCTGCGCGAGCCCGCCTCGGTCGACCTGCGGGCGCGGCTGCGCCCCGACGTCAAGCCGTCAGAGGTCCAGAGGCTGCTCGAGGACGGCGTCAAGACAGCGGTCCGCCACGAGCCCCACACCGGAGTCCGAGGCGGACGGCCCGCGCCTCGCCGACGAGGTCCTGAGCGCGATCGCGTCCGTGACCCGCGAGGGCGACACCGCAGAGCGTCTCGCCGCCCGCCGCGGCGAGGACGGGAACGGCACCCCGCCACCGTAGTCGCGCCGAGCCGCCGCCTCAGCGCTCAAGGCAACTTGAGTTAGGGCCGATGCCATGGACGGATGAAGGTGCTGCGCTCCCTGTTGCCGGACCTGGTCGCCGTCTCGCCCCGCGCCCGGCGCGCTGTGGCCGCGGCCACCGTGCTGATGTTCACCCTGCTGGCGGTCAACCTCGCCCACACGCAGTTCGGGCTGGGGGGCAGCGGGCTCGACAAGCTGCTGAACGCCTGGGGGCAGAACCTGGTGCTCGCGTGCGCGTGCGCGGTCGTCGCCGTGCGGGTCCGGACCGGTGGCGCGCCGGGATGCAGGCCGCTGCTGGCGGGCATGGTGCTCTGGACGGCCGGCAACCTGTGGTGGGGGTTCGTCCTCTACGGCATGGCCGAAGCGCCCTTTCCCTCCCCGGCCGATGCCGGTTGGCTCGCCTTCTACCCGTGCGCGTACCTGTGCATCGGCCTGCGCCTGCGCGCGAGTGCCCGCGACCTCCCGCGCAGCGCCTGGCTCGACGGCCTGGTCGGGATCCTCTCGGTCGGCGCGTTGGGCGTGAGCACCGTCGTCGCGCCGGTCCTCGCCGGCGCGGAGGGGAGCCGTGCGGCCGTGTTGACGAACGCCGCGTACCCGCTGGCCGACGTGCTGCTGCTGGGCCTCACGGTCGCGGTGCTGGTCCTGCACGGGCGGCGCGGCGGACGGGCCTGGGCGCTGCTGGCGGCGGGCTTCGGGCTGTTCGCCGTCGCCGACTCGCTCTATCTGGCGCGGCTCGCTGCCGACACCTACGCCGCCGGCACGGTGCTCGACTCGCTGTGGGTGATCGCGCTCGTGATCATGGCGCTCGCGAGCTGGCAGCCGCTCGACAAGCCCGGCAAGGTCGATCCCGGGCATCTGGGCGTGCTGGTGCCGCCGCTCCTCTTCTCCGTCGCGGCGCTGGCGCTGCTCGTATACGCCGGGCTCGATCACGTCTCGCCGGTCGCGGTCGCGCTCGCCGGGGCGGCCGTGTTCGCCGCGATGGCCCGCACCGCACTCACGGTCCGCGAGATCCGCGGCTTCCACGAGGCGCGTCGCCAGGCGGCGACCGACGAGCTCACGGGCCTGCCGAATCGCCGCGAGTTCGGGAGCCAGCTGCGCTTGCACCTGGCCCGTGCCGGCGCGCGCGACGAGCCGCTGGCGCTCCTGATCATCGACATCGACCGCTTCAAGGAGCTCAACGACGCCCTCGGCCATCACGCCGGCGACGCGGTGCTCGCCCAGATCGGCCCGCGCCTGCGCAGCGTCCTGCGCACCGATGACATCCTCGCCCGCCTCGGCGGCGACGAGTTCGCGGTGCTGCTGCCGGGCGCGCGCTCGGCCGCAGAGGTCGGGGTGAGGATCGCGCGAGCGCTCGAGGAGCGCTTCCCGGTCGAGGGCATCGACGTCCAGGTCCTCGCCAGCGTCGGGATCGCGGTCTTCCCCGAGCACGGCCAGGACGCGAGCACGCTCATGCGCCGCGCCGACGTGGCGATGTACCAGGCGAAGACCTCGCGCAGCGGGCACGCGTTCTACGCCCAGGAGCAGGATCGCAACACGCGCGAGCGCCTGGAGCTCATCGGCGAGCTGCGCGACGCCGTCACGCTCGGGCAGCTCGTCGTCCACTACCAGCCCATCGTCGACCTCGCGACCGGGGCCGTGACGGAGGTCGAGGCGCTCGTGCGCTGGCAGCACCCGGACCGCGGGCTGCTCGCGCCGGGCGAGTTCGTGCCGTTGTGCGAGCAGACCGGTGTCATGCGCCAGCTCACCGATCACGTGCTCGAGACCGCGCTCGCCCAGGGTGCGCGCTGGCGCAGCGAAGGACTCGACATCGGCGTCGCGGTCAACGTCTCCGCGTCGACCCTGCTCGAGGTCGGGTGGGCCGACGCGGTCACGGCGGCCCTGGAGCGCTGGTCGACACCGCCCGCCCGGCTGCGCGTCGAGATCACCGAAGACGCGCTGCTCGTCGATCAGGAGCGCGCGCTCGCCGTCGTGCGCTGCCTCGGCGAGGCGGGCGTCGGCGTCTCGCTCGACGACTTCGGCACCGGCTACTCGTCGCTCGCCCTGCTCAAGCAGCTCGCGGTCGACGAGCTCAAGATCGACCGCAGCTTCGTCGACAGCGCCCTCGAGGACACGGCCGACGCCGCGATCGTCCAGGCAGTGGCCGGCCTCGCCCGGCAGCTCGGCCTGCGCGCCGTCGCCGAGGGCGTCGAGGACGAGGCGACGCTGCGCGCCGTCGCTGCGTGGGGCGCGACCTTCGCGCAGGGCTACTACCTCAGCCGCCCGGTGGCCGCCGCGGAGCTCACCGCCCGGCTCGCTGCGTCGAACCGGCTCGTACTGCGCGGTCCGTGGCCCGATTCGCCGCGCTCGCGTTCGGGGCTCTTCGCCCGCCCCACGAGCGTCACGCACTAGCTGCGCTTGTCGCGCTGCCCCTCGGCCATCGCCGCCGCGATGTCGTCCGAGCCGAGCCGCCGCTGCAGGCGGCCTGAGAGCTCCGGCGCGACCCCCGCCACCGCGGCGCCGAGCCGCACGGCGGGCGGCGCGACATCGATCTCCGAGCGGTCGCGCTCGATCGCCCGCACGACGGCGGCGGCGACCTGCTCGGGCGTGCGCGTCGCCATGTAGCCCGGGAGCTTCACGTCGGCGTCGTGGAACATCCCCGCGTCGCTGATGAAGCCGGGGAAGACGGTCGAGACGCCGACACCCGTGCCGCGGAGGTCCTCGCGCAGCCCGAGCGCGAAGCCGCGCAGCCCGAACTTGGTCGCCGAGTAGACCGAGCCGCCGACGCTCGCGGTCTTGCCCGACATCGAGGAGATGAACACGAGCTGGCCGGCGCCGCGCGCGGTCATGCCCGCCGACAGCGCGTGCGCGAGCACCATCGGCGCGCGCAGGTTGACGGCGAGGGCGGCGTCGAGCTCCTCGACGCTGAACGAGCTCAGCAGGCCGCTGGCCGGCAGCGCCGCGTTGGCGACGAGCACGTCGGCGTTGCCGATCTCGCGCAGCAGCCGGTCGACCTCCTCGGGCTGCGAGAGGTCGCATGCGATCGCGCGGCCCGACAGCTCGGCCGCCAGCGGATCGAGCACCTCGGCGCGCCGGCCGGTCAGGACGAGCTTCGCGCCGCGGCCCGCACAGGCGCGCGCGATCGCGTGCCCGATGCCCCCGGTCGCCCCGGTGAGCAGGATCGTGCGCCCGCCGAGGTTCACTTCGCGAAGACCGCCACGGTCGCCGTGAAGCTGTGCAGGAAGTACTCACCGCCGACGGGGCCGATCTCGCCCCCAGCGAAGAACCCCGCGGTGGGCGCGCCGGCGAGCACGGAGGTGATCGCCTCGGCGTCGTGGTCGGGGCTGCCGAACATGCCCGACCCGCGCCCGTTGCAGGCGAAGACGAGCGCGCCTGCCGGCCGGCGCCCGCCGAGCGCCTCCATCCGGATGCCGAGCGCGCGATGGAGGTCGCGGTCCGCGCTGGAGGCGTCGCGGGCGTGCAGGCGCACGACCTGCCCCGGGCGGACCTCCGTGCCGACGGCCACCTCGCCCGTCTCGGGGTCGGCGCCGACGAGGCCGCGCACGAGGAAGTCGCCCTGCACGTAGTCGGGCTTGTTGACGTCGACGACGATCCCCATCAGCAGGCCGCCGTCGACGAGGTCGCGGTCCTCCTGGGAGAGGCCGTCGATCGCCTCGCGCAGCTTCGAGAGCGCGGGCTTGCCGGCGAGCTCGCCGATGATGTGCCCGTCGGCCGCGGTGATGGTCAGCTCGGGCCCGATCGGCGCGGCGCCCTGGGAGACGCACGGCAGCACCTCGACGCCGTCGAGGCGCACGCCGACGGCGCCGCCGTCGACCACCTCGTCCCCGTAGAACAGCGCCGGGCGGTCGTCGGGCGTGCGTGCGGACGCGACGCCGCCCAGCAGCGGCAGCAGCGGCGTCGCCTCGGAGAGGAAGCGCAGGACGGCGTCGGTGGGGAAGGAGAAGGGGTCGGCGAGCAGGATCGCGCCCGCCGCACCCTCGAGGTCCGGCAGGCCCGTCAGCGCGCCCGAGCCCTCGTCGAGCTCCTCGACCATGGCGTGGAACGGCAGCACCTCGCCGTCGCCGAACGACGCGGCCCACACCGACACGCCAGTGCCCGTCTCGATCTCGCGCGCGTCGCTGATCACGCCGCCGGCGCCGCAGCCGATCAGCACCGCGGCGGCGAGCACCTCGTGGACCGCGGCGAGCGTCGCCTCCGGGTCGGCGAGGTGCGCGCCAGAGGCGAACAGCACCACGA
>JBDTMF010000219.1:0-6742 GCA_039934455.1 Solirubrobacteraceae bacterium
GGCTCGCCCCCGAGCTCGTGCCCGCGCTGGCGCTGATGTCGCTGGGCATCTCCGAAGCGGTCGGCGGCCTGTCCGATGTGCTCGCCGCGCGCCGCGGCGTCGCCGCCGCCGGCCGCCGGATCGCCGCACTGCTCGGCCACGCGCCCCCGCAACCCGACGTGCGATCCGGTGAGCGACCGCTCGACGGGCGGATCGCCGTGCGCGCCGCCAGCGTGTCGCGCGACGGTCGCCCACTGCTCGACGGCGTCGAGCTGGACATCGCGACGCACGAGCGGGTCGCGCTGATGGGACCCTCCGGCGCCGGCAAGTCGACCCTTGCGGCGATGCTCGTCGGGTTCGTGGCACCCGGGTCGGGCAGCGTCACGGTCGGAGGCGTCGAACTGGGCGAGGCCGACGGCGACCACGTTCGGCGGCTGGTGCGGTGGGCGCCCCAGGATCCCCATCTGTTCCCCACCACGCTCGCGGCGAACCTGCGGATCGCGGCACCGAGCGCCGCCGACGCGGAACTCGAGCGAGCGCTGCGGGCGGTAGGAGGCGGCGCGTGGCTCGACCGCCTCCCACAGGGTCTCGAGACGCCCCTCGGGGAGCAGGGCGAGTGCTGCTCGGGAGGGGAGCGTCAGCGCGTCGGACTCGCGCGGGCGCTACTCGCGGGTGGCGACCTGATCGTCCTCGACGAGCCCGCCAGCCACCTCCCACCCAACGAAGCGATCGACGGCCTTCAGGCAGTCCTCGACGCCGACCCCAGCAGGGGCGCGCTGCTGATCACCCACCACGCGAACGAGGCGCTGCTCGCCGAGCGCACCGTCCTGCTGGCCCACGGGCGCATCGAAAACACGATCCCACCACGCCTCCACATCTCTCCGGAGCGAGCCAGGTGACAGGCACGAGTCAACCACGGGCGAAGTGAAGTGCACCCGCCCACGATCAGCGAGGACACGAGGAGCACGGCGAGCGCGATCCCGCTACTGGCCGCCGACGAAGAACGCCATGGCGAGGAGGTGCACGGAGCGGATCAGCGTCCAGGTCACCGCTCGGGCGCGCGGCGTCCGGCGGCGTCGGTCACGGCGAGGCCGAGCCCGTGTGCGGCCGTGGGCTCGGGGAAGCCCGCCGGGTGCGCCCGGAAGTCGCGCGCCAGCCAGCGGCCGACGCCGACCGCGATCGCGAGCAGCGCGAGCAGCCCGGCCGCATCGGCGGCGTCGTGGTTGCGCGCGCCCGCGACGACGATGACGAGCAGCGCGAGGGCGATGAGCACGAGCGAGAGGCCGCGATGGAAGCGCCCGGCCTCGGAGTGCGGCCAGGGGTCGAGGGGGCGGACGATCTCGCGGCCGCGGTCCGAGTCCGTGCAGGCCGCCTTGAGCGGGCAGGCGTTGCAGATGTGCGCCTTGGCGCGGTAGCGCACCAGGCGGCGCTCGTGGTCGAACTCGTGCGGCCACAGCTGCTGGCCCTCGGGGCAGTCCCAGTGGTCGTGCTCCTCGTGGTAGGTGAAGCCCGCGGTGCGGTAGCGCAGCGAGCGCCGGTGCGTGTGGGCCGACAGCCACTCGATGAGGATCGCGGCGGCGAGCAGGAAGCCGGCGTAGCCGCCGGCGAGCAGCGCCTCCGGACTCACGTGAGCCTCGCCGCGCTCGCCTCGTCGGGACTCACTGCGTCGACGCCGGCGGGCGCGGAGACCTCGGTGAAGAGAATGTCGTCAGGCTCCTCGAGCGTCACGCGCGTGACCGTGTGACGGATCCCGAGATACGCGATGTACAGCGTCGGCACCGCGCCTCCGGCGATGAAGACGATGTCGCCGGGCAGGCGCAGCCACTCGATCAGCGCGTTGGTGTCGCCCGTGAGGAACTTGAGCTCGCGCGCCTCGAAGTAGCCGCTGCTGACCGACTTGTAGAGCTGCAGGATCCCGAGCGGGAGCAGCGTCGCGAAGCACATCCAGGCGAGGCCGATGTTGGTCGACCAGAACGAGATCTTCGCCCACTTCTCCGGCCACTTCTCGGCCGGGATCAGGTAGCGCAGGCAGAACAGCGCGAGGCCGATCGCGAGCATCCCGTAGACGCCCATCATCGCCGCGTGCGCGTGGTTGGCCGTCAGCGCCGTTCCGATCTCGTAGTAGGAGACGATCGGCAGGTTGACGAGGAAGCCGAAGACGCCGGCGCCAAGGAAGTTCCAGAACCCGACCGCAACGAGGAACATCACGGCCCAGCGATGCGGGAACGGCGTCGCCGCCTTCGACTGCTGCGCGGCGCCGAGCTGCAGGAACGACCACGCCTCGACCGTCAGGAAGGTGAGCGGGAGCACCTCGGCGGCGGAGAAGAACGCGCCGAGGGCCATGTGCTCAGCGGGCTCGCCCGAGAAGTAGAGATGATGCATCGTCCCGATGACGCCGCCGAGCGAGTACAGGACGATGTCGAGGTAGATCACCGTCAGCGCGACCTTCTCGCGCACGACGCCGAGCAGTACGAACATGTAGGCGACCATCACCGTGGTGAACAGCTCGAGGAAGTCCTCGACCCACAGGTGCACGACCCAGAAGCGCCAGAACTCCGTGGTCGTGAAGTCGTCGCCCGTACGCGCGATCAGCCCGACGGCGTAGAACGCCGGGATGGCGAGCGCGGCGAGGAAGAACAGCCACGGCATGTTGCCGCGGTGCTCGCTCGCCAGCCGCCTGCGCATCACGCGCCAGAGCATGAAGACCCACACGAACAGTCCGACCGAGAGCAGCACCTGCCAGATCCGGGCGAGGTCGAGGTACTCGAAGCCCTGGAGGCCGAACCAGTTCGACGCGGCGCCCTGCAGCACGCCGTGGATGCCGAGGTACGAGCCGATCAGCGTGCCGAACACGACGACGGCGAGCGCGCCGAGCAGCGCGAAGGCCAGCGTGCCCTGGTGCTTGGGCTCGCGCTTGGCGATCAGCGGCGCCAGGAACAGCCCGGCCGCCACGAACGACGTCGCCACCCAGAACAGCGCGAGCTGCACGTGCCAGGTGCGCATGAGGTTGTACGGGAACACCTGCGCCAGGTCGAAGCCGAAGAAGCCTGTGAGGTCGGCGCGGTAGTGCTGGCTCGCCGCACCGACGAGCGTCTGGATCAGGAACAGCGCCGCCATCACGAAGAAGAACCACGCGCAGGCGCGCTGGCCGGGCGTGAGCGCGACGTCCCCGGGGGCGCGGAAAGAGAGCGTCGCCTGCTCGCGGCCGTGCCAGCCGAGGAAGCGCCAGCGGCCGAAGACCCCGAACAGGACGCCGATCCCGCCCAGGAGCGCGATCAGCGACAGCACGCTCCAGACGACCACGTTCGCGGTCGGCTTGTTGGCAACGCGCGGCTCCGACGGCCAGTTGTTCGTGTACGAGTAGTCATGGCCCGGGCGCTGGGCGGAGGCGGCCCACGCCGACCAGCCGAAGAACGCCGTCAGCCGCCGCAGGTCGGTGGGGTTCGTGATCGCCTCCCGGCGCAGCCCGTGCTCGGTGGTCGGGTCGGAGAAGAAGCGCGAGTAGTAGCCCACGAGCCGCCGGTAGGCCGCCGCCTGCGGGGCGGTCAGCGTGAGCGTCCCGCTGCGCTTGTCGTAGCGGTTGGTGCGGAAGTCCGCGATCGTCCGGGCCGCCGCACGGTCCGAGCCGGCGCCCGCGTAGGCCTGCGTGACGAGGATGGAGGCGCGCCGCAGGTAGTCCGCCGTGTAGTCCGGCCCGAGATATGCGCCATGCCCGAAGACCGACCCGTACTCCATGAGCCCGTTGTGGAGGAAGACCTGCTGGCCCTTGTGGATGTCCGCGCCCGTGTAGAGCAGCGTGCCCTGCGGGTCGACCACGCGCTGCGGCGTCGGCGGCTTGGCCAGGTACGTGCGATAGGCGAGCAGGCCGAGCACGAAGAACCCGAACAGCACCACCAGAAGGACACCCTGGACCCAACCCTTCGAGACCAGCAACTGCCGCCTCTGTGACTTCTGCACCGTCACTCCCCTCCACCCGACGACACCCGGAACCGACACCCTCGATTCGACGTCCGAGCGGATGCTTACCAGAACCGAGCACAATTTCTCCTGTCGGCAGGGAAAAAGAATCTGAAACCCGTGCGGCTTCCCCAACCCGCGCGTGCGACATGCTGTTCCGAGCGCCTCGCCTCTTGATGGAAGCTCCTCCCACACCCGACCACGACATCCTCGCCCTCCCCGCGCGCGCGCAGCTCGTCCGCGCGCTGGGTGAGCTTCGGCGGCCGGGCACGACGCAGGAACTCGCCGACCGAGTGGGGCGCCATCCCAACACCGTGCGGACTCAGCTCCAGATCCTGGCTGACGCCGGGCTCCTCGAGCGCCGCACCGCGCAGCGACGGCGCGGCCGCCCACGATGCACGACGCGCTCGCGTCGATGGGCTTCGCGCCGCATCTCGAGCCGGACGGCGCCCGACCGGCCGCCCCTCGTGCTCCGCAACTGTCCGTATCGCGAGGCGGTACGCGAAAATCAGGCCGCCATATGCCGCCTGCACAAGGGCATCACTGCCGGGCTGCTCGACCGGCTCGACCCGCACGCCAAGCTCAGCGGCTTCGTCCCCAAGGATCCCTACGCCGCCGGGTGCATCATCGCGCTCGAGGGCGTCTCGCACGCTGAGATCGCGTAGTCCTCCCCGGATCGACGGTTGGGTATGGCACTTCGCCGTACCTCAGTCGTCCTCGCCGACGCGATCCAGCCAGCGCGCGGTCAGCTCCTCGAAACCGGCCGGATCGCTGCCACCCACGAGCACCGGACTCGTCGGGTCCGACAACAGCAGCGTGAGCTGCGCGACCACCGCAACCTCGACCGGCGCGCGCTGACCGAGGCGCGCGGCCAGCTCGAGTAGGGCTTCACGCCGCTCGAGCACCACCCCGTGCCGAACTCTGAGGTACGGCGAGGCAGGTCGCCGACGCTCCGCGAGCTCGACGAGCCCGACCAGCCCCGCGCCGACCTTGCGCCGGTGCGGAAGTGCGCCGAGTTGGACCGCACGCGCCATGAGGTCATCGGCGCTCCATGGGTCGGCGCCGTCGGCGAGCGCAGCGTCGAGCCGTGGATGTCGAAGACGGGCGCGAATGCGGAGCAGCCGTCGGCCGATCGCACTTCGAGGGGCGGCGATGCTGATCGCGCCCGGGGCCGTTGGGTGGCTCATGGCAGAGCGGAGCATCCGGAGGTTCGCAGGAGCGCGTCGACGGCCCGTCGGGCGTCATCGCCGCGCCGCGCCGCATGGCGCGCCTCGCCCGCGGCGCCGCCGACACGATCGTCGCGCTCGACCGCCGTGGCGGCGGCCAGGAGGCCATCGGCCGCGGCGCGGTTCGTTGGTTCAAAGAGCATGAGCCCACCATGGCGCCAGGCGCGCGCGGCGGGAATGGGGTCCGGGGAGCATCCCCGGCGCGACGCATACCCACCGCCCGGCAGGGGCCGCGCGAGCGATCTGAACGGCACCGAAATGGTGCCGCGCTCACGGCCGCGTAGCGACCTGCACCCATGGCGCTGAGCCCTCGTCCAAGCAGGATGAGACACAGCCCGGCCAGACCGGGCGGCCCCTCAACGAAAGGAACCCGGTGTCGCTGTCGACCAACGGAACCCTGCGGTCCGCCCCGGCGGCCGACCGATCAGTCAAGCCTCGCACGGTCATCGTCGGATACGACGGCTCTGACGAAGCGCGCGTCGCCGTCGCGGTGGCGATCGACCGTTCGCAGGCATCGGACACCATCGTGATCGTCCACGCGACCCCCCCCGCGTCGAGCTGGCTGGGCACGCCCTACTACCAGCGCGCCGTGGAGCAGATCCACGCAGCGGCCGAGCGCGTGCTGGACGAGATGCGACCGATCGCCGAGCAGGTGGAAACACCGATCGAGTTCGAGGTCCTCGAAGGGCTGCCGGCCGAGGTTCTCATCCGAGCCGCGACCGTGCGCGACGCCGACGAGATCGTCGTCGGTTCCCGCGGGCTCGGCCGGCTCCGCGGCGCGCTCGGCAGCGTCTCGCAAGCGTTGCTGCGCGAGGCGCCCCGCCCCGTGCTCGTCGTCAGCAGGGACGCGGCGGTCACTCTCGACGCACCGGACCTGGCCAACGAGGCAGCGACTGCGAGCTGAGGCTGGCCCAGCCGGCGACTGAGGTCGCCCGGGCCGCTGCCTGCGACAACGCGGTTCGCCGCGGCGCCATCAGGCCACGAGACGTCATCCGCGCGGCGGGCGCGCGCCGCGCGGCGCTCCGCCCGAGGTCCAGTAGACGGTGTGGCGCGACGAGGCGAGCGCGCTCGGCGCGGGGTCGGCCGCGGCGAGCTCGACCGGCGCGTCGCCGGCCGGGCGCTGGGCGAGGCCGCGGCCGTCGCTCCCGAACCAGGCCAGCGCGCCGTCGCCGAGCAGCGTGGCGACCGAAGCGTCCACGCTCGTGACGACGTCGCCCGCGTGCATGTCGACGACCGTCGCGGGCCGGCCCGCGCCGAGGGAGAGCAGCCAGCGATCACCGGCGATCCGCGGGGCCGGGACGCCCGCGTCGATCCGCACCGCGCGATCCCCGCCGCGCCGGCACGCGAGGCGCCTGATCGCGCCGCTCGGCGTCGTCCGCTCGTACACCCGCACGCGCGGCGAGGCGGCGATCGTCCTCCCCCGGGCCGCTCGGCACGCCCCGCCCGTCTCCCGCGGGTACCTCGGCTCGAGCATGCGCGCCTCCGGCCCGCCGGGGACCCCTGGGAGGATCGCCGAGCGCACGGCCGGCGCGGCGTCGTCCGGATGCTCCGTCCAGTAGACCGTGGCGCCGGCGACCGCG
>JBDTMF010000220.1:0-6696 GCA_039934455.1 Solirubrobacteraceae bacterium
ACTACTTCAAGCCCGCGCTCCCACCCCCTTCAAGAACCTAACGGAGCAGTACTAGTGTCGTGAGTCGAAATACCGACTCACGACACTAGATCTACCGGAAGAGGTCTTCCTCCGGCGGGCGGACGAGCGCGGCGGCTCCCGGCCCGTCCTCCTCGGCGATGGCGTGCCCGAGCCCCCGCACCCGCACCGCCGGCTCGCCCGAGGCCTTGCCGCGCACCAGGTCCGCGGCGGCTGCCACCTCGTCGGCGAGCGCAGTCACGGACGCGGCGATCGCCCGGCCGTCGCGGTCCTCGCCCCCGCGCCAGTCGGCCAGCGGCGCGAGCCCGGCGCAGCCGATCGCGACCTCGATCTGGCCGTGGCGCCACGGGCGGCCCCACGAGTCGGTGATCACGACGCCGCCGGCCCCGATCCGCGCGCGCAGCGCGCGGGCCGAGCCGTCGGGGTCCTCGGGCAGGAGCACGACTGTGTCCGGCGCGCCCGCGTTGGACTGGTCGACGCCCGCGTTGGCGCAGGTGAACCCGTGGCGGGTGCGGCAGATCAGGCGGCCGTGGTCGGCGCGCAGCAGCTCCGCGGTCTCGTCGAGCACGACCTGCACGTGGCGCGGGTCCTTGCCGTGCTCGGCGGCGAGCGCGCGAGCGCGGTCGCCGGGCTCGACGCCGGCGAGCGCGCGCACGCGCCCCTCGGCCTTCGAGATGACCTTGTGCGCGATCACGAGCACGTCGCCGGGGCTGAGCGGCGGATCGAGCCGAGCGAGCGCGAGCAGCGCGGCGAGGTCGTCGCCGGGGCGGAACTCCGGCAGGCCCGGCAGGGGGTCGAGCGCGAGCCCCACTAGTAGTGGGTCACTGAGGCGATGCTGTCGAGCAGCGCGCGGGTCCGCGGCGCGCCGCCGGATCGCTCGGCGAGCGCGGCGCGCAGGGCGGCGAGGTCGCCCGGCGTGTCGACATCGAGCTCGAGCGACAGCAGGCGCCCGACCCGCACGTTCGCGCCGGCGGCGTGGGCGAGCGCCGCGTGGCGCGCGAACGATCCGGGCCCGAAGGCCGGCTCGAGCGCGGTCGGTGGGGCGATCAGCAGCGCGTTCGTCCCCGCCCCGTGGCGGTCGGGGACGATCACGACGCCCTCCGCCGGCTCATTGAGCAGTTCGGTCACCTCGCCCGGCTCGAGCGCGGGGCAGTCCCCGGGGACGAGCAGCACCCGCTCCGCACCGCGCTCGACCGCCGCGACGATGCCCCGGAGGGCGGCCGCGGACTGGCCGGCCTCGTCGGGATCGTGCACGGTCTCGACGCGGCCGGACGCGGGCGCGAAGCGGCGGCCCTCCGGGCCCGCCGCCACCGCGTCGAGGGATTCCGCCGAGACGACGATCACGCCTTCGAGCCCCTCCGCGCGCCCCAGCGCCTCGAGCACGTCACCCGCCATCGCGCGCGCCAGCGCCCGGCGCTGGTCGGCGCCCACGGCCTCGCCGAGGCGCTGCTTGGCCAAGCCAAAGGACTTGACGGGGAGGACGGCCAGCGTGCGCACGGACCCGGTCGATGCTACCCGCGCAGGGCGGCGGCGAAGTTCAGCGTCTCGCGCGCGACGCGCTGCCGGGCTGCGGCGTCGCCCATCTCGACGTCGGTCTCGAGGGTCGCGACGTCGCTCGCCCGCTCGTCGCTGACCAGGCCGTCGATCACCCCCTCGTAGCGGGCGCAGATCCCGTCGGCCGTGAGCGGATGGCCCGCCCAGGCCATGAAGCTGTCGGTCGGGCCCTTGAGCACCGCGCCGCGCACCAGCGGCGAGACGGCGACGACCGGGGCATCGGTCGCCCTCAGCGCATCGGCGATGCCCCGCACCTCGAGGATGGGCCCGATCGAGATCACGGGGTTCGACGGGCCGATCACGATCGCGCGCGCCCGCTCGAGCGCGTCCAGCACCTCCGGCGTCGCCTGCGCGGAGCCCGCGCCCAGCACCTCGACGCCCTCGACCGGCCCCTCCGCGCGGTCGCGGATCATGAACTCCTGGAAGCCGAGCCACTCCCCGCGGGCGCGGATGTGGGTGCGGATGGCCGCGTCGCTGGGCGGCAGCACGCGCGCGGGGACCCCAAGCGCGCGGCCCAGCTCCGCGAACGTCTCGGTCAGCCGCGCGCCCTCGCCCAGCCGCCGAGCGCGCTGCAGGCAGACGGCGAGGTCGCGGTCGCCGAGGTTGAACCAGACGTCCTCGCCGAGCTCGCGCAGGGCGTCCATCACCGCGAAGGTGTCGTCGCGCAGGCCCCACCCGCGCTCGTCGATGCGGTCGGCCAGCCAGTAGAGGACGAGGTCGGGGTCGGGCGAGACGTAGCCGCCGTGCACCTCGACGTCGTCGCCGGTGTTGGCGATCACGACGAGCTGGTCGCCGATTTCGTCGAGCATGCCGCGGGCGAGCTTGGCGCCACCCGTACCGCCGGCCAGCAGGACCACGGGGGAGCTCACGGCGCCGGAGTATAAGTTCCGCCGACGCCATGACCCCAGAGCGCGTCCGCATCCGCGAGGTCGGCCCTCGCGACGGCTTCCAGAACGAGCCCGAGATCGTCCCCACCGAGGAGAAGGTGCGGCTGATCGACCTGCTCGCCGGCACCGGCGTCCGCCGCCTCGAGGCCACGAGCTTCGTGCGCGCGGACGTGATCCCGCAGCTCGCCGACGCGGAGGAGGTGCTCGACCGCATCGACCCACCGGGCGACGTGGCGATCTCGGTCCTGATCCCGAACGAGAAGGGGCTCGAGAACGCGCTGCGCCGGCGCGAGCGCTTCCAGGAGATCAACGTCTTCCTCTCCGCCTCGGAGACCCACAACCGCAAGAACGTCAACCGCTCGATCGAGGAGTCGCTGAGCGGGCTCGAGCGCGTGCTCGGCCGGGCGCGTCAGGAGGGATTGCGCTGCGAGGGCGTGATCTCGGTCGCCTTCGGCTGCCCCTACGAAGGCCACGTGCCGCAAGAGCGGGTGTTCGAGATCGCGGGCCGCCTGCGCGACGCGGGCGCGCAGGAGGTCGGCTTCGGCGACACCACCGGGATGGCCAATCCGGCCCAGGTGCGCGCGTTCTTCGGCGCGGCCCGCGCGGTGCTCGGCGGCGAGGTCGAGTTGACCGCGCACTTCCACAACACCCGCGGCCAGGGTCTTGCCAACGTGCTGGCGGCGCTCGACGCGGGCGTGGACTCCTTCGAGTCGAGCTTCGGCGAGCTCGGCGGTTGCCCGGTGCCGCGCGGGGCGACCGGCAACATCGCCACCGAGGACCTCGTCTCGATGCTCCACGAGATGGGGATCGAGACCGGCATCTCGCTCGACCGGCTCATCGCGGCGGCGCGCGCCGCCCAGGACGTCCTCGGCCGCAGGCTCGGGTCCCACGTGCTCACCGCCGGACCCGTCGAGTGGAACTAGGGGTCTTCTCGGCTCCCGGCGAGGCGCCGCGCGTCGGGGCGCGGCGCGGGGAGGAGGTGCTCGACCTCGCCGTGGGCGCGCCGGCCGGGCCGCTGCGAGAGCTCCTCGCCGCCCCCTCGCTCAATCCGCTGATGGCGGCGGGGGCGGACGCGTGGGTCGCCGCCTCGGCGCTCGAGGGCGCGCCCGCGCGCCCGCTCGCCGAGGTCGAGCTGCACCTGCCGTTCGCGGTCGCGGACTACGTCGACTTCTACTCGTCCCTGCACCACGCGACCAACGCCGGGCGCATGTTCCGGCCGGGCGGCGACCCGCTGCCGCCGAACTGGCGCCACCTCCCGATCGGCTACCACGGCCGCGCCGGCACGGTGATCCCGAGCGGGACCTCGATCGCCCGGCCCAGCGGTCAGCTTGGGCCGGGCGAGTGCGGCCCGACGCGACGGCTCGACGTCGAGCTCGAGCTGGGCTTCGTGATCGGGCGCCCCAGCCGCCACGGCGAGCCCGTCCCCATCGAGCGCGCGCTCGACCACGTCTCCGGTGTCGTGCTGCTCAACGACTGGAGCGCCCGCGACATCCAGGCCTGGGAGACCGTGCCGCTCGGCCCCTTCCTGGCGAAGTCGTTCGCGACCTCGATCAGCCACTGGGTCGTCCCGCTCGACGCGCTCGCCCGGACCGGCCGCGAGCCGCAGGAGCCCGCGCCGCTCCCCTACCTCCGGGAGGACCCCTGGGCGTTCGACATCGCGCTCGAGCTCGAGCTCAACGGCACGGTCCTCGCGCGCACCAACGCGCGCGAGCTGTACTGGAGCGTGGCCCAGCAGGTCGCCCACCTGACGGCCAACGGCGCGAGCCTGCGCACCGGGGACCTGCTCGGCTCGGGGACGATCTCCGGGCCCGGGCGCCATGAGCGCGGCTCGCTGCTCGAGCTGAGCTGGAACGGCGAGGAGCCGGTCGCGCTCGACGACGGCTCCACGCGCACGTTCCTCGAGGACGGCGACGAGGTCGTGCTCCGCGGCGCCGGCCTCGGCGAGGTGCGGGGGCGGATCGAGCCGGCGCGGGCCTGACCGGGCGACTCCTGGCCTCACGACCGTGCGCATGCTCACGGTGCTCGGGGCGGTTGTCGCGGCGCTCGCCCTCCCGGCGGCGGCGCTCGCCGACGGCGAGGAGTACAAGGCCGCGTCGGCGGGCCAGAGCGACGACCGCACGCTCGAGTCGCGCGAGACCGCCACCTACCGCGCGACCCCGCTCGACGACGCCTCGGTCGCGCCGGGGCAGACCGGGACGTTCACGTTCGTCGTGCGCGCCGTCGAGGTCGACGCGGTCGCCGTGCTCGACGAGTACTTGTCGCCCGTCGCGGACCCGATCAGGGCCAATCTAGCGCCCGCTGAACGCCGGCTGGCGCTTCTCCTGGAAGGCCTTCGCGCCCTCCGCGAAGTCCTCGGAGCGCGCGCACAGCTCCTGCATCGCGACCTCGAGCTCGAGCGTCGCGGCCAGCGCCGGGCGGGCGGAAGCGTCCATCACGCGCTTGGCGAGGCCGACCGCCACGGGCGCGCAGGCCAGCAGCTCGTCGATCAGCGTCTGGGTCTCAGGCCCGAGCTTCTCGATCGTCGCCACGCGGTTGACCAGCCCGATCCGCTCGGCCTCCTCGCCGCCGATCATCTTGCCCGTCATCACCATCTCCTTGGCCCGGCCGAGCCCGACCACCTGCGGCAGCCGCGAGGACCCGCCGACGTCGGGGATCAGCCCGATGCGGGTCTCGGGCATGCCGATGACCGCGTCCTTGGCCATCACGCGCAGGTCGCAGGCGAGCGCGAGCTCCATCGCGCCCCCGATGCATGCGCCGTGGATCACGCAGATCACCGGCTTCGTCATCTCCTCGGCGACGTTCCAGGCGTCGAGGACGGTCGCGCGGAAGGCGCGGAGGTTGCCTGGGTTCGCGGCCAGGTCGCCGAGCGACGCGAGGTCCATGCCGGAGGAGAACATCGGGCCCATGCCGCGAACCACGACGCAGTGCACGGAGGCGTCGGCGGCGGCGGCGCGGAGCGCCTCGCCCACGGCGACGACCAGCTCGCCGTTGAAGGCGTTGCGCTTCTCGGCGCGGTTCAGCACCACGTGGCGGACCGGGCCGTGGGTCTCGGAGATGACGAGGGGCATTGCCGGGAGCGTAGCTTGGGTAAGCATCCGGCCATGTCGCCGCGCAACCCGATCGGCCACGACCTCGTCGAGCGGCTGGCCTCGCTCGAGGCCGTCGACGGCCCCGCCAAGCAGCTCGCCAAGGCCGTCCGCGGCCTCAAGGCACCCGCCAAGGTCAACGAAGCGCTCTCGGGCACCTGGCTCGGGCACCCCGTCCACCCGCTGCTGATCCTGCTGCCGATGGGCAGCTGGACGAGCGCGGTGCTGCTCGACTGGCTCGGCGGAGAGGACGCCGAGACGGCGGCCTCGCTGCTGGTCGGCGCCGGCCTCGCCGGCGCCGTGCCGACGGTCGCCACCGGTTATGCCGACTGGGCCGACACCGAGCCCGCCTCGGACACGGTGCGCCGGATCGGGATCGTCCACGCCGCCTTCAACGCCACCGCCGTGGCGCTGTTCTCCGCCTCCCTGGCCGCCCGCGCCTCCGGCTCGCGCGGTCGCGGCAAGCTGCTCGCACTGGCCGGTCTCGGGTCGGTCGGCGTCGGCGGCTACCTCGGCGGACACCTGACCTACGCGGAGGGCGTGGGCGTCAATATGGCGACGTTCGAGGAGTACCCGCAGGACTGGGCGCAGGTGCTCGCCGACGCCGCGATCGGCGAGGGCGAGATGCGCTCGGTCGACGTCGGCGGCGTCGCGATCCTGATCGCCCGGCGGGGCGGCCAGGTCCACGCGCTGTCGAATACCTGCGTGCACCGCGGCGGCTCGCTGGCCGACGGCGAGCTCGTGGGCGACTGCGTCGAGTGCCCGCTGCACGCCTCGCGCTTCCGGCTCGAGGACGGCTCGGTGGAGCAGGGCCCGGCCGCCTACCCGCAGCCGGCGCTCGAGGCGCGCGTCCGTGACGGCTCGATCGAGGTCCGGGCGCCCCAGCGCCCGTAGCGCCGCCGAGCGAATACGCTCCCGCGCGCTTCACCGGACAAGCGAAACGGGAGTCACATGGCAGAGATCAAGACGGTCGGCGTGCTCGGCGCCGGGCTGATGGGGCACGGAATCGCCCAGGTCGCGGCGCAGGCGGGCTACGACGTCGTGCTGCGAGAGGTCAACGACGACCGCCTCGCCAGCGGCGTCGAGAAGATCGAGAAGCAGCTCGGCCGCGCGGTCGAGAAGGGCAAGCTCGAGCAGGCCGACGCCGACGC
>JBDTMF010000221.1:0-6688 GCA_039934455.1 Solirubrobacteraceae bacterium
TCATCACCGACAACTTCAAGCCCTACGAAGCGCATGTCTATCTGGTGTCGTAACCGTCGTACCAATTGAACCTCCCGCACACCGTGCTGGAGTAAAGCGCATCGCGGGGCTCGCCAATCGGCGAGCCCCGCGGTCGTTCACCCCTCTTGTGGCATGGGTAAGACTTTCAGGTCTTACCCGTGTTTCGACGAGGGAGTTGCCCAAAAATATGCATCGCAGATGTTTCGAGGCCGTCGTCGTTGGCGGCAAACGCGATGACGACACCAAAATCGTCGAGGAAGAGGTTGCCGAGGTTCTGAAGCGATTAGAGCAACTCATCAGGAACAAAAGCTACCTGACTGATCCCACTTTCAGCGAGCATGGGTACACGGACGACAAGGCGCCGGGAGAGTGGCTGATCGGCGCGTCCATCGTCGAGGTCGCCGCGCGCGGCGAGCGCTAGCCGCACCGGCCACGTCGATCTCCTACAATATGTCGGAAATGCCCGCGCGCGCGCGAGCCGGTCGCGGCCCGAGGCACCCCTCCTTGAGCGCGGCTTCTGGGCTCGCCTATGGCGCCGATACGCGGCCTGATCAGCTGGAGCGCGATAATGGCCCTCGCTGAACGCGACGGCACCCAGCGCCGCGGCGAGCACGACCGATCACTACGCGACGTGCTCACCGTAGGTCTTGTTCCAGTGCATCGCGCTCATTCCCGGGATCTCACGCTCGGGCGCAACCATCAGCGCCGGACTGTTTCGCGACCTCGATCGCGTGACCGCCACCCGCCTATCGTTTTTCCTATCGCTCCCGGCGCTCACCGCCGCCGGCGGTTACGAAGCGCTCGGCCAAGCCGGTGCGATTTCGAGCAGCGTCGGGTGGCTCCCCACCCTGGTCGGTACCGGCGTGAGCTTCATCGTGGCCTACGCGTCGATCGCGTGGCTCTTGCGCCTGGTCGCGCGACACCCCATCACCGTGTTCATCGGCTACCGCATCCTGCTCGGAATGGTGCTGTTGCTCGCGCTCGCCACCGGAGTCCTGACGCCGACCTGATCTCGCCGTTCTCACTGGCGGCAGAGTGCGGATCCAGGTCCCGCACAAGATCGCAGACGGGGTGACCGGTGAGCCGCCTGCCGAGCTGACGTTCGCGATCCTCCGCCGTTTGGTCGAGCGGGTTGTCGTGGTCGATGACGACGAGGGCTCTCGGGCTGCCCCGAGTCCTGCTCAGCGGCCACAACCGCGCGACGGCGGAGGCGATCGCCCGACAGCTCGGCATGGAGCAGGTCATCGCAGAGTTGATGCCGTCCGAGAGGTCGACCTTGGTCCGGACGCTGCAGGCGCAGGTGCGCGTCGTGGCCATGGTCGGAGACGGCGTCAACGCCGCCCCGGCGCTCGCGCAGGCCGACCTCGGCCTCGCGGTAGGCACCGGCACCGACGTCGCCATCGAAGCTTCAGACCCTCACCCTCGTCTCCGGCGACCTGCGGGCGGCCGCGGACGCCATCCGCCTCTCCCGCAAACGCTGGCGACGATCAAGAGCAACCTGCTCTGGGCCTTCGCCGACAACCTCGCGCTCATCCCTGCGGCCGCCGCCGGCTTCCTCACCCGCTCCTGGCGTGACCGTCGCTGCACCCATGCTCGCAGCCTGGGTCGGTCCGGTCCGCGGTCGCGGACCGGACCGGACCGGACCGGACCGCGGACGGTTCAGCCCGACTGGCCCATGCTGTGATCCGCGCCGCCCGCCGGTACCCCTCCAGCTGGCGACGTGGAGCCGAACGCACGCTTCCGGTGAGCGTTCATCTCCTCGATCTCGCGTGTCTGCGCGTCGATGATGTCGCCCGCGAGCCGCTTGAGCTCTGGGTCGGAGCCTTTGTCCATCTCGACGCGCGCCATGCGGATCGCGCCCTGATGGTGAGGGATCATCATGTCGATGAACGCGCGATCGAAGGGCCGGGCATCACGCAGCATCGCGGGGTCGTCATCCATGCCCATCTGATGCTCGGGGACATCGAGCCTTCCAGGCTTGACGCCCGCGAGGTCGAGCCCCTCATCCTCGCGCCCCATCGTCGCGATCTCGGTCTTCTGTGTCCAGATGATGTCGCCGGCGAGCTTCTTGACGAACGGGCTCTTGCCTTTCTTCTGCGCGACCGTCGCCATCTCCACCGCAGAGCGATGGTGCGGCACCATGGCAGCCACAAAGGCGCGATCGGTGCCGTTTCCGCCCTTCGCGCTGCCTGATCCGCCGTCGGAGCCGCAGCCCGCCAGGGCCAGAGCCCCCGCAGCCAGCAGCGCAGCCAGACGTATGTCTCTCCAATGCACGTCGTTCTCCCTTTTACCGAGTCGGGTCCCACCGCAACCCGTTTCCTACGACTCGTCGGACTCACGGCGAGGTTGCAGCTCTCACGGTACGACCCAAAGTGGTCGTGGCATAAAGCCCGCGCGCCGAGACGGTGAACGGCGAGGTCGGCGATTCCTACGATATGTGGGATGGAGAGGTCATCCCGCGGCCTGCTCGGCGAGCCTCAGGAGCGGCTCGGCACCGATCCCGATCGCCACGGTGAGCGCCACGGTGAGACCCGCGGCGAGTGTGAGCGGACGGCCGGTTGCCCACGGCGTCCCGCGCGCCGTATCGGGGTCGAGCACCGCGGGCGCAACGACACGGAGGTAGGGATAGAGGGAGATCACCGTATTGACGATGGCGACGACAGCGAGCCATGACTGGCCGGCGTCGATCGCGGCCCGGAAGAGCTCGAGCTTGCCGACGAAGCCGGCCAGCGGCGGCAGCCCGAGCAGCGACAGGAACGCCAGGATGAGCGCCAGGGTCCACCACGGATGGGCACGACCAAGCCCGGCGAAGGCGGAGATGTCGACGGAGCGGCGCTCCCGCTGCACGGCTTGGACGACGGCGAAGGCGGCGAGGTTGGCCGCTGCGTAGGCCATCGCGTAGAACAGCAGTGCCGGCCGCCCCTGGCCTGACCCGTGCAGCGCGGCGACAGCCATGAGCAGGTAGCCGGACTGGGCGATCGACGAGTAGGCGAGCAGCCGCACCACATTGCGCTGAGGGATCATCGCGAGGTTGCCGAGCGTCATCGTCGCCGCCGCCACGATCGCCACCGCGGTGGGCCAACCGAGCAGGCCCTCGGGGAGCGCGAGCGGGAGCACGCGGGCCAGCGCGACCAGACCCGCCAGCTTCGACAGGACGGACAGGTAGGCGGCGACGGGCAACGGCGCGCCGTCGTAGGCGTCGGGGGCCCAGAAGTGCAGGGGCACCAGCGACGCCTTGTAGGCGAGACCGGCGAGGACCATGGTCGTCGAGGCGATCGCCACGCCGTCCGGGGCGTTCGCGAGCGCTTCGCCGATCTTGCGCAGGTCGGTGCTGCCGGCGATGCCGAACCACCATGAGAGCCCGTAGACCATGACCGCGCCCGCGACCGTGCCGTACACGTAGTACTTCAGCGACGCCTCGTTGCCGCGGGCCGAGCCGCGCAGGTAGCCGGTCATCACGAACGTCGTCAGGCTCGACAGTCCAAGGCTGATCGCCAACAGGGCGGCGTCAGCGGCCGAGCCGAGCACCGCGGCGGCGACGGTCGAGGCCGCGAGCATCGCGTAGAACTCGCCTTCGCGGTCGGTCCCGCCGATCGAGGGACGAGCGACCGCGACGGTGACAGCTCCCGCCACGCCGAGGATGCCGATGAACACGAGCGACAGCGCGTCGACGACCAGCGTGCCCTCGAGCACGCTCCTGAAGCCGCGGTCGAGCCACACCCCAGCGGCCAATCCGGCGGCGGTGACGTGCCCGCCCGCGACCCAGGCCGCAACGAGCCCCTGCCGGCCGCGCGGCAGCACGAGGGCGAGCGCGACCGCCACGATCGCGGTCAGCACGAGCGCGCCGATGGGGGCCAGCCATGGGAGGTCGGCGATCATCCGATCCTCCATCGTCCTCATGTCCGCGACGGTCATCATGTCAGCCACGCCCCGGCGGAGATGAGGTCGAGGGCGAGCCGGGGATAGACCCCGAGCGCGACGACGAACACCAGCAGGATGCCGAGGGCGACGCGCTCGCGGCCGTGGAGGTCGGGCAGATGTGCCCACCGCGCGGGTGTCTCGCCGAGAAACGCTCGCTGCAGCGCGAGCAGGAACAGCGCAGCGGTGAGGACGATGCCGAGCGCCGCGATGGCGGCGATCGCGGGGAAGACGTCGAACGTCCCGAGGAAGATCTGCAGCTCCGCCGGGAACTGGGCGAGGCCGGGCAGGCCGAGGGAGGCGAAGAACGCCAGCGCGGCGGCCGAGCCGTAGAGCGGCATCGGCCGCATCAGCCCGCCGAGGCGTCCCAGCTCTCGCGTCTTGGCCCGCGCCTCGATGAAGCCGGCGATGAAGAACAGCGCGCCCGTCACGAAGCCGTGGGCGACCATCTGCAGCACCGCCCCGTCGATCGCCAGCTCACGTGCGCTCGTGGAGATGCCGGGGGCGGCCGCCGCGGCGACGCCGATGACCACATAGCCCATGTGATTCACCGAGGTGTAGGCCACGAGACGCTTGAGGTCGGTCTGCGCGAGCGCGACGAGCGCCCCGTAGAGGACACTCAGGAGTCCGATCAGGGCGACGGGGAGCGCATAGCGGGCGAACGCGTCGGGGAGCATCTGGAGGTTGACGCGCACGAGGCCATAGGTCCCGAGCTTCAGCAACACCCCGGCGAGCAGCACGCTCCCGGCGGTCGGGGCCTCGACATGCGCGGCGGGCAGCCAGGTGTGCAGCGGGACCAGGGGGGTCTTGACCGCAAAGCCGACGAAGAAGGCGAGGAACAGCAGCGAGGCGCCCAGGCCCGCCCCCGCCACGGGCTGCTCCCGGGCCAGCGTGATCATGTTGAAGGTCTGCGGCTCGGACTGCAGGTAGAGCACGATGATCCCCAGCAGCACCGGCAGCGAGCCGACGAGCGTGTAGAGGAAGAACTTCAGGGCCGCGTAGCGCCGGCGCTCTCCGCCCCAGAGGGCGATCACGAAGTACATCGCCACGAGCGTCACGTCGAAGGCGACGTAGAAGAGGAAGAAGTCCTCGGCGAGGAAGAAGGCGAGCGTCGCGCCCTCCAGGAGGAGCAGGAGCGAGGCGGCGGCGCGGGTCAGCGGCCGTGGGCCGACGCCGTAGGCGATGGCCGCCACGAACAGGATCGCCGACATCAGCGCGAGCACGAGGGCGATGCCATCGACACCGAGTCGCCACGCGACGTCGAGCGACGGGATCCAGGTTGCCTCCTCGACGAGCTGCATGCCGCGATCGGGGTCGAAGCGGATGAGGGTGCCGAGCAGCGCGAGCAGCGAGAGCCCGCTGGCCGCGAGCGCGATCACGCGCGGGACCGCCGCAAGTCGCGCGGGCAGCACCGCGGCCACGGCGGCGCCGATCAAAGGGACGGTGACGGCAAGGGTCAGCAGCGGCACATCGGTCTCAGATCAGGGCGGTCACGGCGACGATGAGCGCGAGGGCGACGATCCCCACCACGGTGTCGCGCAGGTACTCGAACAGCCGGCCGCTCTGCAGGCGGGTCAGGGCGCGCCCCGACCGCCCGATCAGGGCGGCGAGACCGTCCACGGCGGCATCGACGCCGCGCTCCTCGACCCAGCGCAGCGAGCGCGCGGCGGCGACGACCACTCGTCCCGTGCCATCGACGGCGCCATCGACGATGCGGTCGTCGAAGCGCGCGGTGACTCGCGCGGTCGCCAGCACGGGGCGCTGGGCCAGGCGATCGAGGGTGTCCTCGACGTAGAGCTGCCGGCGAGCGGCGGTCGCCAGGCGCCGGGGGACCGGCGCCCCGGCGAGCACCGCGATCGCCCCGAGCGCGGTCGCCGCCAATGACAGGGCGATACCCGCAACGGAGGCCGCCGGCAACGAGGCGCCCAGGAGGCCGGCGAGCGGTTGCCCGAGCAGCCCGAACACGAGCGTGCCGCCCGCGAGCAGGCCGGCACCGGTGAGCATCCACGCGTGACCCATGGGCGCCGTGCCAGCGTGTCCGCTGCCGCGCCGCAGGACCAGCGCGGGGCGCAGGAGATAGGCGGCGCTGCCGGCGCCGGCCAGCAGCACGAGTGCGAGCCACGCCGGGTGATCCTCGGAAGCAACCACGATCGAGTCCTTGCTCCAGAACGCCGCCAACGGCGGCACGCCGGCGATCGACAGCGCGCTCAGCGCGAACAGCGCGAACCCTGCGCGCTCCTGCGCGGCAACGCCCCTGAGGCCCGCCAGCTCGGTCGTGCCGCGGCGGTGCTGGAAGATGCCGGCGGCGAGGAACAGGCCCGCCTTCCCGGCCGCGTGGGCCACGAGATGGAAGATCGCCACCGCCGGCCCGCCGGCGGCGGCGCCGACGAACATCAGCCCGAGCTGGCTGGTGGTCGAACCGGCCAGCACCCGCTTGAGGTCGGACTGGCCGAGCGCGATGCCCGCACCCGCCACCGCCGTCACGGCGCCGACCCAGCCGGCGAGCTCCAGCGGCCAGCCGGCCAGCAGGTCCTGCGCGCGCACCAGCAGGTAGACGCCGGCGGCGACCATCGTCGCTGAGTGCAGCAGCGCCGACACGGGCGTGGGTCCGGCCATCGCCCCCGCGAGCCAGGTCTGCAGCGGCGCCTGCGCGCTCTTGCCCATCGCGGCCAGCACGAGCCCGACTCCGACGAGGGCTCCGAGCGCGCCATCAGGGCGAGTGCTCGCAAACCCAAGGCCCTCGCCGCCG
>JBDTMF010000222.1:0-6687 GCA_039934455.1 Solirubrobacteraceae bacterium
TGGTGGCTCCGGGCATCGCCGCGGCGAGCGAGTCGGCGCGATGCGAGCGAACCGCTTCACGCGCCTCGAGCACATCCGCGTGCCGGTCACGCTCGCGTGGCCCGAGCACGACCGGCTCGTCGCGCGACCCGCGCACCTGCCGCCGACCGTGCGCAACGTCACGCTGCCGGGCGCCGGGCACGTCCCGATGTGGGACGCGCCCGACCTGGTCGCGGACGTGCTGCTCCGGGGCAGCCGCTGAGCCGCGGGCCGCCGCATCATCCCGCGCGTCGACGACAATGCCGCGCGTGCCGCGAGCCCTGATCGCGCTGACCGCGCTCGCGGCGGCGCTGCGCCTGCCGACGCTCGGCTCGCAGTCGCTGTGGCTCGACGAGACGCTGACCGGCGGGCTCGCGCGCGGCAGCCTCGGCGATCTGTTCCGACACCTCGCCGAGCAGGAGGCGAACCCGCCGCTCTTCTCCCTGCTCGAGTGGGTGTGGACGCGCGTGGCGGGGACGAGCGAGGTCGCGCTGCGGCTGCCGTCGGCGCTGTTCGGGATCGCGCTCGTGCCGGTCGCGTTCGCGATCGGGCGGCGGCTCGGCGGCGGGCGCGCGGCGATCGCGCTGGGAGCGCTCGTCGCCGTGCACCCGCTGCTCGTCTACTACTCGCAGGAGGCGCGCGGCTACGCGGCGGTCGCGCTCGCGTGCGCGATCGGGTTCGGCTGCTTCCTCGACGCGCTGGAGGGGAAGCCGGCGATCTGGTGGGCGCTCGCCTCCGCGGTCGCGCTCGGCTGCCACTACTTCGCGATCTTCCCGGTCGCGATCGAGGCGGCGATCCTGCTGGCGCGCCGCCGCCGCGCGGCGCTGCCCGCGCTCGGCGGCGTCGCGCTGGCCGGTGCGGCGCTGCTCCCGCTGCTGGCCCGGCAGATCGGCGGCGACCACACCGACAACGTGACCGGCGGCACGGGGCTGGCGGAGCGCGTGAAGGGCGCCGCGACGAGCTGGCTCGTGGGCGAGCGCGGGGCGGCGATCGACAACCTCGAGTGGCTCATCGGCGCGCTGCTGCTCGCGAGCGTGGTCCTCGTCGTCGTCCATCGCCGGCGCGAGGCGATCCTGCCCGCGGTGGTCGGCGGGGGCGCGGCGGCGCTGATCGGGCTCGCGGCGCTCGGGGGAGCCGACTACCTCAACAACCGCAACACGCTGCCGGTGCTGACGATCGCGCTCGCGGTGCCGGCGCTGGGGTTCGCGGCTGGCCGCGCCGGCGCCGTGCTGGGCGCCGCGGCCGGCGTCGCGCTGGCCGTCGCCACCGTCGGCGCCCTCACCGACCCCGCGCACGCGCGCGAGGACTGGCGCGACACGGCGCGCGATCTCGGCACGGCGCAGGCCGTCATCGTCGCGCCGCCCTACGCCGACGTCCCGCTGCGGTGGTACCGGCCGGCCTTGGCGCCCGCGCCGCCGCAGGGGGTGGAGGTGACGGAGTTGGCCGTCGTCCTCAGCGACCCCGACCGCAACCCCCTCCCACCCAACGCGCTCGACCAAGCGCCCGTCCCCGGCTTCGCGCCCGCGGGCACCCAACGGCACGACCGCATGCTGATCGCCCGCTACCGGGCGCCGCAGCCGCAACCGGTGCGGCCGGACGCCGTCAACGCGTGGGCGCGCGCGCGGCTCGACGCGGGCCGGGGCGCGGGCGGCGCCACGCTTCTCGCCGTGCCTGAGGCCCGCGACACGACCCTGCGGCGGCGTCGGGCCGCCGTTCACTCCGAGGCCGGCGGCTCCTTCTCGGGGATTCCGGGGAGCGGCGCGTCCTCCTCGGGCATATCCGCCGGCGGGCCGAGCGGCTGATCGGGGACCTCGGGCGTCGAATCCTCCGCCGGCGGGCGCTCGTCGGGCACCTCGGGATCCTCCGGCGCGATGTCCGGCGTCTCGGTCATAGGCGGGCTCCTACCCGTAGCTCCGCCGGCGCACCCCACGCCTGCAGCACCTCGGGGATCTCCACCGAGCCGTCCTCGCGCTGGCCGTTCTCGAGCAGTGCGATCAGGTGCCGCCAGGTGACCGCCGTCCCGTTGAGGGTCGCGACGTGGCGCGGGCCGCCGCCGGCGGTCCGGTACCGGATGTCGAGCCGGCGCGACTGGTAGTCGGTGGTGTTGGAGGTCGAGGTGACCTCGCGGTACCGGTCCTGGCTGGGGACCCAGGCCTCGCAGTCGTACTTCTTGACCGCGGAGTTGCCAAGGTCGTCGACCGCGATGTTGACCACGCGGTAGGGGATCGCGAGGGCCTGGAGCAGCTCCTCCTCGAGCGCCAGCAGCCGCTCGTGCTCGTCGGCCGCCGTCTCCGGCTCGACGAACGAGAACATCTCGACCTTGTTGAACTGGTGCACGCGAAAGATCCCGCGCGTGTCGCGCCCCGCCGCCCCGGCCTCGCGCCGGAAGCACGGCGAGACGCCCGCGTAGTGGATCGGCAGCCGCCCGCCGTCGAGGATCTCGCCGGCGTGCAGCGAGGCGAGCGGCACCTCGCTCGTGCCGACCAGATACAGCTCGTCGTCGGCCAGGCGGTAGATCTGCTGCTCGGTGTCGGGGAGGAAGCCCGACCCGTACAGCGCCCCCTCGCGCACGAGCACGGGCGGGATGACGGGCTCGAACCCGTACCCGCCGAGGACGTCGAGCGCCCAGCGCGTCAGCGCCATCTCGAGCAGCACGAGGTCGCCCTTGAGGTACGCGAAGCGGGAGCCGCTGACCCTCGCGGCCGCCTCCATGTCAATCAGGCTGTCCGCGAGGTCGAGGTGGTCGCGCGCGCCCTCAGAGGGCACCCGCGGCTCGCCCACCTCCCGCAGCACCGCGTCCGCGTCGGCCGCCGACGGGTCCGGGGGGTTCGGCAGCGAGGCGAGCGCCGCCTCGAGCGCGGCCTCGACCGAGGCGAGCTCCTCGGTCAGCGTCTTGACGCGGCGCGAGACCTCCTGCATCGCGGCGATCGCGGCGGAGGCGTCCTCGCCCGCCTTCTTCGCCTGCGCGATGCCCTGCGAGGCCTCGTTCTGGCGCGCCCGCAGCCCCTCGACCTCGGGCAGCAGCGCACGCCGCCGCTCGTCGCGCCCCAACACCTCATCCAGCCGCGCGTCGGATCCGTCGCCGCGCCGCGCCAGCGCCGCGCGCACCGCGCCGGGGTCCCGCCGGATCGCCTTCAGGTCGAGCACGAAGGCCCTACGGAGAAACGGGCTTCTTCGCCTTCGTGCCCGAGTACTTCGCGATGAAGCGCGCGACGTCCTCGGCCTGCTTGCCGACGACGATGTTCTGCGGCATCGGGCCGGACGAGAAGCCGCCGTTGCGGATCGCGTAGAGGACCGAGTTGTAGTCCTCCTTGCGCTGGTCGAAGTTCGGGCCGTCCTTGTACTCGCGCTTGTTGGCGATCACGGCCGAGCCCTGGGCGCCGTCGACGTTGAGCGTGTGGCAGCCTGCGCAGCGCTGGTGGAACGTCTCCGCAGCCGAGTAGCTCGCGCTCGTCTTGGCCACCTGGACCTCCTCCGAGCCGCACGCGACCACGGCCGCGGCCACGACCGGAAGCGCGAGGAGCAGCAGGGGGCGGCGCATGAGGCGGCAGAGCATACGGAACAATCGCTGCCTTCCATGACCCGGCGCCCCCTCCTCCTGCTCGCCCTCGCCCTCCCCGTCGCGGCGCTTCCGGCCTGCGGCGGGGCCGAGCCCGAGGTCCGGGCGCGCGACGGCCGGATCGCCGTCACGATCGAGGACTTCCGCTACCGGCCGCAGCAGATCCGGGCCGCGCCGGGCCGCCTGCGCTTCGACTTCGTCAACCACGGCCGCCTCGCCCACACCTTCCGGCTGGAGCGGGGGCCGGGCAGGATCGTGGCGAAGGTGTCGAGCCTGCTGCCGGGGGTGCACGCCACCAAGACGGTGCGCGTGCGCAAGGGCGAGTACCGCTTCTTCTGCGCGCTCTCCAACCACGAGGAGCTGGGGATGTACGGCACCCTGGTCGTCAAGTGAGGACCGTCGAGCCCGAGCGCTTCCGCGCCGTGATGGGGCACTTCGCGACCGGCGTGGCCGTCGTGACCGTCGACGCGCCGAGTGGACCGCAGGGGATGACGGCCAACGCCGTCGCCTCGCTGTCGCTCGATCCCGTCCTCGTGCTCGTCTGCTTCGACAACGGCGCGCGCACGCTGCCGGAGGTCGAGCGCGCCGGGCGCTTCGGGGTCAACGTCCTCGCCGCCGGCCAGGAGCGCCTCGCGCGCCGCTTCGCGTCCAAGGACGACTCCAAGTTCGGGGAGGTCCCGCACACCGTCCACGACGGGATCCCGGTGCTCGACGGCGCGCTCGCCTGGGTCGGGTGCGAGCTGGAGCACTTCGTCCCCGGCGGCGACCACACGATCGGCATCGGCGCCGTCCACGCCGCCGAGCGCGGCGCGCCGGGCACCGAGCCGCTGATCTGGTTCCGCGGGGCCTACGGCTCGCTGTGACGGTCTTCCACGTCGTCCTCGGCGTGTCGCTCATCGCCGTCAACGTCGCCGCCGGGGCGCTCGGCGTCTGGCGCTGGCAGCGCGGCGAGCTGAGCCGCGTGTTCTGGCCGCTGCTGCGCACCGGCCAGGCGCTCGTCGCGGTCGAGGCGCTCGACGGCGGCGTGCTGCTCCTGCTCGGCGCCGAGCTCCCGCGGCTGCACCTGATCTACGGGCTCGTCCCGCTCGGGGTCGCCTTCATCGCCGAGCAGCTGCGGCTGACCTCGGCGCAGGCGGTGCTCGACGCGCGCGGCGTCGCCTCCGCGCGCGAGCTGCCTTCGGCCGAGGCGGACGCCGCCGTGCTCGACATCCTCCTGCGGGAAATGGGTGTGATGGCCGCTTCCGCGCTCGTGGTCGCCGCCCTGGGCCTGCGAGCAGGAGGCCTCTTGTAATGCGGCAATTGTCACTTTGTATCGACGTGTTACAAGCGGTGCTATAAACCCGCCTTAGTCGTGATCCGCAGCTACCTGCCAGCGCTCGTCTTCGTCGGTCTCGGCTCCTTCCTGGGTCTGACCTTCGCGGTCATCAACACGTTTCTCGGCCGGAAGCCCAGGCAGCGCCCGGCCACGGGCGACCCGTACGAGTGCGGCCTGCCGTCCGAGGTCCAGAAGAACTTCCGCTTCGGCATCTCCTTCTACCTCGTGGCGATGCTGTTCATCCTGTTCGACATCGAGGTCATCTTCCTGTTCCCGGTGGCCATCCAGCTGAAGGCGTTCGGCACGTTCGCGCTCGTTGAGACGATCGTCTTCATCGTCCTGCTGACGGTCGCGTTCGTGTACGTCTGGCGGCGAGGAGCCCTCGAATGGAGATAAAGCGAGAGCGCCTCGGCAGCGGCGCCGACGGCGAGTTCCGCGCGCGCCAGCTGCGCGCGCGCGACATGCTGCGCGGCGACCTCGAGGGGCCGGAGCTCGAGCAGCATGTCGAGGAGAGCGTGCTCACCACGACGCTCGACAAGGCGGCCGGCTGGGCCGCCGGCAACGCGATGTTCCCCGCCACGTTCGGGCTCGCCTGCTGCGCGATCGAGATGATGACGATGGTCGCCGCCCGCGCCGACATCGCGCGCTTCGGCTTCGAGGCGTTCCGCGCGAGCCCGCGCCAGGCCGACATGCTGATCCTGTCCGGCCGCGTGTCGATCAAGATGGCGCCGGTCGTCCGCCGCATCTACGACCAGATGCTCGAGCCGCGCTGGGCGATCGCGATGGGCGCCTGCTCCTCGTCGATGGGCGTGTTCAACAACTACGCGATCGTGCCCGCCGACAAGTTCATGCCGATCGACATCCACATCCCCGGCTGCCCGCCGCGCCCGGAGGCGCTCATGCACGGGATCATCAAGCTGCGCGCGGCCGTCCTCAAGCAGCCCGACCTGGGCTGGCGCACGCGCTACGGAGGGCGCGGGACGGAGGAGGTCGTCTCCGGCGAGGAGCTCGCGGACGTCATCAACGTCCCCGGCTCCGGCAGGATGGGCACGAGTGCCTGACGCGACCGGCCTCGAGCTGATCGCGCAGGAGCTGCGCGACCGTGACGAGGACAGCGTGCTCGGGACGGTGTTCTTCCGCGAGCGCGCCGCGGTGCTCGTCTCCCCGGCGTCGGTGCCTGCGACGCTCGCGACGCTGCGCGGGAAGGGCTACGGCTTCCTCGCCTCGGTGCACGGCGTCGACTACTTCCCGGAGGAGCCACGCCTCGGTGTGCACTACGAGCTGCTCGACATGTCCACCGTCGATCGCATTAGCGTGCGCACGCGCGTGACGGTCGACGCCCCCAACGTGCCCTCGGTCACCCCCGACTGGCCGACCGCCGACCACCAGGAGCGCGAGGTCTACGACATGTTCGGCGTCGTCTTCGAGGGCCACCCCGACCTGCGCCGCATCCTCATGCCCGAGGACTACGAGGGCCACCCGCAGCGCCGCGACTTCCCGATCGGCGGCGAGCCGATCCTGTTCACGCACAACGAGCGCGAAGTCCCGGGGTGGTGGGAGTGAGCGAGGTCGACACCACGCGCAGCTCCCCGCACCTCCCGTATCGCGAGATGGAGGAGTCGCACGACCTCTCCACCATCGAGCACCCCGAGCACGACGAGCTGCTGACGCTCAACATCGGCCCGCACCACCCGGCGACGCACGGCGTCCTGCGCCTGCTGAGCACGCTCGAGGGCGAGGTCGTGCGCGACATCAAGCCGATCATCGGCTACCTCCACACCGGCATCGAGAAGAC
>JBDTMF010000223.1:0-6589 GCA_039934455.1 Solirubrobacteraceae bacterium
CGGCAACCGCCTCGGCGCGAACTCCCTGCTCGACACGCTGATCTTCGGCCGCCGCTCCGGCGAGGCTGCCGCCGAGCGCGCTGCCGGCATGGCGATGCCGACGCCCGCCGAGTCCCACCTCAGGGCCGAGCAGCAGATGATCGACCAGATCCTCGCCCGCTCCAAGGACGGCCGCCGGATCTCCGAGATCAAGGACGAGCTCGGCACGATGATGAACGAGAAGTGCGCGGTCTTCCGCGACCACGAGGGCCTGACCTCGGCCCACGAGACGATCCGGCGCCTCAAGGAGGAGGCCGAGACGGCCTACATCGACGACCGCGGCACGGTCTTCAACCAGGACGTGCTCGGCGCCATCGAGCTCGGCTACATGCTCGACTGCGCGGAGGCGATCGTGATGGGCGCGCTCGAGCGCAAGGAGTCGCGCGGCGCCCAGTTCCGCCTCGACTATCCCGAGCGCAACGACGACGAGTGGCTCAAGCACATCACCATCTCCGTCAACGGCGGTGACGCCCCGAGGGTCGACTACGCTCCCGTAACCATGACCCAATGGGAGCCCCAGGAGCGCACCTACTGATGGCCGAGTACACGCTCAAGCTGCGCCGTTACCAGCCCGAGTCGGGCGAGGCTCCCTACTGGGAGGAGTTCACGATCGACCTCGACGGCAAGCGCTCCGTGCTCGACGGCATCCTCCAGGCCAAGGATCGCCAGGACGGCTCGATCGGCATCCGCTGCTCCTGCCGCGCGGCGATCTGCGGCTCCTGCGGCGTCCGCATCAACGGCCGGCCCGGGCTCGCCTGCCACATGCACCTCGACGAGGCGGTCGAGCGCTCGCCCGACGGCGCGATCGTGGTCGAGCCGATGGGCAACATGCCGATCATCAAGGACCTGATCGTCGACATGGACGCGGTCCACTGGAAGAAGATGCAGCGCGTCACGCCGTGGCTCCTCCCCGACGGCCCGCCGCCGGAGCGCGAGTACATCGTCCCGCCCGAGTCGATGATCGACATCACGCAGACGATGGCCTGCATCCAGTGCGGCGCCTGCGTCTCGGACTGCCTCTCGATGGAGGTCGACCCGCTCTTCATCGGCCCCGCCGCGCTCGCCAAGGCCTACCGCTTCGTCGGCGACCCGCGGGACGGCCAGCACAAGGAGCGCCTCAAGGACCTCGCCGAGGACCCGCACGGGATCTACGACTGCACGCACTGCTTCAACTGCATCGAGGCCTGCCCCAAGGGCGTCGCCCCGATGAGCCAGATCATGCGGCTGCGGCGCATCGCCGGCTCCGAGTTCGAGATCGACGACCGCAACAACGGCCATCGCCACGAGATGGCGTTCGTCGACAACATCGAGAAGAACGGCCTCCTGCACGAGGCCGACCTGCTCCCCGACTCCTACGGCGGCAAGTTCCACCCGCGCGCGGTGCCCGAGCTGGTGCGCTCGCTGCCGGCGATCCTGAAGGCCGTCCAGCGCGGCAAGGTCACGCCGAAGAAGGCGCTGCTGCACGCCCACAAGGCCGACAAGCAGGTCAGGCGGATCTTCGATCACGTCCATGACAAGGACGAGCGCTACGAGCTCAACCTGTACGTCGAGGGCGAAGAGGACGCGCCCGAGGCCGACGACTCGAGCGCCGCAGGCCACACGCCCGCTGAGAGGAGTCCCAACCAGTGAAGGTCGCGTATTGGCCGGGCTGCGTGAGCCGCGGGTTCACGCCGGAGCTCCACGGCTCGATGGCCCAGGTCGCCCCCCTGCTCGACATCGAGCTCGTTGAGCTCGACCGCGCCTCGTGCTGCGGCGCCGGCGTCATCGCCGAGCACAACCAGGAGCTCGCCGACACGCTCAACGCGCGCACCTTCGCGCTGGCCCAGCAGGAGATCGCCTCCGGCGCCGACCTGATGATGAACATCTGCTCGACGTGCCAGGGCTCGCAGAGCGAGTGCCAGGAGCGCCTCGACGGCAACACGGAGTACCGCGACCACATCAATGAGACGCTCGCGCCCGAGGGCCTGACCTACGAGCGCGGCATCTCGAACAAGAACTTCCTGTGGCTGATGGTCGAGGAGATCGGCCTCGACGCGATCAAGGCGAAGGTCAAGCGGCCGTTGACCGACCTGCGCGTCGGGCCGTTCTATGGCTGCTACATCGTGCGCCCCACCGACCGCCTCGGGATCGACCACGAGAACCCGCGCGACCGTTACCTGCAGCAGCTGATCGAGGTCCTCGGCGGCACGGTCGTCGACTACGCCGGCCAGTACAAGTGCTGCGGCTTCCCGATCATCACCATGAACCGGGACGCCTCCCTCAAGCAGGCCGGCCGCCATCTCGGCGACGCGATCGACGCCGACGCCGACTGCCTCGTCACGCCATGCCCGCTGTGCCACCTCAACCTCGACCTCCAGCAGCCGCTGGCGGAGAAGGTCGTGGGGCGCGACCTCGGGATGCCTGTGCTCCACCTCCCGCAACTCGTCGGCCTCGCGCTCGGGCTCGAGCCGAAGGAGCTGGGGATGAACAAGCACGTCGTGCGGCCCAGCTCCGTCATCGACTGGTCGACCTCGGTGGTCGGCGGCGTCGCCTGAAGGTCAACGGCAACGGCGCATCAGGGGGTCGGGTTCCCGGGGGTGAAACCCACCCCTACCCAGCCGCAGTTGCCGTTCTCGCCGCCCCGACCAGCCCGCGCGCGTAGAGCTGCTCCGCAAGCTGCACGGCGTTCGTCGCCGCGCCCTTGCGCAGGTTGTCGGAGACCACCCACATCTGCAGCCCTCGCTCGTGCGAGGGATCGCGGCGCAGGCGGCCGACGAAGACGTCGTCGTGGCCGGCCGCGCCCGACGCGGTCGGGTAGGGATCGACCATCGTGATGCCCGGCATCGCCTCGAGCAGCGCGCGCGCCTCCTCGACCTCGAGCGGCTCGCGGGTCTGGACGTTGACCGACTCGGAGTGCGAGGAGATGACCGGAACGCGGGCGCAGGTGACGGAGATCGCCATCGACTCGTCGCCGAGGATCTTGCGCGTCTCGAACATCATCTTGCGCTCCTCGTCGGTGTGGTCGTCACCGTCGAGGAAGTTGCCGGCGCCGCCGTGGACGTTGAAGGCGATCGGCTCGCGGTAGATCTCGGCCGGCGGCACCTCCATCCCGTGCAGTACCGCGTGCGTCTGGCTCTCGAGCTCCTCGACCGCCTTCACGCCGGTGCCCGACACCGACTGGTAGGTCGAGACGATCAGGCGCTCGATCCCGGCCGCGTCGTAGATCGGCTTGAGCGCGACCATCAGCTGCATCGTGGAGCAGTTGGGGTTGGCGATGATGCCCTTGTGGGCGTCGAGCGCCTCCGGGTTGACCTCGGAGACGACGAGCGGGATCTCGGGGTCGCGGCGGAACGCGGACGAGTTGTCGACCACGACGCAGCCGGCGGCCGCGAAGCGGGGCGCCCATTCCCGCGAGGTCGTCGCGCCGGCGGAGAAGATCGCGATGTCGAAGCCCTGGATCGTCTCCTCGCTGAGCGCCTGGACGACGAGCCCGCCGTCGAGCACGCGCCCGGCTGAGCGCTCGGAAGCGAACGGGACGATCTCGCGCGCGGGGAAGTTGCGCTCGCGCAGCTTCTCGAGCATCACGGTGCCCACGGCGCCGGTGGCGCCCACGACGGCGACGCGGAGGCTCATGGCTTGAAGGGGTGCTCGGGACGGACGTCGTCGGCGCCGAGCTCGAACGCCTGGTGCAGCGCGCGCACGGCGTTCGGCACGCGCTCGGCCTGGACGACGCAGGAGATCTTGATGGGCGAGGTGGAGATCATCTGGATGTTGATGTTCTCGTTGCCGAGCGTGGCGAACACCTTGGCGGCGACGCCCGGATGCGACTTCATTCCCGCGCCGACGACCGAGACCTTCCCCATCGTCGGGTCCTCGGCGACGCGGAAGATCCCCACGGCGGAGACGATCGGGTCGAGCGCGGCGCGCGCGGCCGGGAGGTCGGCGCGCGGGACGGTGAACGACATGTCGGCGGCGGCGCCCTCGGACTCGGGCTCGTTCTGGATGATCATGTCGACGTTGACGTTGGCGTCGGCGAGCGCCGTGAAGATCTTCCCGGCGATGCCCGGGTTGTCGGGGACGCCGAGGAGCGTGACGCGAGCCTCGTCGGTCGAATGGGTCACTGCGGTGATCAGTGGTCGTTCCATGGTCTCGTCCTCGCCCACGATAAACGTACCGGGGTCCTCGTTGAACGAGGAGCGGCAATGGATGCGCACGCCGTGGTTGCGCGCGTACTCGACCGCGCGCAGCTGCAGCACGCGCGCGCCCGACGCGGCCATCTCGAGCATCTCCTCGAAGGAGACGACCGGCAGCTTGCGCGCGTCGGGGACGAGCCGCGGGTCGGCGCTGTAGACGCCGGCGACGTCGGTGTAGATCTCGCACACCTCGGCGTCCATCGCGGCGGCGAGCGCGACGGCGGTGGTGTCAGAGCCGCCGCGGCCGAGTGTGGTGACGTCGTAGGACGTCGAGACGCCCTGGAAGCCCGCCACCAGCACGATCTTCTGCTCGTCGAGGGCCTGGCGGATGCGGTCGGCGCGCACGTCGAGGATGCGCGCCTTCGTGTGCGAGGTGTCGGTGACGATCCCGGCCTGCGAGCCCGTGAGCGAGATCGCGCGGTGGCCGAGGTCGTTGATCGCCATCGCGCACAGCGCGCACGACATCCGCTCGCCGGTCGAGAGCAGCATGTCCATCTCGCGCGGGTCCGGGCTCGGCGAGACCTCCTCGGCCATCGCGACCAGCTCGTCGGTCATCTGCCCGCGCGCGGACAGCACGGCCACGACGTTGTGGCCCTGCTCACGGGCGCGGACGATCCGGCGGGCGGCGCGCTTGAGGCGCTCCGCGTCGGCGACGGACGTGCCGCCGAACTTCATGACGACGGTGCTGGGCACGGCGGCGGAGTGTAGGCGCCTTATACGGCGCGGCGACCGGCGAGCGCGCGGCCGAGCGTGACCTCGTCGGCGTACTCGAGATCGCCGCCCACCGGCAGGCCGGAGGCGAGCCGGGTCACCGCGACGCCGGGCGAGCGCAGCCGCAGCCCGTCGGCGATGTGCAGCGCCGTGGCCTCGCCCGTGGTGGTGGGGTTGGTGGCGAGCACGACCTCGGTGACCTCGGAGCCCTCGATGCGCGTGTAGAGCTGTGCGATCTTGAGGTCGTCGGGCTCGACACCGTCGATCGGCGACAGCGCGCCGCCGAGCACGTGGTAGCGGCCGCGGTACTCGTGCGTGCGCTCGACCGGGATCACGTCACCGGGCTCCTCGACGACGCAGATCAGCGTCGGGTCGCGGCGGTCGTCGGCGCAGATCGTGCAGTGCGGGCCCTCGGCGAGGTTGAAGCAGATCTCGCACAGCGTGATCTTGTCCTTGACGTCGCGGATCGCCTCGGCCAGCGCGTACGCGTCCTCCCTGCTCGTGCGCAGCACATGGAAGGCCAGCCGCTGCGCCGTGCGGTTGCCGATGCCGGGGAGCTTGCCCAGCTCCGTGACCAGCCGCTGGACGGGGGGAGCGAGCACGGGATCTGCCTAGAGGCCCGGCAGGCCCAGCCCGCCGAGGCCGCCGCCCGGGCCGCCGAGGCCGCCGGTCACGCCGCCCATCTTGCCGGCCGCGAGCTCCTGGGCGGCGGTCAGCGCCTGGTTGACCGCGGCGAGGACGGTGTCCTGCAGCATCTCGACGTCCTCGGGATCGACCGCGGCGGGGTCGATCGTGATCGACTCGATCGCGAGCTCGCCCGTGGCGACGACCTTGACCATGCCGCCGCCGGCGGAGCCCTCGACGCGCTCGTCCTTGAGGGACTCCTGCGCGGCCATCATCTCGGCCTGCATCTTCTGGACCTGCTTGAGCATCTGCTGCATGTTGGGCTGGGGCGGCATCAGGACGTCTCCTCGGACTTGGTCTCGGCTTCGGGCGCCGGCACGATCTCGGCCTCGAACTCTTCCACGAAGCGCTCGATCAGCTCGTCCTCCGAGAGCGTCGGAGCGGCTGTCTCGGGCCCGTCGGCGGCCCGCATCTCGTGGGCGAGCCGCAGCGACGCACCGGTGACGGCGCGGATCGCGCGGCCGATCACCTCGCGGTTGGGGGGATCCTCGGCCTTGCGGCGCGACAGGCCGGACGTCTCGGTCCAGGCGAGCGTCAGCTCACCGTCCCCGAGCGCGGACGGGCGCGCCACCTTGAGGTGCTCGGCGAGCAGCGGCCGCTCCCCCTGGATCGACTCGATGACGGCCGGCCACAGCTCGGCGAAGCCGTCGAGGTCGAGGCCGACGGCGGCCACGATCGGCTCGGCGCCCGGAGCGTCCTGCTCGATCACGGCGACCGCGATGACCGCGGGCTCGGCCTCGGGCGCGACGGCGGGGGGCTGGGCGAAACGGGGCGGGGAGGTCCCCTCCGCGGGCCGGCTCGGCGCGGCCGGGGCGGGGTCGGCGGGCGGAGCGGCCCCCTCCGTGGGTCGGCTCGGCGCGGGCGGAGCGGCCTCGCCCGGCGCGCCGTTGGCCGGCGGGGCGGCGCGGCCGGCTGCCGTGGCCGGCACGGACGCGGCCCGGCTCGCGGGTGGGGTGGCCGGGCGGCCGGCCTCGAGGCGCTCG
>JBDTMF010000224.1:0-6560 GCA_039934455.1 Solirubrobacteraceae bacterium
CGGTGCTGCTGATCGACGAGATCGACCGCGCCGACGATGAGTTCGAGGCGTTCCTGCTCGAGTTCCTCTCCGACTTCGCGATCACGATCCCCGAGCTCGGCACGGTGCAGGCCAGGCGGCGGCCGCTGGTCGTCCTGACCTCGAACCGGACGCGGGAGCTGCACGACGCTCTGAAGCGCCGCTGCCTCTACCACTGGATCGACTACCCCGACCCGGAGCGCGAGGCCGAGATCGTGCGCGCGCGGCTGCCCGACGTCCCCGACGCGATCGCGCTACGGGTGTGCGACGCGGTGGCGCGGCTGCGGGCCGAGGAGCTCTACAAGCTGCCGGGGGTGGGGGAGACGATCACGTGGGCGCGGGCGCTGCTCGCGCTCGGGCCCGACGAGCCGCTCGAGGATACGCTCGGGGTGGCGCTGAAGGTGCGGGAGGACATCGACCGCGTCCGCGAGAGCGGGGTGCTGCGGGGTGCCTGAGCAGCTCGGGGTGCGCGTGTCAGGGTCGCTCTCGCGGCTCACCGCCCTCATGCGCGCCGGCGGTGCCCGCGTCGGCCTCGGCGAACTGCTGCGCGCGCACCGCGCGCTGGCGGCGATCGACGCGTCGGACCGCGAGGCGGCGTTCTTCGCGCTGCGCGCCGCGCTGTGCTCCTCGCACGCGGACCTGGGCATCTTCACCGAGGCGTTCGCGGTTGCGTTCGCCGCGCCCGAGACCGGCGCGGCGAACCCGCTCGAGGCGCTGGGGGAGATCGAGCGGTTGGCGATGCCGCGCTTCGGCGTCCCCGGTGCGATGGAGGCGCCGGAGCTCGAGATCGCGCCCGTGCCGGCGGCGTGGAGCGACGAGGAGCTGCTGCGCGAGCGCGACTTCGCCCTCTACACCGACAGCGAGCGCGCGCAGGCGCGGCGGCTGCTGGTCCAGCTCGCGCGCCGCGGCCCGCGCCGGCTCTCGCGCCGCACGCGCTCGACGCGCCGCCGCCGCGAGGTCCACGACCTGCGCGCGACGGTCCGGCTGTCGCTGCGCCACGGCGGCGAGTTCGTCGAGCGGCGCTACCGCACGCCCGCCGAGCGCCCGCGCCGGCTCGTGCTCGTCTGCGACGTCTCGGGCTCGATGGCGCCCTACGCGCGGATGCTGCTCCAATACCTGCAGGCGGCGGTCGCCGCGCGCGCTCGCGTCGAGGCGTTCGTGTTCGGCACTCGTCTGACCCGGGTGACGCGCGAGCTGTCGGGCCGCGATCCCGACCGTGCGCTGCGGCGCGCCGCCGACGCGGTGCAGGACTGGTCGGGCGGCACCCGCATCGGCGAGGCACTGGCAGAGCTCAACCGCGTGCATGGCCGCCGCATCGGCCGCGGCGCGCTCGTCGTCGTGCTGTCGGACGGCTGGGACCGCGGCGACCCCGAGCTGCTGGCGCAGGAGATGGCGCGCCTGCAGCGCTGCGCGCACCGGATCGTGTGGCTGAATCCGCTCGCCGCCGACCCCCGCTACGCGCCGCTGACGCGCGGCATGCAGGCGGCGATGCCGTACGTCGACCGGCTGCTCCCGGGCAACTCGATCGCCTCCCTGGAAGCACTGGCCGCGCTGATGGAGGAAGGTGTCCCGGCATGACCCGCCCGCCGCGCGCCGCCGAATCCGAGCCCGAGATCGGGGGGATCATCCTCGCGGCCGGCGAGGGCCGCCGCTTCGGCGGGCCCAAGCAGCTCGCCGAGCTCAACGGGCAGCCGCTGATCGAGCACGCGCTGGCGGCGATGCTCGCCGTGCCCGCCATCGACCCGGTCGTGATCGTGCTGGGGGCGCACGCCGGGCGCATCCAGGCCGAGGCCGACCTGAGCGGCGCCGAGATCGTCGTGTGCCAGGACTGGGCGGACGGCCAGTCCGCCTCGCTGAAGGCCGGCGCGGCCGCGCTGGGCGAGGTCGAGGCCGCGGTCATAACGCTCGCCGACCAGCCCTTCATCAGCCCGCAGGCGATCGCGGGCGTGCTCGACCAGCGCGGGCGCCACCTCGCCGTGCGCGCGACCTACGACGGCACGCCCGGCCATCCCGTACTGCTCGAGCGGCGGCTGCTCGACCACGTGAGGGAGCTGAGCGGCGACACCGGCGCGCGCGACCTCCTGCTCGGGGACCACGTGCGCGTATGGGAGTGCGGGCGGCTCTGCGACCCGACCGACATCGACACGCCGGAGCGACTCCAGGAGGCCCAGTCATGAAGCTCGAGCAGTCCTTCGAGGTGGCCGCGCCGATCGACCAGGTGTGGGCCGCGCTCAACGATCTCGAGCACGTCGCCCCCTGTCTGCCCGGCGCGACGATCACCGGACACGACGAGGACGGCACCTACCACGGCACCTTCCAGGTCAAGCTCGGCCCGACCACCGCGGCCTATCGCGGCACGATCAGGATCGAGAGCGCCGACGAGCGCACGCACACCGCGACGCTGAAGGCGCGCGGGACCGACAAGCGCGGCCAGGGCGGCGCGTCGGCGACGATCGTCAACACGCTCACCGAGCAGGGCGGCGCCACGACCGTGCACGCCGACACAGACTTCTCGATCACCGGCCGGCTCGCACGCTTCGGCCGCGGCGGGATGATGGAGGACATCTCCAACCGCCTGCTGCGCGACTTCTCGACCTGCCTGCAGGCGCGCCTGGCCGACGCGCCCACCGCACCGAGCGGGGAGGAGGTCGCGCGCGGCGATGCACCGCCCGAGGCGGTCGCCGCCGCCACGGGGGAGGACACGGACATGGGCGCCGAGGCCGCTGCCGCGAGCGCCGGGGCCACGTCCGCGGGGACGACTGCCGGGCCCGCGACGGCCCGGCCGGCTCCGCCCCCGCCGCCGGCTCAGGCCAAGCCGGTCGGCGGGTTCGGGCTCTTCTTCTCGGTCCTCTGGGAGCGGATCAGGCGTCGCTTCGGGCGGTCGTCCGCGCGCCGGTGATGCCGTCGCCGTTGCCGCCGCTGAAGCGCCCGGTGCGCTCAGTGTCACCGGCCCCCTGCGCCGCGGCGTCGTCCGCGTCGTCCGCGTCGTGACCGTAGATCCCAGGTCAGCGAGGTCTTCGTCATCCCGATGTCGACGCCCGCTTCGGTGATCGCCTTCGGATCCTTGAATGCCACCGTTCAGCGCTCCCCTTAGAGTGGTTGACCCTGCGGTGGCCCGTCTTACGGGGTCGGAAATGGAGCAACGCCTCTCCCTCATCACCCTCGGCGTCACCGACGTGCCCGCGGCGCGGGCGTTCTACGAGGCGCTGGGCTGGGCCTGCGACACCGACCCCTCGCTCGACGTCGCCTTCTTCCAGCTCGGCGGGATCGCGCTCGCGGTGTGGGACCGCAAGCAGCTCGCGGAGGACTCGACGGTCACCGACCGCGGCGGCTCCGGTGGCGTCACGCTCGCCTACAACGTCCGCTCGCCCGAGGAGGTCGACGCTGCGCTGGCCGAGGCCGAGGCGGCGGGCGCCACCGTCGGCCGTCGCGGCGCCGCGACGTTCTGGGGCGGCTACTCGGGCGTCTTCATCGACCCCGACGGCCACCCGTGGGAGGTCGCCCACAACCCGCACTGGACGATCGAGGACGACGGGTCGGTGCGGATCACAGGCTCCTAGCGGGCGGAGCGAGGGCACCGATGAACGAAGACAGTGGTGGATCAAGACCAGAACGCAGGAGTCCCGCGATCTGTTCGAGCGGGTGAAGGTGGCCACCCGGCTGTCTTCCAAGCTCAGCGCGTACTGCGTCGACGAAGGCGAGCAGATCCGAGAGGTCTTCGAGGAGCTGACCGGCAAGCCGGTGGGCGACTCGTTCACGCTGATCCCTCCCTTCTATGCGGACTACGGACTGAACATCACTGTCGGTCGGACCGTCTTCATCGGGTACGAGTGCATGTTCACGGGCCACGCGGCCATCGCCATCGCGGACCAGGTGATGATCGCCAACCGGGTCAACCTGGTCACGTCCGGTCATCCCGTTGAACCGGACCGGCGACGGGCCGATATCCCCGCGGCACCGATCACCATCGAGACGAATGTGTGGATCGGAACCGCCGCGACGATCCTGCCGGGCGTCACCATCGGAGCCGACTCCGTCGTGGCAGCCGGTGCCGTCGTCACCCGTGACGTCCCGCCGGCGACGCTCGTGGCGGGTGTCCCTGCGACGGCCATCAGGGAGCTATGAGAACAGGCGAACCGACTCAGCCGGTCTCGTCGTCGCGGCGTGGCGCGGCGCGGACGTGCATCCGCTGCCCGTCGCTGCCGTGGACGCTGAGGACCTCGACCGGCTCGTCACCGGTCGGGCCGAACCAGTGCGGCAGCCGGGTGTCGAACTCGGCGACCTCGCCTGGCCGCATGGTGATGTCGTGCTCGCCGAGGATGAGCCGCATCTCGCCCGAGAGCACGTAGAGCCACTCATGGCCTGCATGGGTCCTGAGCTTGCGCTCGCGCTCGGGCGGGATGACGACCTTCCAGACGGCCATGCCGCTGGACTGCTGGGTCAGGGGGTAGACGAGCCGGCCGTTGCGGGTCCGGGGCTTGAGCCGGACGCGGGGATCGCCGACCCGTGGTGCGCCGACGAGCTCGTCGAGCGGCAGGTGATGAGCCTGGGCCAAGGGCAGCAGCAGTTCGAGGCTGGGCTTGCGCTGTCCGCTCTCCAGGCGCGAGAGCGTGCTCTTCGAGATCCCGGTCTGCGCGGCCAGTGCCGTCAGCGTCGCGCCGCGTCGCTCTCGCAGCCGCCGCAGGCGAGGACCGACCTCGGCCAGCACGTCCGGGATCGCCGACGGGTCCACCATCGGAGCCGACGCTACCGGCGATTCCCAGAAACGGCAACGAACCGTGCGTTCCACGGCGCCGGCGTGCACGATGGAGCACATGAGATCTGAGACCTATGACGTGGCCATCATCGGCGGCGGGGCTGCCGGACTGAGCGCCGCGCTCGTGCTGGGCCGGGCGAGACGCCGCGTCCTCGTCGTCGACGCCGGAGCGCCGCGGAACGCTCCCGCCGCCCACATGCAGGGGTTCCTGTCCCGCGACGGAACCTCCCCGGCCAGCCTGCTCCAGAGCGCGCGCGCCGAAGTGCAGGGCTACGGCGTGGAGATCATCGAAGACCGCGTGGTCGACGCGACCGCCGGCTTCGAGCTCCGGCTCGCCGGCGGCCGGACCGTCGAGGCACGACGGGTGCTCCTCGCGACCGGCGCCGTGGACGACCTGCCCGACGTCGCCGGCGCTCGCGAGCGCTGGGGACGCGATCTCCTGCACTGCCCGTACTGCCACGGCTGGGAGGTGCGCGACCAGGCGATCGGCGTGCTCGGGTCCGTCGAGCACGCCCACCTCCTCCGCCAGTGGTCAGACGACGTGATCCTCTTCACGCACACCTCCGCTGTCGCCTCCGGCGAGCGGGCGACACTCGACGCGCGTGGGATCGCGGTCGTCGACGGCGCAGTCGAGCGCCTCGTCGTCGCCGACGACCACCTGCGAGCGGTGGCGCTCGCCGATGGTCGCAGCGTTGCGCGCGATGCGCTCTTCATCCGACCCGCACTGCGCGCGCACGCGGACGGGCCGGCCGCAGCCCTTGGCTGCGAGGTGCTCCCAGGAGGACTCGTCCGCGTCGACGCCGACGGCCGCACGAGCGTGCCCGGCGTCTGGGCGGCCGGCAACGCCGCCAACCCGCGCGCCCAGGTGATCACCGCCGCGGGCGAAGGCTCCGCGGCGGCGATCGCGATCAACACCGACCTCGTCGAGGAGGACGTGGCGACCGCCATCGAGCGAGTCGGCGCGGCCACCGCGGCGTGAACAGCCACCAAGACCGGAGCACTCCCATGACCAACACCGCCGAGACCCCACCCAGGCGGACCCCGCCGCCGAGCCGACACCAGCTGGCCCTGATGATCTGGCTCTGCGTGTTCCCGACCTTGACGGTCCTCAACTTGACGCTCGGCGACTGGCTCGCACCGATGTCCCCGATCGTCCGCACATTCGTGCTCGCGACCACAGCGGTGCCGATCGTCATCTACGGGCTGATGCCGCACCTGCATCGCGCGCGCGTCCGCCTGCTCTCGCGCGAACACCCGCATTAGCGCGCCGGTCCGTCGGCCTCGTCCCTCGGATGGGCTCACCGGCGCTCGAGCACTACCCCGCGGGCTCGGCGAGCAGCGTGATGGCCGCCATCAGGATGGCGAGCGCGCCGTACCCGAACCGTCGCGCCGGGCCGGCGGAGGTTCGTAGCGCGAGCAGCGCCTGGATCGCGTAGTACGCGGCGAAGGCGCGCGAGGCGACGGCGATGATGGTGAACGTCTGCACCGTCGCGGCGAGCGCGATCGCGGCGGCGCCGGTGGCCAGGTAGGGCCGTGGGCCGCGCATCCAGTGGGCCAGTCCGCGCAGGTTGCCGTCGGCGGCCGCCGTGTCCGCGATCGCGGCGCTGAACTGGCTCAGCACGGCGCAGATCACCAGCGGCACGCCAGGATCGGTGCCACCCGGTCGGTCACCTGCAGCAACGTGTCATCGGGCCCCGCCGCGGTGCCGAGGCCCATATCCGCGTCCGCGCATCGTACTCGTCGCCGAGGTAGCGAATCGTCTCGAATCCCTGAACGGTGATCAGGA